>NZ_JAWJYQ010000015.1:0-225613 GCF_032971465.1 Pseudomonas sp. LSJ-87 | reverse complement strand
GAGCAGTGCCGCCAGCATCAGGAACTGTTCAAGGCCCGGGTCTGACTTCAGGGCCCCTTCGCGGGCTTGCCCGCTCCCACAGGTACAGCGCTGTCCTCAGGCTTTGCGCAATTCCTGTGGGAGCGGGCAAGCCCGCGAAGCAGGCAACGCGGTGTCAGCGCGTGGCAATCCAGATCAGCAACCCGGCCTGGAACACCGCAAACGCCACCAGGCAGGTAATGGTAAAGCGCAACCCACTATCTTCACGCTGGTACTTGGCAACCCGTTCATCCCGCTCACGCAGTTGCCCTTCCTTCTCCTGCAACTGCTGGTCAGCCTGCTGCAGCAGGCCGGCAGCATCCAGTATCCCCACTCGCTGCAAGCGCTCGCTGTTCCACGCGCCCTTGAGCTGGCCCACCGTCATTTCCACGGTACGGCCCTTCAGATGCTGGCTGTCCTCGTACTCCACCTCGATACCCATCCCGCGCAGGCAGTGGTCACGACGCAGGCGTGAATCTTCGTTCAGCGCATCCTTGCTCGGCAGCGCCATGCCCTCGATCTGGTAGTGCGACCACTTGCGCTGCAGCCACTGCGCGGCCTGGGCCAGCAAGAAGCGGCCAATGCCACGGTTCAGCGGCTCCAGTTGCAGGCCATGTTCATTGCCGATGCGCACTAGGCGCGCGGTGTGGTCGACGCGAATGTCCAGGCGGTTCTGTTCCTTGTGCACCTTCTGCCCGGGCAGCTGGATTTCCATGCGCAACAGGCTGTGGGCCTTGTCGTGGCGTTCGGCATAGCCGAACTGCACAAAGCGCAGCGGCCGTGCGCCGGTGTTGCGGTCGGTGGGCAGGGCGGCCAGGCGCAACAGCTGGAAATGTTCGGCGGCCAGCTCGGCCCAGGGGAGGGCGGTGCTTTCCTCGGGCTCTTCGGCCGGCTCTACGGCGGCGGGGGCGGTTGTCATCAGGGCTTGTCCTTGGGTACGGGCATGCGGCAGGGGCTGCTGCGCAGCCCATCGCCGGCAAGCCAGCTCCCACAGGGACCGCAGGGCATTCAGGCCTATTGTGTTCCTGTGGGAGCTGGCTTGCCGGCGATGGGGCGCGCCAGCGGCCCCAAAGTTCCGCTAATACTGAAATATCGGCCGTACCGGCCAAGACCTGAGGGTCAGGCAGAAGGCAAATGCTGGATAAACGTCACAATCTGCTCGCCAAGCTCCCTTGCCAGCGGCAACTCAGGGTTGAGGTAGCTGTCGCGCTGCTGGCTCATCGCCTTGGGGCTGATGCGCAGCATGTGGTTCATGCCATCGATCAGCACCAGTTGGGCATCCGGCTTGGCAGCCTTCAACCGTTCGGCGTCGACCACGCCCACCTGCACGTCGTTGCGCCCCTGCACGATCAGCGCGGGCATGGGCAGGCGGGCAAAGGCCGCCGCCGGGTTCTGCTGGAACAGCGAAATCAGGTAGGGCTGCACGCTGGGGCGGAACACCTGGCGCAGCGGCGCCGGCACCTCCAGGCTGGTCTGCCCGGCCTGCAGGCGGTCGAGCAGGGCGCTGCCACCGGCCAGTTGTGCCGGCGGCAGGCGCTGGGCCAGCTGTTCGCGCAGCACCTCGGCCAGCGGCCGGCCGCTGCCGGCCAGGGTAATCACCGCGCTGGCGCCGGCCTGCTCGGCGGCCAGGCTGGCGATCAGCGCGCCTTCGCTGTGGCCGATCAGGATCAACGGGCCAAAGCGCGGGTCGGCCTTGAGCTTGTGGCTCCAGGCGACCACGTCGGCCACGTAGCGCTCCACGCTCAGGTCACGCTCGTCGGGCGTGGCCGGCTGGCTGGCGGCCACCCCGCGCTTGTCGTAGCGCACGCTGGCGATGTGCTCGTTGGCCAGCAGCAGGGCCAGGCGCTTGAGGTTGTCGACCCGGCCTGACGCCGGGTTGTTGCCGTCACGGTCGGTGGGGCCGGAGCCGGCGATGATCAGCACCACCGGTGGCGGGGTGGGCTGTTGCGGCAGCAGCAGGCTGCCGTGCAGCACGCCCTGGCCGGTGTCGAGGTCGATCGGGCGTTGCAGCACGGTGGGGGCGGCGGCCTGGGCCAGGCCGGTGCACAGCAGGAAGAAGAGGGCGACGAGGCGCGACATCATGCGGTACTACATGGGGAGATGAGGGTTTGACCCAGTGTTTGCGGGAAGGTTCGAAGGGGAGGTTGCCTGTACTGGCCTCTTCGCGGGTAAACCCGCTCCCACAGGTACAGCACAATTTTCGCATCTTGTGACTGCCCTGTGGGAGCGGGTTTACCCGCGAAGAGGCCAGCACAGGCGATCAATCCATCTGTATACTGCCGCTTTCGTTCACTTCAGGCAGATCTCGCGGAGCGTCCATGTCCGGCAATACCTACGGCAAGCTGTTCACTGTCACCACCGCTGGCGAGAGCCATGGCCCGGCGTTGGTCGCCATTGTCGATGGATGCCCACCGGGCCTGGAAATTTCCCTCGCCGACCTGCAGCACGACCTCGACCGGCGCAAGCCCGGCACCAGCCGGCACACCACTCAGCGCCAGGAAGCCGACGAGGTGGAGATCCTCTCCGGCGTGTTCGAAGGCCGCACCACCGGCTGCTCGATCGGCCTGCTGATCCGCAACACCGACCAGAAGTCCAAGGACTACTCGGCGATCAAGGACCTGTTCCGCCCGGCCCACGCCGACTACACCTACCACCACAAGTACGGCATCCGCGACTACCGCGGCGGTGGCCGCAGCTCGGCCCGCGAAACCGCCATGCGCGTGGCCGCCGGTGCCATCGCCAAGAAATACCTGGCCACCCAGGGCATTACCGTGCGCGGCTACATGAGCCAGCTGGGCCCGATCGAAATCCCGTTCAAGACCTGGGAGTCGGTGGAGCAGAATGCTTTCTTCAGCCCTGACCCGAGCAAAGTGCCGGAGCTGGAGGCCTACATGGACCAGCTGCGCCGTGACCAGGACTCGGTGGGTGCCAAGATCACCGTGGTCGCCGAAGGCGTCATGCCGGGCCTGGGCGAGCCTATCTTCGACCGCCTCGACGCCGAACTGGCCCACGCGCTGATGAGCATCAACGCGGTCAAGGGCGTGGAAATCGGCGCCGGCTTCGCCAGCGTGGCCCAGCGCGGCACCGAGCACCGTGACGAACTGACCCCGGAAGGCTTCCTCAGCAACAATGCTGGCGGCATCCTCGGCGGTATTTCCTCGGGCCAGCCGATCGTTGCCCACCTGGCGCTGAAGCCGACCTCCAGCATCACCACCCCGGGCCGCTCCATCGACATCGACGGCAACCCGGTGGACGTCATCACCAAAGGCCGCCACGACCCGTGCGTGGGCATCCGCGCCACGCCGATCGCCGAGGCGATGATGGCCATCGTGCTGATGGACCACCTGCTGCGCCACCGCGCGCAGAATGCCGATGTGAAGGTGAATACCCCGGTGCTGGGCCAGCTCTGATTCGCTTGCACTGGCCCTATCGCCGGCAAGCCAGCTCCCACAGGACTACCACAAGCCTGAACATTGTGGGGTACCTGTGGGAGCTGGCTTGCCGGCGATAGGGCCAGTACCGGCAACCCCATAGGCCATCCCATGCAACCAATCCCCTACTGGCGTCTGTCCAACTTCTATCTGTTCTACTTCGCCCTGCTCGGTTCCACCGCCCCGTTCCTGGCGCTGTACTTCGACCACCTGGGCTTCTCTCCGGCACGCATCGGCGAGCTGGTGGCCATCCCCATGCTCATGCGCTGCATCGCCCCCAACCTGTGGGGCTGGCTGGGTGACCGCACCGGCCAGCGCCTGCTGATCGTGCGCCTGGGCGCATTGTCGACCCTGGCCACCTTCGCCCTGATCTTCCTAGGCAAAAGCTACGCCTGGCTGGCGCTGGTCATGGCCCTGCACGCGTTCTTCTGGCATGCGGTGCTGCCGCAGTTCGAGGTCATCACCCTGGCCCACCTGCACGGGCAAACCGCGCGCTACAGCCAGGTGCGCCTGTGGGGCTCGATCGGCTTCATCCTCACCGTGGTCGGCCTGGGCCGGCTGTTCGAGTGGCTGAGCCTGGATATCTACCCGGTGGCGCTGGTCACGATCATGGCCGGCATCGTCGCCGCCAGCCTGTGGGTACCCAATGCCCAGCCGGTGGAGCAGGGCGAGCGCAGCGGCGCGGGCGGCTTCCTGCAGCAGCTGCGGGCGCCCGGGGTGATCGCGTTCTACGCCTGCGTGGCACTGATGCAACTCAGCCACGGGCCGTACTACACCTTCCTCACCCTGCACCTGGAACACCTGGGCTATGCCCGGGGTGCCATTGGCTTGCTGTGGGCGCTGGGGGTGGTGGCCGAAGTACTGGTGTTCATGGCCATGAGCCGCATCTTCGCGCGCTTTTCGGTGCAGCAGGTGCTGTTGGCCAGCTTCGTGCTGGCGGCGCTGCGCTGGCTGTTGCTGGGCAACCTGGCCGGTGAGCCGGCGGTGCTGGTGTTCGCCCAGGTGCTGCATGCTGCCACCTTCGGCTGCTTCCATGCCGCCAGCATCGCTTTCGTCCAGGCAAGCTTCGGCGCCCGCCAGCAGGGCCAGGGCCAGGCGCTGTATGCGGCGCTGTCGGGCACTGGCGGTGCGCTGGGGGCGTTGTATTCGGGTTACAGCTGGAAACTGCTGGGCCCCACCTTCACCTTTGGTATGGCCAGTGCCGCAGCCTTGGCTGCAGCCGTTATCATTGCCCTTTGTTCGCAACCGACCAGGACCCGCCCCTGATGAGCATTCTCAGCGTTTTCCACCCCTCCAGCCCGGAACTGCCGAACAAGGTGCTGACCCACCACGACGACATCGCCGCCACCCTGGCCGAGCAGGGCGTGCGCTTTACCCAGGCCGAGCATGGCCTGCGGGTGCGCCCGGGCACGGCCCAGGACGAGGTGCTGGAGGCCTGCCGCGATCACCTGGACCAGTTGATGACGGCGCATGGCAGCAAAGCCTTCGTGGTGCTCAACCGTGACGGCGAGGCCCCGGCGCAGGTGGATGTGCGCGATGAGCATGTGCATGACGCCGACGAGGTGTTTGCCGTGGTCAGCGGGCGGGCGCAGGTTGGCCTGCGGTTGGGGGATTGGGTGTATTCGGTGCTGTGCGAGAAGGGTGACCAGCTGGTGGTGCCAGCGGGGACCCGGCGCTGGGTCGAGCTGGGCAATGCGCCGTTTTGCCTGGCGTTGCGGTTGTATGGCAGCGAGCAGGGGATGCAGCCGAGGTTTACCGGGGATGTGACTGCGCGGGCGTTTCTGGGCATTGATGAGTTGTGATGGCTTTGCCGGCCTCTTCGCGGGCAAGCCCGCGAAGAAGCCAGATAAACCAACACAAAACTCAGCGATAAGTCGGCAAGGCAAACCGCTGCTGGCTCTGCAGCATCGAAATCACCGGCAGTTCACTGGCCTGTTCGGCCAGATCCCGGCGAATCGCACTGATCGCCCACGAAAGCTGTTCGGCACTGTGCAATTGCGTATAGGTCAGTACCCGGCGGGTGACCTTGCCATCAGCAGCGCGCAGGGTCAGCAGCACACCGCCGTCGGGTCGGGCCTGGGTATTCACCTGGTAGGCCGAAAATACCGAAACGAACTTTTCCTGGATGAGGTCCATATCAACTCCTGGCTGTTGCGTGGCAGACATGAGTTGATCGTTGCAGTGACCGTGCCAGGAAGTTTTTTCTGAAAAATCCCTTTAAATTCAGTTGTTTACGCATTTTTTTTCGAAGCGCTGTCGTGCAAGCTGCACGGTCGTGCATTTTGCACAGTGCATATTGCACGACCCGTGGCCAGCTATCGGCCCGATAGAATCTGAACCTTTGACCCGGCAGCCTTGCCTGACAAAGACTTGGGCAACGATTTCTGCCAGGAGGTTCCAAATGTCCAGCCAACCCACGCCTGCCACCATGACCGACGACGAAACCGCCGCCTTCGCCGAGCAGGTGTTCGAACGTGCTCGCCAAGGCGATGCCGAGATGCTCGGGCGCCTGCTTGCCAGCGGCCTGCCGGCCAACCTGCGCAACCACAAGGGTGACACCCTGCTGATGCTGGCCAGCTACCACGGCCACCACGACGCAGTGCGCGTGCTGCTGGCGCATGGCGCCGACGCGCTGATTGCCAACGATAACGGCCAGCTACCCATCGCCGGTGCCGCATTCAAGGGCGACCTGGCCATGATCCGCCTGTTGCTGGAGCACGGCGTACCGGTGGACGCCGCCGCGCAGGATGGCCGCACCGCGCTGATGCTGGCGGCCATGTTCAACCGCAGCGAAATCCTCGACTACCTGCTGGCCCAGGGGGCCGACCCGGCCCGTCAGGATGCCCGTGGTACCACCGCGTTGATGGCAGCGCAAACCATGGGGGCCGTGGACGCCGCAGCGCGCCTGCAAGTGCTGGCCGGCTAACCGCAAGGGGGCATTTGCGGCTATCCTTGGCGACTTTTCACCCGTCGCAGGCCCCCTTTCATGAAAACTCAGTTGCTCGAATTCATCAGCCTCATTGGCGCTGGCTGCATGCGCGAGGAAGACATCGAGCGCATCGCCGACGAGGCCGCCCAGGCCTACGCCGACCCCGCCGCCTTCCTGGCCGCCAACCCCGACATCAACTACGACGACAGCTTCCCCATCCCGCTGGGCGAATGGGTGGTGCTGGGCAGCCTGCCGGACACCGTGGTGTTCCAGGCCGACAGCTACCAGGACCTGTTCCAGCAGATCAGCGATTCGTTCGACCAGAGCGTGCCGTTCACCCTCAAGCCCAAGCAACTGGCCCGCACCGAGCCGCTGACCGCACTCAACCGCATCCAGGTGCAGATGGGCGCGCTGAACAAAGAGGCCGGTGGTTATGTGCTGCTCAACTTCAGCCAGTTGCTGGATGACGAGCTGCAGATGGTGATGGTGGGGCAGAAAGACCTGGCGCGGGTGCTGGAGCTGGGGGCAGAGGTGGGGATCAAGGTCGAGCCGGCCCTGGAGGCATTGAAAGTGGCTGTACACATCTAAAGGCTGATGGCCCTATCGCCGGCAAGCCAGCTCCCACAGGATCACCACAGAGTTCGAAACCTGTGCTGTACCTGTGGGAGCTGGCTTGCCGGCGATAGGGCCGGTACAGCCAGCCCAGAACTTCAGCCCAGCGCGGTATCCAGGAACATCATCACCGCAAACCCACCCATCAACCCCAGGGTCGCCGCTGTCTGGTGCCCATTGCGGTGGGTTTCGGGAATCACCTCGTGGCTAACCACAAAGATCATCGCCCCCGCCGCCAGCCCCATGCTCACCGGGTAGGCCAGGGCAAAGCCGGTCGAAATCCCCAGGCCGATCACCGCTCCCAGCGGCTCCATCAGCCCCGACCCGATCGCCACCAGCGCAGCCTTCAGGTTCGACAACCCGGTAGCGCGCAAGGCCAGTGCCACGGCCAGCCCCTCGGGGATGTCCTGGATGGCGATGGCGCTGGTCAGCGGCAGGCCGATGTTCATGTCGCCATTGGCAAAGCTCACGCCAATGGCCATGCCCTCAGGCAGGTTGTGCAGGGTAATCGCCAGCACGAACAACCAAACCCGGCTGATGCGCTCGGCCTCCGGGCCGCACGGGCCGGTGCTTTCGTGTTCATGCGGGGTGAAGCGGTCCAGGCCCAGCATCAGCAGCACGCCCAGGCCCATGCCCAGCACCACGGTAAAGGCCGCGGCCGGGCCGTTGCCGGTAATTTCGCGGGCGGCATCCAGGCCCGGCAGTATCAGCGAAAACGAACTGGCCGCCAGCATCATGCCGGCGGCAAAACCCAGCATCACATCCTGGGTGCGCGCCCTGACATCGCGCAGCACCACCGCCAGCACCGCGCCCAGCGCCGTGGCGCCAAAGCCGGACAACCCGCCCAGTGCGGCCAGATGCAGGTTTTCGGCGTGGTCGCCGTTCACTGCGTTCCACAGGCTTGCCCCCAGCAGTACCAGAACCACCAGCAGGCTCAGGGCCAGGCCGGCACCTATCCATGGGTTGTCGTGCATCTGTTGGCGCCAGGCGCTGACGGGCGAGGGCAGGGTAACGGGGTGGGTATGAGCGGGGGGCATGGCAACCTCGAAATCAATGGATACGGCAGTTTAAGCAGTGACCCGCGCAAACGGCCAAGGATTCCCTTCTATCGATGTGATAGCTGGCTATGCTGTGGCAAAGCCTCTGGACAGGAGTTTAGGCATGGGGTCGACGTTCAACAGCCTGGTCGGGCTGATCATCCTGGCGCTGGATATCTGGGCCATCCTCAATGTGATCAAGAGTGGCAGCGAAGTGGGCATCAAGGTGTTGTGGATCCTGCTGATCGCCTTGCTGCCGGTGGTGGGGCTGGTGATCTGGGCGATCGCCGGGCCGCGGGGGAATGTGCGGATCTGAGTGCCTGTACAGGCCCTATCGCCGGCAAGCCAGCTCCCACAGGTACCCCACAATGCCAGGGCCTGTGGTGATCCTGTGGGAGCTGGCTTGCCGGCGATAGGGCCGTAACAGACAAAACCCGCAACACCCCCGTGACAAAATTTTCACATTGGTTTAAACAGAATCCGCACCCGCACAATGCTGCGTTGGTATACACCTGCGCCATCTCCGCAAACCCGCAATCCTAGGACCTTCCCATTCATGGCTAACCCGGACGCCTTGAAGCAACGGGGCGCGCGAGCGTCGTTCTCGCCCACCCTGAAATCCCACCTGGCCTACACGCTGCTCAGCGGCCTGGTGATCATGCTGATGCTCAGCCTCGTGCGCCTGGCGCTGCTGGTCTACAACAGCGACATGATCGGCGACACCCCCAATGCGACCGTCGCCGAAGGCTTCCTCAACGGCTTGCGCTTTGACCTGCGGGTGGTGGTGTACATCAGCATTCCGCTGCTGCTGGCCATCCTCAGCCCCTGGGCCATGGCCCGGCGTGGCCTGTTCCGTTTCTGGCTGACCATCACCTCGAGCGTGGTGATGTTCCTCGGCCTGATGGAGATGGACTTCTATCGCGAGTTCCACCAGCGCCTCAACGGCCTGGTGTTCCAGTACATCAAGGAAGACCCGAAAACCGTGCTGAGCATGCTCTGGTACGGCTTCCCGGTGGTGCGCTACCTGCTGGCCTGGCTGTTCGGCACCTGGCTGCTGAGCCTGCTGTTCAAGGGCATCGACCGCATGACCCGTGGCAATGGCGACGGCGAGGTCACCCTGCAGCGCCGCGCGGCGCCGTGGTACAACCGCCTGGCGGTGTTCATGGTGATCCTGCTGGTGGCCGTGGTCGCCGCCCGTGGCACCCTGCGCCAGGGCCCGCCGATGCGCTGGGGTGATGCCTTCACCACCGATTCCAACTTCGTCAACCAGCTGGGCCTGAACGGCACCCTGACCCTGATCGATGCTGCCAAGAGCCGCTTCGGCGAAGACCGCGCCAACATCTGGAAACCGGTGCTGGAGCAGGACGTGGCCACGCAGAGCGTGCGCGAGCAGCTGCTGACCGCCAACGACACCCTGGTCGATGCCGACGAGGCTGCCATCCGCCGCGACTTCGTGCCGCCGGCCGAGCGCACCCTGCCGATCAAGAACGTGGTGGTGATCCTGATGGAAAGCTTCGCCGGCCACTCGGTGGGCGCGCTGGGCAGCCCCAACAACATCACCCCGTACTTCGACAAGCTGGCCAAAGAGGGCCTGCTGTTCGACCGTTTCTTCTCCAACGGCACCCATACCCACCAGGGCATGTTCGCCACCATGGCCTGCTTCCCCAACCTGCCAGGCTTCGAATACCTGATGCAGACCCCGGAAGGCGGCCACAAGCTGTCCGGCCTGCCAGCCTTGCTCAGCGCCCGCGATTACGACGACGTGTACGTCTACAACGGTGACTTTGCCTGGGACAACCAGTCCGGGTTCTTCGGCAACCAGGGCATGACCACCTTCATTGGCCGTAACGACTTCGTCAACCCGGTGTTCTCCGACCCGACCTGGGGCGTGTCCGACCAGGACATGTTCGACCGCGGCGCCGAAGAGCTGGCCAAGCACGATGGCAAGAAGCCGATCTACGCGCTGCTGCAGACCTTGTCCAACCACACCCCGTACGCGCTGCCCAAGGACCTGCCGGTAGAGCCGGTAACCGGCCAGGGCCGCCTGGACGAGCACCTGACCGCCATGCGCTATTCGGACTGGGCGCTGGGGCAGTTCTTCGAGAAGGCGCGCAAGGAGCCGTACTTCAAGGAAACCCTGTTCGTCATCGTTGGCGACCATGGCTTTGGCAACCACCAGCAGGTCACCGAGCTGGACCTGGGCCGCTTCAACGTGCCGCTGCTGCTGATTGCCCCGGGCATCCAGGAGAAGTTCGGTGCGGTCAACCACACCGTGGGTACCCAGGTCGACATCGTGCCGACCATCATGGGCCGCCTGGGTGGCCAGGCCCGTCACCAGTGCTGGGGTCGCGACCTGCTCAACCTGCCTGAGGGCGACCAGGGCGTGGGCATGATCAAGCCATCGGGCAGCGAGCAGATCGTCGGCCTGGTGCAGGGCGACCGCATCCTGATCGAGTCCAAGGACATGACCCCGCGCATGTACCGCTACCAGCTGGGCAGCGAGTTCAAGGCCGAGCTGATCGAAAGCCCGGACCAGCCGGAAATGCTGAAGAAGCTGGAAGCGTATATCCAGACCGCGACCAAGAGCTTGCTGGATAACACTGCCGGTGTAGTGCACGGCTCGCCGAAGTAATAGCTGGATCGCCAGGCGGACCTGGGCCGTGTGGGAGCGGCCTTGTGTCGCGAAAGGGCTGCGCAGCAGCCCCAGATCCAGTATCCATGCATAAATCGCCGGGGCCGCTTTGCGGCCCTTTCGCGACACAAGGCCGCTCCCACAAAAAGCCGCACCGCTACCAAGTCATCTGACTGAACATTCTCCCCACCTCAAGGTCACTTGTTTCAGGCATCACACACCCGGTGTTCGTTGACTTAGAGGGTTCGTTCAATGAAAGAGTGGGAAGTCATCTTTGCCGACCAGAAGGGCGTGCTCACCACCCTGACGCTGCACGGCGACCAGTGCCCCAGCGAGGAGGACGCCGCGCGGGCCATCCGTTCGCACCTGTTCCCGGTGATGGACGAGCTGGACCTCAACGACTTCCAGGACCGCACTGTTTCACCCACCGCACGCTGGCTCAAGGAACAGAGTGGCGTGACCATCACCAGCATCCACGAAACGCCCTGAACCACACGTTTGCGTGGTGCCCTGGCAGGCACTACGCTGCAAGAAGGTGCCGGCCTATTCTGCGGGTCGGCACCGCATCCCTTCGCGTCTTGCATCAGCTCGAACTGCCCGGCCGCTGCCGGCAGGTGCGTAGTGCACGGAAAGTCTATCCATCGCATTATTCAGGAGGACGTTTCATGAGCAGCCAGAACGACGATATCAGCAGCAACGTCCTGCGCCAGATGAAGGCAGGCGGTTTCGACTTCACCCAGATCCACCCCATCGAGTTCTACGCCATATTCCCCGACGAAGCAGGGGCCCGCCGCGCGGCCGGGCAGTTTCGCGGTGAATCGCTGAATGCCCAGGTCAAAGAGCTGGGCGACGGTGCCTGGCATCTGGAGCTGAGCAAGGTCATGTATGCCACCCATGGCGGGATTGGCGACTTCGAAGAGGCCTTCGAGCAGCTGGTGACACCTTATGGCGGTGAGGTGGAAGGGTGGGGGGTCAAGCAGGAGCGGCCCATAGCCTAGAAAAGCGGGCCGACGTGCGGCCCATCGCCGGCAAGCCAGCTCCCACAGGTACTGCACAAGGCCTGGGCTCACCTGAATCCCTGTGGGAGCTGGCTTGCCGGCGATGGGGCGCGCAGCGGCCCCAGGTTCTCAAGGCTTGCGCTTGGCCATATGCCCCAGATAAGCCAGCAACGCATCCAGCTCCGTTTCACTCAAGACACTTTCTGCAAACCCCGGCATCTTCGCCTGCGGCCACTGCCGCAGGCTCTGCGGGTCACGAATCAGCTGGCGTAGATATTCAGGCCGAAAATACTCGGTCGGGTTATGCGGCACATTCAGGTCCGGCCCCACCTGCGCATCCCCCGCGCCATTCAGCCTATGACACGCCAGGCAGTTCTGCTGGAACAAGGCAAAGCCCCGGCGCACCGGGCTGTCGGCCGGCAGCTTCGGGTCGGGCAGCAGCGCCGGAAAACGCGCCTCGACAGAAGCCAGCTTGCGAATCGTGGAAATCTGGAACGGCCACTGCTCCGGGCGGATGCCGCTGGCCTGCGGTGCAGTCCACACCAGGTAGAACGGCCCCGCACTCGGCTTGCCCTGGCCCAGTGGTGGCCACGGCCGGCCCGGCTCCTCCACCGCCAGCCAAGCCTGTGCCGGCCCGTGTTGCAACAGTGGCGCCGCCGGCATTTCGGCGGCAAAACCGTCCAGCGCCACCGCCTGCAGGTGGTCGCTGGCGTTCACGCCATCCAGCAGCGCGGCCAGCGGCACCGCCCGATAATGCATGGGCTGCTTGTAGGAAACGTCCTGGTCGATGCTGATGTCCCGGGCCTGCGGGTGGTCGAGCAGGTCTGCACTGCTCCACTCGTGCGTCGTGGCGCCCAGTTCAAGGTGCAGTTGCGCCGCCGACAGCGGCAGGCTCAGAAGCAACACTAACAGTGCAAGGCAGTGGCGCATGGGTAATCTCCGACCATCAAGGTCAGCAGGTTACCTGTGCGTTGCCTGTTGGCGCCACAGCGGCAGTCAGCCGAACAAACGTGTGAGGTTCGGCAGGATCAGCAGCAAAGTCGTGGCGAAGAGAATGAGCCCAGCTTGGCGAATTTTCGATTGTCTGAACATGGCGGACCGCCTTCTTGTTGTTATTCCTGAATACCCGTTGGCTTCCCTGTCGAGCTTCGGGTCGATCGCAGTGGCGTTGCGTGACGCCTGAACTGCCTGCCTCTTGAAAGTGGATATACAACCAACAGTAGGGTGTGCGTCATCCATGTTTGAGAACCCTTTGTTCTAATACTGTACTTCGTTGATTTCGTCTGGCTATGAGGCCAAGTGCCAGCCGGCTGGCATGCTCTGGCTAGACGGTGGCGCAAGTGCCAGCAGGGCACCGACGAAATGTGACCGTTCGTCAGTGCGGCCTACTTGCTTGTACGTGCCTTTCGCGTCAGTCTCTACAGCAGATTCCCACCCATGTCGTTCAGGACTACCCCTATGTCGTTACGCATCTGCATCCTTGAAACCGATGTCCTGCGACCGGAGTTGACCGCGCAGTACCAGGGCTACGGCAGGATGTTCGAGCAGCTCTTCTCGCGTCAGCCGATCGCCGCCGAATTTCGTGTGTACAACGTGATGAATGGCGATTACCCCGCCGACAACGAAGTGTTCGATGCCTACCTGGTGACGGGCAGCAAGGCCGACTCGTTTGGTACCGACCCGTGGATCCAGACCCTCAAGGTCTACCTGCTGAAGTTGTACGAGCGTGGCGAGAAGCTGCTGGGTGTGTGTTTCGGCCACCAGTTGCTGGCGTTGACCCTGGGTGGCAAGGCCGAGCGTGCCGAGCAGGGCTGGGGCGTGGGTATCCACCGCTATTCGCTGGCGGCCCATGCGCCGTGGATGGACCCGGAGGTGTCGGAGCTGACCTTGCTGATCAGCCACCAGGACCAGGTGACCGAGCTGCCGGAAGGCGCCACGGTGATCGCCTCCAGCGATTTCTGCCCGAACGCTGCGTACCACATTCGTGACCAGGTGCTGTGCTTCCAGGGGCACCCGGAGTTCGTGCACGACTACTCCCGCGCACTGCTCGATGCGCGCCAGCAGTATCTGGGTGACGAGGTGTACCACAAGGCCGTGGCCAGCCTGGCCACCGAGCACCAGGGCGACCTGGTGGGGGAGTGGATGTTGCGGTTTATCCAGCAGCCGGTGAGCAAAGATACCGCAGCGTGATGGCTGGGGGCTGCTGTGCAGCCCAATAGCCGGCAAGCCAGCTCCCACAGGGTCATCACAGGCCTGAGACTTGTGCGGTCCTTGTGGGAGCTGGCTTGCCGGCGATTGGGCCGCAAAGCGGCCCCGACAATCTCAAAGCCAGCCAGACTTCTTGAAGCTGGCATACAACGCGGTACAGCCCAGCCCGATCACCCCCAGCACCCCGAAGTACCCATAGTGCCACCCCAGCTCCGGCATGTTCTGGAAGTTCATCCCGTAAACCCCGGCAATTGCCGTGGGGAACGCCAGGATCGCCGCCCAGGCCGCAAACTTGCGCTGCACGATGCTCTGCCGTGACGACTCCAGCAGCATGCCGATCTCGATGGTCTGGCTGGCGATGTCGCGGATGCCGGCCAGGTCTTCCATTTGCCGCGTCACGTGGATCTGCACATCACGGAAGTACGGGCGCATGTTCTTGTCGATGAACGGGAAGCTCAGGCGCTGCAGTTCCTCGCTCACTTCCACCATCGGTGCCACGTAGCGGCGCAGGCGCAGGATGTCGCGGCGCAGGCTATGCAAGCGGCGGATATCGTCCTCTTGCAGCGAACCGCCAAGCACGCTCTGCTCCAGCTCTTCGATCTCGCCATGAATGGCCTCGCTCACCGGCTGGTAGTTCTCGGTGACAAAGTCGAGCAGGGCGTACAGCACGAAGTCTTCGCCGTGCTCCAGCAGCAACGGCCGCGCCTCGCAGCGCTGGCGCACCAGGGCATAGGATTTGGAGTGGCCGTTGCGGCAGGTGATGATGTAGCCGTTGCCGGCGAAGATGTGGGTTTCGATGAACTCCAGCTTGCCTTCGTGGCGCACCGGCGAGTAGGTGACGATGAACAGGGCGTCGCCAAAGGTTTCCAGCTTGGGCCGGCTGTGCTTTTCCAGGGCGTCTTCGATGGCCAGTTCGTGCAGGTTGAACTGGCACTGCAGGTTGGCCAGCTCCTCTGCGTTGGGCTCTTCCAGGCCGATCCATACAAAGTGCCCCGGCTTGCGCGCCCACTCGCTGCCTTCATCGATGCTGATGTTGGTGACCTTTCTGCCGGCGCTGTACACCGCCGATGCCACGACTCGACCCATGGTTGTTCGCTTATTCCGGTTGGACACGGGTTACAGCTTGGGCTGTAGTGGGCTCAAGAGCAACCTAGCTCTTGGCCAGTTCCCCTTCCATGCGGTCGATGCATTGTTGCATCTGCCCCCGGCACTGTTCGATCAGCGCCGGCAGGTCCTGCAGGGTCATGCCCGCCGTGGCGATCGGTGGCAGCGAGCGCACGATCACCGTGCGCTGGCGCCAGCTGTTCAGGCTCAGGCGCCCGGCATAGCGGCTGACGCATACCGGCACGATCGGCACACCGGCCTCGATGGCCATGTGAAACGCGCCTTTCTTGAAGGCCAGCAGGTGCTCGCCGGGATTGCGCGTGCCTTCGGGGAAAATCCAGATCGAGGTATCGTCCTGCAGCACCCGGGTGGTCTTCTGCATGGCCTTGCGTGCCTGGTAGGCGTTCTTGCGGTCGACCAGCACGTTGCCACCCAGCCAGAACAGCTGGCCGAACAGCGGGATCCAGCCCAGGCTTTTCTTGCCGATGGCGACGGTGCGCTGCGGCACCACCTGGCCTAGCACGAACAGGTCGAAGTTGGACTGGTGGTTGGCGACGATCACGCAGCCTGGCGGCTGGTCCCACAGCGGGCCGACTTCGGCCTTGACCCTGATGCGCATCAGCCAGGTGGCCGGCAGGCTGTAGAGGCGGGCGAACAGGCGGCTGTTGTCGGGGTTGAAGGGGCGGCATAGGCCAATGACCAGGCCCAGGGTGCCAACCACAAGGAAATGCAGCGCCAGCAGGAACATGCGCAATGAATAAAGCATGGTACGACTCACACCAGACAGTCGCCGGGCAGTGTACGGATGTGCACTGGTTGGGGCAAACCCTGGAGCAAGCCTGTACTGGCCCTTTCGCGGGTGAACCCGCTCCCACAGGTACCTCATTGCTCTTGAGGCCTGCGATATCCCTGTGGGAGCGGGTTCACCCGCGAAGAGGCCGCTACGGTCAACCTGTATAGTGCTGATCCAGCTCGATCGCCTTGTCCAACGCTTCCAGCAGCCCTTTGCGCACCTTCAGCTTGGTGTTCTTGTGCGCCAGCATGTTCAGCTTCTTCAGCTCTCGCGCCGCCGCCAGTGCCGCTTCCTGCAACTGCTCGGCCGGCACTACCTTGTCGAGGAAGCCTGCGTCCACCGCGCCCTGCGGGTCAAACACCTCGGCATTGATCACCGAGCGGTGGAAGGCCGAGCGGCGCAGGCGGTCGCGGGCCAGTTCTATACCGGCATGGTGCATGGTCATGCCGATCTGCACTTCGTTCAGGCACACCTTGTACGGCCCTTCGACGCCAATGCGATAGTCGCCCGACAGCAGCAGGAAGGCACCCTTGGCCACGGCATTGCCCGGGCAGGCGACTACCACCGGGAACGGGTGCGAAAGCAGGCGGCGGGCGAGGGTGGAGCCGGCGGTGACCAGGCTGACTGCTTCCTTGGGGCCGCTGGTCATCACTTTGAGGTCGTAGCCGCCAGACAGGATGCCGGGCTGCCCGGTGATGATCACCACCGCGCGTTCTTCAGTGGCGCGGTCTAGCGCGGCGTTGAAGGCGGCGATGACGTCTGGCGAGATGGCGTTGACCTTGCCGTTGTTCAGGGTCAGGGTAACGATGCCGTCTTCGGCGTGGTAGGTAATCAGCTCGCTCATGGCAGAGTCCTTTTGTTGGCGTGGCGACGACGTTACCCAGCGCCAGGGGCGAGGTAAAGCAGTAAGGCTGACTGGTCGGTCAGCGTTCGCCGGGGCTCAAGTGCAAATGCATGAAAAAATTGAAAAAAATGCTTGCCAAAGGGAAAGTCTTTCACTAAATTAGCGCACCTCGACAGGCTGCAAGGCTTGAAGAGAAACGGTGAAGTGTCCGAGTGGTCGAAGGAGCACGCCTGGAAAGTGTGTATACGAGAAATCGTATCAAGGGTTCAAATCCCTTCTTCACCGCCACATTCTACGAAGAGCCCCCGAGCTGAGAAGCCGGGGGCTTTTTGTTTTCACGCCATTTGGGGCCGCTTTGCGGCCCAATCGCCGGCAAGCCAGCTCCCACAGGGGTTGCGCATGGCTTGAGGTCAATGCGGTCGAGGTGGGAGCTGGCTTGCCGGCGAAAGGGGTGCAAAGCACCCCCAAAATTCTAGAAGGTGACCGAAGTCGACAGCCGAGCCGTCCGCGGCGCCCCCTGGAACAGGTAGTTATCCCCCAGGTAATCCCCCACATCGCGCCAATAACGCTTGTCGAACACGTTATCCACAGTCAGCCGCAGCACCGTGTCATACCCCCCGATACGCGTGCGGTAGCGGCTACCCACATCGAACACCGTATACCCACCAACTTTCACATTCCCCGCCTGGCTCGCATACTTGCTGGCGCTGTAGCGCGCCCCGCCCAGCAGTGCCAAGCCCGGTACCGGCAGGGTGTATTCCGCCTGCAGCGCCGCCCGGAACCTGGGCACGTTGATCGCCTGGTGGCCTTCATAGGCATCGGTATCGCTGTTCTGCACCCGCGCCCGAATCGCCGCAGCGCTGGCCTGCACCTGCAGGTTCGAGGTCACCCAGCCGCTGGCGCCCAGTTCCAGGCCGGTGTTTTTCTGCTGGCCTTGCTGCACGTAGGTGAAGTGGCCGGCGCCGTCCGGGCGGGCGTACTGGTATGCCTGGCGTATCTGGAACAGTGCGGCGCTGAAGCTCAGGCCTTGCCAGTCGTGTTTGAGGCCCAGTTCCAGTTGGTGTGAGGTCGTCGGTGCCAGGATTTCGAATCTGTTCTCGGCGAACCACGGTGCGGTGCCGCCTGCCGACAGGCCTTTGGAATAACTGGCATATACCGTGGTATCCGGCTGCGGCTTGTAGATGAGCGCGGCGTTGGGCAGCAACTCGTACTGCCGGGTATGGCGACCGGCAACGCCTTCCTCATTCCAGGTTTTCTCGTCCAGGCGTACTTCACGGGCACCCAGTACGGTCTGCCAGTGCTCGTTGAAGCTGATGCGGTCGCTCACGAACAACCCGTACTGGCGGCTGTCCAGGCGACGTTCGCTAGACCTGATGGGCTTGTCGGATGGGTCAAAGGCCGGTGCACCGGTGTAGATGTTGCCTGTACCTACCCATTCCATATAGCTGGGGCGCTGATCCAGTGTGCGCCGCTGCGCACTGGTGCCCACGGTCAGCTCATGCCCCACGCCCAGCGCATCGAAACGCCCGTTGAGCATGGCCTGCGCCTCGTCGGTACGGCGGGTGTCGTCGGGGCTGCGGAAGTCGTAGATGTCGTAGTCGCCGTTGCTGCCGAAGAACGCGCCTTCGCTCGAGCCCCAGGCAAACGAGCTGTAGTCATCGATCACCACCTTGCTGCGCGAGGCGCTCAAGGTCCCGGTCCAGGCTTCGTTGAAACGGTACTCGAAGCGCCCACCCAGGTTCAGCGAATCGTTCTGCACCGGCTTGGCCCAGTGCTGGTAGGCCAGGCGGTCGTCGGGGTCGATGCCATGGGGTACTTCGCTGCCACCGAGCAGCTGGTAACCCGGCACCGAGCGCTGTTCGCGGTGCTGGTATTCGGCATCCAGCTGCAGGGTGGCATCCTGGTTGATCTGCCAGTCGAAGGCCAGCGAGGCGAAGTCGCGCTTGCCGTCGGCGTGGTCGACGTAGGAGCGGATGTCTTCATGAGCCAGGTTGGCCCGCAGGCCGAACTGCCGCTCGCTGCCGAACCAGCCGCCCAGGTCGGTGGCCAGGTAGCGCTCGCCTTGTTCGTTGGTCGACACCGTGACGCTGCGCACGTCTTCGGCGCGCTTGGTCACGTAGTTGACCAGGCCACCCGGTTCCGACACGCCGCTCTGCAGCCCGGACAAACCCTTGAGCAGCTCCACCTGCTGCTTGTTCTCCAGGGCCACGTTCTGCTCGCCGGCGATGGTCTGGCCATTGATGCGGTAGCTGCTGGCGGCATTCAGCTCGAAGCCGCGCACGTTGAAGTTTTCGTAGTAGCCGATGGGGGCGTAGCTTTCGCCCACCGAGGCGTCGCTTTGCAGCACCTCGCTGAGCTGGCGCACCTGGCGGTCTTCCAGCAGTTGCTGGCTGAACACGCTGATCGAGGCCGGGGTGTCGAGCAGGGGCGCGGGCTGGAAGCCGCCTACTGCTGCCTGGCGTGCCTGGTAGCCGTCGTTGGTGTAGGTGTCGGACACCTGCAGCCGGGCCAGTAGCACGCTGTCTTCGGCAAGCACATGGGGGCAATGCAGGGCCAGGCCCAGGCTGAGCAGGCTCAGGGGCAGGCGGGGGTGACGCGGGGGCATGCGGTGGGGCTCCTGGATGCGCGACACCTGAGCCGGCCTCTTCGCGGGTGAACCCGCTCCCACAGGAAAATCACTATCCTCAGGTGCAGTGATATCCCTGTGGGAGCGGGTTCACCCGCGAAGAGGCCGGCACAGGCCATGAAAAAGGCGGCATCTTACAGCCGCCTTCAACATAAAACGATCCGGGCCCTGCGATATCCAGTCAGCCTTTGCGGGCCGGCCGCCTGTGCTGCCGCCAGTTGTCATCGATCTTCGACCAGGTCTTGCCATCGGTAATGGCCATGAGCTTGCGCCCGTCCTTGAAGGTGGCCAGGAAGGTGGCCTCCTCTTCTTTTCCACCCAGCCACAGCCCGGCCAGCAACCCCACCGGCCCGGCCACCAGGGCCCCGGCCACGCCCCAGCCCAGGGCACTGCCCAGGCTACGGCTGGATTCCAGGCTGGCCAGCCGCAGCTCGCTGATGCGTGCCAGGGAAATCCGCTCGCCCGGGGAGGGGCTGCGCGGGGTCTTGAGTGTGAGCGATCCATTGCGATACTCGCCTTCGCCTTGCAAGAAATCGCCGGATTGCACCGTGAGTCTTGTCATAACGTCGTCCTGTCAGGGAAAGGGCATTGACCAGCGCCTACTGAGCGCTGCCCGGGCAGGCAAGTCAACGGCCATGCGACGGAGGGTCGTGCGGTGCATTGTCGCCATGGCTGATGGCCTCTTCGCGGGCGTGCCCGCGAAGAAGCCAACAAAAATTTTCAGGCCGCTTGCAAAGCGCTCCTGCGCTTGCGCTCCGCCAACCCCCACGCCAGCAAAGCCAGCCCGCCAATCACCAACCCGGCCACCACAATCCCCATCCAGCCCTGGCGCTGGAACAACTGCGTGCCCAGCAACGAGCCCAAGGCCCCGCCAATGAAGTAGCAGGTGATATACCCGGCATTCAGCCGCGTGCGCGCTTCGGGCCGCAGGGCAATCACCGCGTTCTGGTTGCTCACGTGCACCAGTTGTACTGCCAGGTCGAGCATCAGCACGCCCAGCAGCAAGGCCAGCAACGATTGCTCGGCAAAGCCCAGCGGCACCCACGACAGCAGCAATACCACCAGGCCCACGGTGGTGCCCAGCGAACCCTTGCCACGGTCGGCCAGGCGCCCGGCCCAGTTGGCCGACAGCGCACCCGCTGCACCGGCCAGGCCGAACAGGCCTATCACCGCGTCTGAATAGTGGTATGGGCCTTTCGCCAGCAGGAACGCCAGTGGCGTCCAGAACAGGGCGAACAGGCTGAATGCCAGCAGGCCGAGCAGCGAGCGCAGGCGCAGCACCGGTTCTTCGACGAACAGGCGGAACACCGAGCCGATCAGCGCCGGGTATTTCAGCCCGGCATGGCTGTGGTGTTGCGGCAGGCTGCGGTTCAGCGCCACGGCGGTGATGGCCATCAGCACTGCAGCCAGCACGTAGATGCTGCGCCAGCCACCCAGTTCGGCCATGAACCCGGCGGCGGTACGTGCCAGCAGGATGCCCAGCAGCAACCCGCTCATCAACGTGCCGACCGCGCGCCCGCGCTGGTGTGGCTCGCTGAGGGTCGCGGCCATGGGCACGAGGATCTGCGCCACCACCGAGAACAGCCCGGTCAGCGCCGTACCAAGGATCAGCCAGGGCAGGCTCGGTGCGCAGGCGCTGATGATCAGGCCCAGGGTGGAAATGGCGGTCATCACGGTGATCAGCCGGCGCTGCTCGAACAGGTCGCCCAGCGGTGCCAGCAGCAACAGGCCGGCGCCATAGCTCAGTTGCGCGGCAATGACGATGCTGCCGGCACTGGCGGTGCTCAGGCCGAACTGCTGGGCGATGCTGTGCAGCAGTGGTTGCGCATAGTAGTTGCTGGCCACGGCCAGGCCGGTGGCGGTGGCCATCAGCAGGATCAGGGCGCGGCTGAGAGTGGGGGCGTTCATGCAGTTCTCGTGGCGGGCAGGAGTAAAGGGGGGATTATCGGAAAGTGTCGGGCACTACATCAATGCATTGTGCGGCAGAGCAGGGCAGGGGGAGGGGGCTGGAGGTTGGGGATCGGCTGAGCCTGTGCTGGCCTCTTCGCGGGTAAACCCGCTCCCACAGGTACACCACTGGGCTCGGGGCCTGTGATATCCCTGTGGGAGCGGGTTTACCCGCGAAGAGGCCGGAGCAGGCAACCCTTCAATCAGGCAGCAAACCCGCCATCGACCGTCAGGCTGGCCCCAGTGACATACCCCGCCTCAGGCCCCGCCAGGTAAGCCACGAAGCTGGCAATCTCATCCGCCTCGCCATAGCGCCCGATCGCCATCAGCGGGATCAGGCTGTCAGCGAACTCGCCGCTGGCCGGGTTCATGTCGGTGTCCACCGGCCCTGGCTGCACGTTGTTCACGGTAATGCCTTTCGGCCCCAGGTCACGGGCCATGCCGCGGGTCAGGCCGACCAGCGCCGATTTACTCATGGCATAGGGGGCGCCGCCGGCAAACGGCATGCGCTCGGCATTGGTGCTGCCAATGTTGATGATGCGCCCACCTTGGCCCATGTAGCGCGCAGCGGCCTGGCTGGCGACGAATACGCTGCGCACGTTCACCGCCAGCATGTGGTCGAAGTCGGCCAGGTCGAATTCGGTCACCGGTGCTACCGCCAGCACACCGGCGTTGTTGACCAGGATATCCAGCCTGCCGAAGGCCTTCACAGTGTCATCCACGGCCAGTTGCACGGCCGCCGCGTCGGCGCTGTCGGCCCGCAGGGCCAGGGCCTTGCCGCCGTTTTCGGTAATTTCCTCAGCCAGCGCTTGCGCCGGGCCGGCGGAGCTGACATAGGTGAAGGCCACCTGCGCGCCTTCGCGGGCCAGGCGTCGCACGATGGCTGCACCGATGCCGCGGGAACCGCCCTGTACCAGTGCTACTTTGCCTTCGAGGGTGTGTTGTTTGGACATGCTGATCTCCTGCTGGAAGCCAGGCCGGAATGCCTTGGATGAGCGCAGTATCGGCGCTTGATTACCTGCTGATAAGATGGCAATCACTATCAGCAGAGTAAACCTTTGGTTGCCAATCATGGCCATGGAGTCGTTCAACGCGTTGGAATGCTTCATCCGCAGTGCCGAAGTCGGCAGCTTTGCCGAGGCCGCCAGGCGCCTCAGCATTACCCCGGCTGCCGTGGGCAAGCATGTTGCCCAACTTGAAGCGCGCCTGGGGGTGCGGTTGTTCCAGCGTAGTACCCGCAAGCTGACCCTGACCGAGGCCGGGCAGCGATTTCTGGGGGAGGTCAGTGACAGCTTCCGCACCATCCAGTACGCCGTGGCCAACCTGGCCAGCAGCGAAGGCCAGCCGGCCGGGTTGTTGCGGGTGAGCATGGGTACGGTGTTCGGGCGCTTGTATGTGTTGCCATTGCTGGCCGAGTTCCTGCGTCGCTACCCGGCCATTACCCCGGACTGGCATTTCGACAACCGCCAGGTCGACCTGATCGGCCAGGGCTTCGATGCGGCGATTGGCGGAGGCTTCGATCTGCCGCCGGGGGTGGTGGCGCGCAAGCTGACCCCGGCGCACCGGGTGCTGGTGGCGGCGCCGACGTACCTGGGCCGGCATGCGCCGATTGACGACCCGCAGGTATTGCAACGGCATGACGGTATCCTGATTCGCTCGCCGCAGACCGGGCGGGTGCGTTCATGGCCGTTGACCAGCCGTTGGCAGGTGCAGCAGCCATTGCAGTTGCGCCAGACGATGACCATGAGCGATTCGGATGCGGCTTGCGCGGTGGCCGAGCAGGGCTTGGGGATTGCCTTGGTGAGCCTGCCGTTTGCAGTGCCGTACCTGGAAGGCGGGCGGCTGCAGCGGGTGCTGCCGGACTGGTACGTGGACGATGGGCATATCAGCCTGTATTTCGCCGAGCACAAGCTGTTGCCGGGCAAGACCCGGGCGTTTATCGATTTTGTGGTGGAACAGTTCGAAGAGCAGGGGTTGGCGCGGCGGTTCGATGCCTTGCAAATCCTTTAGATGCGTATTGCCTGTAGCGGCCCTATCGCCGGCAAGCCAGCTCCCACAGGTACAGCGACAACCCCGAGATCAACGCTGCACCCGTGGGAGCTGGCTTGCCGGCGATAGGGCCGGTTCAGACAATATCGACTATGAACAATGCCTGTGCCCCCAGGCTCACCTCATCATCAACCTTCCTGCCGACCAACTGTTGCCCCAGCGGCGAGCGCGGGGTAATCACCGTCACCAGCCCATCCCCCTCGCCAATCTTCAACCCCGCCGCCTCGGGCCCGAGGAACAGTCGGCGCTGCCCGCCATCTTCATCCTCCAGCGTCACCAGGTTGCTCACCTGCACCCCGCGTGCCCGGTCGTAATCGCGCAGCAGCAGTTGCTGGTAGGTCACCAGCGCCTTGCGGATCTCGGCGCTGCGGCGGGCTTGGCCGGTGGCCAGGTACGAGGCTTCCAGGCCCAGGGTGTCGTACTTGTTCTCGGCGATGTTCTCTTCGGCAGTGGCGGCTTCGTACGCGGTTTGCGCCGCGCGGGTCAGCACATCCAGGTCATGCTCGAGGGTGGCGACGATCTGCGCCAGCAGGCTGGGCTTGTCCATGGTCAGTAACAGAACTCCAGCACGTTGGCCTGGCTTTTGTCGGTGGGCGCGGTGCGGTTCTGCTGCAGCCAGAACTGGCACTTGGGGCTGTTGAGGTTGCGCGGGTTGCCCTGGGCGGCCTCGGCGGCCTGTTGCACCTCCTGCTTGTGCAGGATGTCCTTGTAGCGTTCGAACATTTCCGCCTGGGCATCCGCCGCAGGGGCTGGCGCTGGCGGCGCGGCAGGCCGGTACGCGGCGGGGGCCACGGCCTGGGCCAGTGGCTGTACCTGCTGTGGCCACAGTTGCAGGGCCAGCCACAGGCTGGCGGCGATCGCCACGGCGCCCAGCCACAGGCCAAAGGCAACGCACACGATCAACGGCAACGGCTTGAGGGTGATCTTCAGTTCACGGTGACGCGGCATGGCAGCCTCCTGGCAGGGTGTTCGGGGTGCATTGTCGCATGCGCCTGGGCATTTTTCCGCGCAGGTGCTTTTGTCAGCGACAATTTATGCGCAGAATGCGCGGTTTTTCCGCTGGGCGAGGGCAGGGCACATGAAAGCCACCTGGGACATCTTCTGCAGCGTCGTCGACAACTACGGCGATATAGGCGTGACCTGGCGCCTGGCCCGGCAGCTGGTGGCCGAGCACGGCCTGGCAGTGCGCCTGTGGGTGGATGACCTCAATGCGTTCACGCCCATGTGCCCTGGGGCCGATGCCACCGCCCCACAGCAGTGGCAACACAGTGTGGACGTGCGCCAGTGGCCGGTGACCTGGTTGCCGGTGGCGCCGGCTGATGTGGTAATTGGTGCCTTCGCCTGCCAGTTGCCAGCAGCTTATGTAGAGGCAATGCGTGCTCGCGCCACGCCGCCGCTGTGGTTGAACCTCGAATACCTCAGTGCCGAGGACTGGGTGGAGGGCTGCCATGGCTTGCCTTCGCCGCAGCCCAATGGCTTGCGCAAGGTGTTTTTCTTTCCCGGCTTTACCGAAAAAACCGGTGGCCTGCTGCGCGAGGGCTCGCTGCTGGCGCGGCGTGATGCGTTCCAGCAAGGCGCACGTCAGGCCTTCTTGCAGGGGCTTGGCGTAAACCCTGAAGCGGGGGCGTTGCTGATTTCCCTGTTCGCCTACGAAAACCCGCAACTGGGCAACTGGCTTGATGCCCTGGCCTCAGGCGAGCAACCTTGCCACCTGCTGGTGCCGCAAGGGCGCGTTGTCGCGGGGCTCGGCCAGTGGCTTGGCGAGGCGGCCCTGCAAGTGGGCAGCGTGCGCAAGCGAGGGGCGCTGACCGTGCAGGTGCTACCTTTCGTCAGCCAGGATGACTACGACCGGTTGCTGTGGAGCTGTGATTTCAATGCCGTGCGCGGCGAAGACTCGTTCGTGCGCGCGCAGTGGGCCGGGCAGCCGATGCTGTGGCACATCTACGTGCAGGACGAGAATGCCCATTGGGAAAAGCTCGAAGCGTTTCTGGCGCATTATCGACACGGGTTGTCAGGCGATGCCGATGCCGCCCTGCTTGGCTTGTGGCGTGCCTGGAACATGGACCGCGACATGGGCCAGGCCTGGCAGGCGGCCCGCCAGCACTGGCCGGAACTGCAGCAGCATGCCCGGCTTTGGGCAGCGCGACAGGCCGCTCAGCCGGACCTTGCCACAGCGCTAGTACACTTTTACCGAAATTCGCTATGATACGCGGCCTCGATTTTTATAAATCCATCCAGATTCGGATACTTCGTAATGAAAACTGGTAAAGAACTGAAACCCGGTACCGTCCTGCGGATCGACAACGACCCGTGGCTGGTTCAAAAAGCTGAGTTCACCAAGTCGGGCCGTAACAGCGCGATCATGAAGACCAAGCTGAAGAACCTGCTGACCGGCTACAAGACCGAAACCGTCTACGGTGCAGACGACAAGCTGGACGACGTGATCCTGGATCGCAAAGAAGCGACCCTGTCGTTCATCAACGGTGACGAATACACCTTCATGGACACCACCGACTACACCATGTACGAACTGAACGCCGAGGACATCGAAGCCGTTCTGCCGTACATCGAAGAAGGCATGGAAGACGTCTGCGAAGCCGTGTTCTTCGAAGGCCGCCTGGTATCGGTTGAACTGCCGACCACCATCAGCCGCCAGGTTGTCTACACCGAGAACGCTGCACGCGGCGACACCTCGGGCAAGGTGATGAAGCCTGCCAAGCTGAAGAACGGTACCGAGATCTCGGTTGCCGACTTCATCCAGATCGACGAGTGGATCGATATCGACACTCGCGACAACAGCTTCAAAGGCCGTTCCAAGAAGTAATCCTTCTTGTGAAACGCAAAAAACCCGGCCTTGGCCGGGTTTTTTGTGCCTGCGATTCCTGCAGATCTCGATGCGTGCTCTTGCTCTTGCTTTTGTGGGAGCGGCCTTGTGTCGCGAAAGGGGCGCAAAGCGGCCCCGGCAATATCAAGGTGTACCCGAGATTCCGGGGCCGCTTCGCGCCCCATCGCGACGCAAGGCCGCTCCCACAGCCTTACACGGTCACGTGCAGGCGCACATCCACATTGCCGCGGGTGGCGTTGGAGTACGGGCACACCTTGTGCGCCTTTTCCACCAGCGCTTCGGCATCGGCCTGGGCCAGGCCCGGCAGGTTGATGTGCAGGTCGATGTCCAGGCCGAAACCACCTGGGATCTGGCCGATGCCCACCTTCGCGGTGATCGAGGAGTCCGCCGGCAGGGCTTTTTTCTCCTGCCCGGCCACGAACTTCAGGGCACCGATGAAGCACGCCGAGTAACCGGCGGCGAACATCTGCTCGGGGTTGGTGCCGTCACCGCCTGCGCCGCCCAGTTCCTTGGGGGTGCTCAGGCTGACCACCAGCTTGCCGTCGCTGGAACGGGACTTGCCGTCGCGCCCACCGGTGGAGGTAGCTTCTGCGATGTAAAGCGGAGTGACCTTTTGCATCTTGAGCCTCGCTAATGTGCTGTGCGCTCCCCGTCTGGAGGAGGGCGCGGGTTGGTGTGGGATTTAAATTAGCGCGCAATTAGTTAGTGCGCAAGATAAATCGTCACCGCTCATCCGAACGGCCATTGCACAGCATAGCTGTCAGAGGGTTTTCTGCAGGTTCTCGCGCAGCGCCAGCAGGTCGGCCTGCAGCTGTTGCAACTGTTCCAGGCTGCGCCCGCTGGCCTTGAGGATGCATTGCGGCACTTCCTTGGCCTGCTGCTGCAAGGCGCGGCCCTTGTCGGTCAGCTGCACCAGTACCACCCGTTCGTCCTCGCGGCTGCGGTTGCGCTGCAGCAGGCCTTCGCTTTCCAGGCGCTTGAGCAGCGGCGTCAGCGAGCCGGGGTCGGTGAGCAGGTGCTGGCTGATCTCGCCTACGGTCAGGCCGTCGTGCTCCCACAGCACGAGCATGGCCAGGTACTGCGGGTAGGTCAGGCCCAGGGCCTGCAGCAGCGGTTTGTAGACCTTGGTCATCAGCAACGAGGTGGAGTGCAGGGCGAAACAGACCTGGTTGTCCAGCAGCAGCTCGTCACAGGAGGCTTGGGTGTTGGCGTTCATGCAGGTCCTTGAAGGTAATCAATGGGAAAGTCTGGCACGCGGATCGTTAGTGCGCGCTTTATTCGCGCAGTTCACTGCGCAAGGCCAGGTCCCAGGGTGGAATCGGGCTGAAGCGGCTCTTGAGAAATTCGAGCAGCAAACGGCTGCGAGAGTTCGTTTCATGTTCCAGGCGAAGCGCGTAGATACCGCTGGTTTCCGCTTGGGGCAAGCCACCGTCGCAAAACAAAGGTATCAGCTCGCCACGCAGCAGGTATTCGCTGATCAGCCAAGTGGGCAGGTGGGCTATGCCTAAACCGGCGAGGGCGCCGAACAGCAGGGTTTCGGCGTTGTTGGCGGCCATGCGCATGCGTGAGGGGCGGTACAGGCGGGTTTGCCCGGCCACGTTGAAACGCCAGGCAAATGGCGGCGCCAGGCCGTCCCAGTCCAGGCCGTCGTGCCCGGGCAGCTCGCTGGGGCAGGTGGGCATGCCGCGGCTGGCCAGGTAGGCCGGGCTGGCGCAGGCGATGCGCACCATGTAGGCCAATGGCGTGGCGACCAGCCGGGTGTCGGCCAGGGGGCCGGCGCGCAGCACCAGGTCGACCTCGCCCAGGTGGCTGCCATGCAGGTCGACGAAGCTGTCGATCAGGCGCAGTTGCACATCAAGGCCCGGGTAGGCGACCAGGAAATCGGCGATGGCCGGGGCCAGGTGGCGGCGGCCGAATGCGGCGGGGGCGTCGATGCGGATCAGGCCTTCGGGGGCATTGCTCAGCGACACCGCTTCGGCGCGGGCCAGGCGCAGCTCCTCGATGATGCGCCTGGCCCGTTCGGCAAAGGCGTTGCCTGCAGGTGTGGCGCGCACGGCGTGGGTGCTGCGGGTGAACAGGCGGCTGCCCACGGCGCTTTCCAGATTGTCGATGCGCCGGGCCACGGCGGACGGGGTCAGCGGGTGGCGGCGGGCGGCGGCAGAAAAACTGCCGGTTTCCAGCACATCGAGGAACAGGCTTAGCTGGTCGGTCAGGGTATCTGGGCTCATGGCTGCCTTGTTTTTGCGAAAAACGCACAGCCATTGTGCGCTGCTGTGCGTTTCCCCGCCAGCCCGCAATCGTTAGCATGCTCGGATTATGTGGACAGGCGGATGAGGCCCCTGATGATCGAGTGGTTGTTGTATATCGTGCTGGGCGCAGCCCTGGGGACCATGGGTGGCCTGTTCGGCATTGGCGGCGGGCTGATCGCGATTCCGGCGCTGGGCGTGCTGTTCGGCCTGGACCAGCAACTGGCGCAAGGCACGGCGCTGGTGATGGTAGTGCCCAATGTGCTGCTGGCGCTGTGGCGTTATCACCAGCGTAACCGCATCGAGTTGCGCCATGCGGTGCCGTTGTCGCTGTGCAGCTTCGTGTTCGCCTGGCTGGGGTCGATCTGGGCGGTGGGGCTGGATGCGCAATCCATGCGCCTGGGCTTTGTCGGCTTCCTGGTGGCCCTGGCGGTGTGGAACGTGGCGCGGATGTTCATGAAGGTGACGCCGCCCAGCGCCGAGTTGCGCTATGCCTGGCCGTGGCTGGGTGTGCTGGGCAGCGTTGCCGGCACCATGGGCGGCTTGTTCGGGGTGGGTGGGGCCGTGGTGGCCACGCCGATCCTGACCAGTGTGTTCGGTACCACCCAGGTGGTGGCGCAGGGGCTGTCGCTGGCGCTGGCGGCGCCGAGTACCTTGGTAACCCTGGTGACCTATGGGGTGCACCACAGTGTTGACTGGGGGGTGGGGGTGCCATTGGCGGTGGGCGGCCTGCTGAGTATCAGCTGGGGGGTGAAATTGGCCCATGCGTTGCCGGAGAAGGTGTTGCGGGCGATGTTCTGTGTGTTTCTGGTGGGGTGTGCGGTGATGCTCGGGTTCGAGCTTTGAGATTTTGGGGCCGCTTTGCGGCCCATCGCCGGCAAGCCAGCTCCCACAGGAATTGTGCAGGCCTGCCATGAAGGAACAGGCTTGCACGATCCCTGTGGGAGCTGGCTTGCCGGCGATGGGCTGCGCAGCAGACCCAAGTTACTTGAACCCTTCGACAATGTAGTCGGCCATGCAGTCGGTAATCGGCGAAGGGTTCTGGGTACTGCGCACCAGCATCACATTGGCCACCGGCAACTGCGGCAACCCTTCGCTCTCGCCCAGAATGCGGATATTCCCGCCAATCAGGCTCTGCAACTGTGCGGTCACCGCCAACCCAGCGGTGACAATGGCGAAGATCGCTGCCAGGCTCGGGCTGGTATAGGCGATGCGGTAGTCGATGCCCTGGGCCTCCAGGGCATTGCAGGTCCAGGCCCGGCAGAAGCAGTCGGTGTTGAACAAGGCTACAGGCATGGGGCGTTGCTCCTGCGGGCAGAAGCCTTCCGCGGCGGCCCAGACCAGGCGTTCCTGGCGCAGCAGCTGGCCAATCTCGTTACCTGGTTCACGGGTGACGATGGTCAGGTCCAGGTCCTGGCGCAGCATCAGTTGTTTGGAGGAGTCGCAATGCACCTCCACCTGCACCAGCGGGTAGGCTTGGGCAAAGCTCGACAGGATGGTCGGCAGGAAACGCATGGCATAGTCGTCCGGCGTACCGATGCGTACGACCCCGACCATGTGCGGCATGCGCAGGGTGTTGAACACTTCCCCATGCAACTTGAGGATGCGCCGCGCATAGCCGAGCAGCACCTGGCCTTCGGCAGTCAACCGCACCTGGCGGCCGTCGCGCTCGAACAGCTGGCGCTGCAGAATGTCTTCTTCCAGGCGTTTCATCTGCATGCTCACCGCCGACTGGGTGCGGTTGACCACCTCGCCGGCGCGGGTGAAGCCGCCCTGCTCGGCGATGGCCACGAAGGTGCGCAGTACGTCCGCATCGAGGCTCTGGTACTGGGACATTGCATCAATCTCCGAGATGCATGGCATCAGAAACATTCGTTGGATTGATCTTATGCCTGGCAGGAGACTGGAGCCATCAACACGGAGGGCTTCACGATGAAAGGTCATGTCAGCAGCATCCAGCAACCTGTCTTTTCCCTGAACCACCTGTGGCATGCCGCCCTGCAGCGCCCGGCGCGTTGGCTGCAGCTGTACCGCCAGCGCCAGGAACTGGCCAGCTTGAGTGATGCGACCCTGCACGACTTGGGGCTGAGCCGGGCGGATATCCAGCAGGAGGCCGAGCGGCATTTCTGGGATGACCCGCTGCGGAAATAGGCTAAGTTTGTCGGTGGGTTTACCGGCCTCTTCGCGGGCAAGCCCGCTCCCACAGGTACTGCACAATGTGGGAGCGGGCTTGCCCGCGAAGAGGCCGGAACAGACACTACAAGGAGTTCAGGCTTGCCCCTCAAGCTGTCCATCAACCAGGCCCGCCGCCTGGCCCTTTCTGCCCAAGGTTTCGGCAAACAGCCGGAATCGGCGCCGACCCTGCCAGCACTCAAGCGCATGCTGCAACGCCTGGGCGTGTTGCAGATCGATTCGGTCAACGCCCTGGTCCGCTCCCACTACCTGCCGCTGTTCTCCCGGCTGGGCAACTACTCGCCTGCCACCCTCGACCAGCTCGCCTGGGGCAGTGGCCGCCAGCGCCTGTTGTTCGAGTACTGGGGCCATGAAGCCTCGTTGCTGCCGCTGAGCCTGTACCCACTGCTGCGCTGGCGCATGGCCCATGCCGCCGATGGCCGTGGCATCTACCGCCAGCTCGCGCAGTTTGGCCGTGAACGCCAGGATGTGATCGCCCGGGTACTGGCAGCGGTCCGCGAACAGGGCGCCCTTGGCGCGGGCAGCCTGTCCACCCGCGAGGAGCGGGCTGGCCCCTGGTGGGACTGGAGCGAGGAAAAGCACGCGCTGGAATGGCTGTTCGCCGCTGGGAAGGTGACGGTCGCTTGCCGGCGCGGCTTCGAGCGGCTCTACGATGTACCGGAAAAGGTCCTGCCGAGGTCGATCCTCGACCAGCCACTGCCCAGCGAGACCGAGGCGCATCAGGGCTTGATGCTGCACGCCGCCACCGCCCTGGGCGTAGCCACCGAGCGCGACCTGCGCGACTACTTCCGCCTGGACCCGGGGCAGGGCAAGGCGGCACTGGCCGAACTGGTGGCTGATGGCCGCCTGCAAGCGGTCGAGGTGCAGGGTTGGAAGCAGCTTGCCTACTGCGCCGGCGCGCCGCGTATCCCCCGGCGCATCCAGGCCAGCGCGCTGTTGTCGCCGTTCGATTCACTGGTCTGGGAACGCAACCGTACCGAGCGCTTGTTCGACTTCCGCTACCGCCTGGAAATCTACACCCCGGCGCACAAGCGGGTGTACGGCTACTACGTGCTGCCGTTCCTGTACCGCGAACGCATCGGCGCGCGCGTGGACCTGCGCGCCGAGCGCGCCCAGGGGCAACTGGCAGTGCACGCCGTGCATGTCGAGGCAGCCGGCCTGGACGAAGAGGGTTACCAGGCCCTGGCCGGCAACCTGCTGCGCCTGGCCAGCTGGCTGGGGCTGGAGAAGGTGCAACTGAACTGCCCGCGTATCGAGGGCAGCCAGTTGCGCCAGGCGTTGCTCAGCGCCGCACCTGCTTGAGGGTTTCGGCAATCAGGAACGCCAGCTCCAGGGACTGGTCGGCATTCATCCGCGGGTCGCAGTGGGTGTGATAGCGGTCGGACAGCGCATCCTCGGTGATCGGCCGGGCACCGCCGATGCATTCGGTGACGTTCTGCCCGGTCATCTCGATGTGGATGCCGCCGGCATGGCTGCCCTCGGCCTGGTGCACCTGGAAGAACTGTTTCACCTCATCCAGGATCTGCGCAAAGTCGCGGGTCTTGTAGCCGCTGCTGGCCTTGATGGTATTGCCATGCATCGGGTCGGAGCTCCACAGCACCTTGCGCCCTTCGCGCTCGACCGTGCGGATCAGCCCCGGCAGGTGGTCGCCGACCTTGCCGGCGCCCATGCGCACGATCAGGTTCAGGCGGCCGGGGTCGTTGGCCGGGTTCAGCGTGTCGATCAGGCGGATCAGCTCTTCGGGGTTCATGCTCGGGCCAACCTTGACCCCGATCGGATTGTGCACGCCGCGCAGGAACTCCACATGGGCTCCGTCCAGCTGGCGGGTGCGGTCGCCGATCCACAGCATGTGCGCCGAGCAGTCGTAGTAGTCGCCGGTCAGGCTGTCCTGGCGCACGAAGGCTTCTTCATAGTTCAGCAGCAGTGCTTCGTGGGCGGTGAAGAAGCTGGTTTCGCGCAGCTGCGGCGCGCTGTCCAGGCCGCAGGCGCGCATGAATGCCAGGGTTTCGTCGATGCGGTTGGCCAGCTGGTGGTACTTGTCGGCCAGCGCCGAGTTGGCGATGAAGTCCAGGTTCCACTTGTGCACCTGGTGCAGGTCGGCAAACCCGCCCTGGGCGAAGGCGCGCAGCAGGTTGAGGCTGGCAGTGGCCTGGTGGTAGGCCTGCAGCAGGCGCTCCGGGTCGGGGATGCGGCTTTTCGCGTCGAAGCCGATGCCGTTGACGATGTCGCCACGGTAGGCGGGCAGGGTGATGTCGCCGATGGTTTCATCGCCCGATGAGCGCGGCTTGGCGAACTGCCCGGCCATGCGCCCGACCTTGACCACCGGGCAGCCGGCGGCGAAGGTCATGACAATGGCCATCTGCAGCAGCACCTTGAAGGTGTCGCGGATTTTCGCCGCCGAGAACTCGGCGAAGCTCTCGGCGCAGTCGCCACCCTGCAGCAGGAAGGCGCGGCCTTCGGTGACCTCGGCGAACTGCCGGCGCAGCTCGCGCGCCTCGCCCGCGAACACCAGCGGCGGGTAGCTGGCCAGGGTCTGTTCGACCTTCAGCAGGTGCGCGGCATCGGGGTAGGTCGGTTGCTGCTGGATCGGCAGGGCGCGCCAGCTGTCGGGGCTCCACGGTTGGTTCATCTCGGGCTCGGTCTTGTCGGTTGTAGGCTATGGGCCATGGTAACAGTTGGCGCTGCGCTTGTTGCATCGAGGGTGTTGACGGACAATGCGCGTTTTTGCGCGGTGGGTGGTGAGCATGGCGGCGGAACGGGAAGAGCGGCTACTGGCACGGGTGGAGGACGCCTTTGGCGTCATCAGCGTGTATGAAGTCGACGACTACCGCTTTCTGGAATTCGGCGATGCGATCGAGCAGAGCTGCGTGTTCACGGCCGACCCCAGCTGGCTGGAGTACGACTATACCCGCGCCATGCTGGTGGGGGCGCTGTGCCACGAGCAGCCGGAGAGCGCGCTGTTTCTCGGCCTGGGTGCCGGCACGCTGACCCAGGCCTGCATGAAGTTCCTGCCGCTGGACGACATCGAGGCCATCGAACTGCGCCCGGACGTACCGCGCCTGGCCATGGAGTACCTGGGCCTGGACGACGACCCGCGGCTGTATGTACGCATCGGCGATGCCCTGGAGCTGTTGCCCACGGCGGAGAAGGCCGACCTGCTGTTCGTCGACCTGTACACCGACCATGGGCCGGGGGTGGGCCACCTGGCGTGGAACTTCCTGGAGAACTGCCAGCAGCAGCTGAACCCGGCTGGTTGGCTGGTGATCAACCAGTGGGCCACCGACGATGGCAAGCCGCTGGGCGCGGCGTTGCTGCGCGGGTTGTACCACCGGCATTACTGGGAGCTGCCGGTGAAGGAGGGCAATGTGATCCTGCTGGTGCCGGCGGACCTGGAGCAGACGCTTGACCTGGATGGGCTGAAAGCCCGGGCCGAGGCGCTGGCGCCGCGCCTGGGGTACAGCCTCGAGGGGCTGATCCGCGAGATTCGGCCGGCTACCTGATGAATCTGTGGCGAGGCTGCTGGCCCTATCGCCGGCAAGCCAGCTCCCACACCGACCGCGTTGGCCTCAAGCCATGCGCTGTCCCTGTGGGAGCTGGCTTGCCGGCGATGAGGCCGATACAGGCAATAAAGAATTATCGATTCAGCTCCAGGTGATTGATGGCCCGACACTGGCCAGGCACCCTGAAAATATTCCTCACGTCTGCGCACGATTTCGGGTATAGTACGCGCCGGTCTTTTAGCGGACCGCAAAATCAGGTGGTGCAAACCCTCCGAGTCCAGCTTCGGCTGCACGTCCGCTAGGCGGACTTTCCCACGTTTTCTTTTTCAATCGTTTTCGCAAATCCCCGCCGCCAAAGCTGCCTGGGTGACCTGTCGGTCTTTCATGGCTTGTGCAGCTTTGGAGCATGGGTCTTTGCGGATGCACCTAGAGGCAGACCCATGACCCAGGAAACCGGCGGCTTCGCCGCTCTCGATCTCAATCCGAATATTGTTGCTGCCGTTCTGGCGACCGGCTACGAAGAGCCGTCCGCCATTCAGCAACAATCGATCCCGATCATCCTCGCCGGTCACGACATGATCGGCCAGGCGCAGACTGGCACCGGCAAGACCGCTGCCTTCGCCCTGCCGATCCTCAACAAGATCGATGTGAGCAAGCGCGAACCGCAAGCCCTGATCCTGGCGCCAACCCGTGAGTTGGCGCTGCAAGTTGCTACCGCTTTCGAAACCTACGCCAAGCAGATGCCGGGCGTGAACGTGGTCGCCGTCTACGGTGGTGCCCCGATGGGCCCACAGCTGCGTGCGATCCGCAACGGCGCGCAAATCGTCGTGGCCACCCCGGGCCGTCTGTGCGACCACCTGCGTCGTGACGAAAAAGTCCTGTCGACCGTGCAGTACCTGGTACTGGACGAAGCCGACGAGATGCTCAAGCTGGGCTTCATGGACGACCTCGAAGTGATCTTCGATGCCATCCCGGCCAGCCGCCAGACCGTGCTGTTCTCCGCCACCCTGCCGTCGTCGATCCGCTCGATCGCCGAACGCCACCTGCGCGAGCCCAAGCACGTCAAGATCCAGAGCAAGACCCAGACCGTTACCGCGATCGAGCAGGCCCACCTGATGGTCCACGCCGACCAGAAGATCCCGGCTGTGCTGCGTCTGCTGGAAGTGGAAGAGTTCGACGCGCTGATCGCCTTCGTGCGTACCAAGCAAGCCACCCTGGACCTGGCCTCCGCGCTGGAAGCCAAGGGCTACAAGGCTGCCGCGCTGAACGGCGACATCGCCCAGAACCAGCGTGAGCGCGTGATCGACTCGCTCAAGGATGGCCGCCTGGACATCGTTGTCGCTACCGACGTCGCTGCCCGTGGCCTGGACGTTCCGCGTATCACTCACGTGTTCAACGTCGACATGCCGTACGACCCGGAGTCCTACGTACACCGTATCGGCCGTACCGGCCGTGCCGGTCGCGATGGCCGTGCACTGCTGCTGGTCACCCCGCGTGAGCGCCGCATGCTGCAGGTGATCGAGCGCGTAACCGGGCAGAAAGTTGCCGAAGCCCGCCTGCCGAATGCCCAGGCCGTGCTGGACGCCCGCATCAAGAAGCTGACCTCGAGCCTGGCGCCGCTGGTTGCCGAAGCGGAAGCCACCCACGGCGAGCTGTTCGACCGCCTGACCGCCGACCTGGGTTGCAGCGCGCGTGCCCTGGCTGCTGCCCTGCTGCGCAAGGCCACCAATGGCCAGGCGCTGGACCTGGCTGCGGTAGAGCGTGAGCAGCCGCTGGTGCCGAGCTTCGCCCCGCGTGGTGAGCGTACCGAACGTGGTGAGCGTGGCGAGCGGCCGGAGCGTGGTGACCGCGAGCGCCGTGCGCCGATGCCGCTGGCCGAAGGCCGTGTGCGTTGCCGTACTGCCCTGGGTGCCCGTGACGGCATCGCTGCCAAGAACCTGCTGGGCGCCATCCTCAACGAGGGTGGCCTGGCTCGTGACGCCATCGGCCGCATCCAGGTGCGCGACAGCTTCAGCCTGGTCGAGCTGCCGGAAGATGGCCTGGAGAAGCTGCTGTCCAAGCTCAAGGACACCCGCGTGGCCGGCAAGCAGCTGAAGCTGCGTCGCTACCGCGAGGATTGATCCTGGCGCAATGAAAAAATCCCCGGCTCAGGTCGGGGATTTTTTTTGCCTGTGCCGGCCCTTTCGCGGGTAAACCCGCTCCCACAGGTACAGCACAAGCCTTGAAATCTGTCGAGACCCTGTGGGAGCGGGTTCACCCGCGAAGAGGCCCTTCAGTCGAACCGATAAATGTCCATCCCCAACGCCCCCAAGGTAAACCCTTGGTGCACCACCCCGAACTTGCCCCCAGCCCCCAGGGCAAAGAACAGCGGCAGGAAATGCTCATCACTGGGATGGTTACGCACCGCAAACGGCGCCTGCTGCCGATAACCCAGCAACGCTTCCTGATCATCGGCCCGCAGCTTTTCCACCACCCAATCCCTGAACGCCAGTGCCCAAGGCTCGATCACATCCGGCCCGGCATGCCAGTCCAGTTCGCCCAGGTTGTGGGTAATGCTGCCCGAGCCGATCAGCAGCACGCCCTGGTCGCGCAAACCCGCCAGCGCCTGGCCTACCTTGACTTGCAGCGCCGGCCCCATGTGGCTGGGCAGTGAAACCTGCACCACCGGAATATTCGCATCCGGGTACATCAGCGACAGCGGTACCCAGGCGCCGTGGTCGAACGGCCGCTGCGCGTCCAGCCGGGCAGGCAGCCCGGCAGCCTTGAGCAATTCACTGACCTGGCCGGCAAGGGTGGGGTCACCCGGCGCCGGGTACTGCACCGCATACAGCGCCGGTGGGAAACCGTAGAAGTCATGCCAGGTCTCTGGTCGTGCGCTGCCGGTAACCAGCAGTTCGCGGCTTTCCCAGTGCGCCGACACCACCACGATCGCTTTCGGCCGGGGCAGGGCGTTAGCCAGCCCGGCCAGCGCCGGCCCGCTGGCGCCGGGTTGCAGGGCAAGCATGGGGGAACCATGGGAAATGAACAGGCTGGGCAGCATGGCGGGGTCCTGACGGTTAAGATGCACTCATCTTCGATCAACTACAGATCGAAATCCAAACCAACTTTTACCGACAAACCATCTAAAAATCGGGAGTGATCATGGAGCCAGCGTTCTGGCAGCAGCGGTGGGCCGACAACCAGATCGGCTTTCACCAGGCGCAGGTGAACCCCTATCTGCAGAAGTATTGGCCAACGCTTGGCCTGGCGCCGGGTAGCCGCGTGCTGGTGCCGTTGTGCGGCAAGAGCCTGGACCTCGCCTGGCTGGCCGGGCAGGGGTATCGCGTGTTGGGCGTAGAGCTGTCGCGGCGGGCGGTGGAGGCATTCTTCCGCGAGCATGGGCTTGAAGCCGAGGTGCAACAGCGCGGGGCTTTCGAGGTTTGGCGCAGTGGTGACGTTGAGCTCTGGTGTGGGGATTTCTTTGCGTTGCAGGCAGAGGATATCGGCGACTGCGCGGGGCTGTATGACCGGGCGGCGCTGATTGCCTTGCCGCCGCAAATGCGTGTGGCTTACATGCAGTTGTTGTCGGGCTTGCTGCCGGCGGGTTGCCAGGGGGTGGTGGTGACTCTGGATTATGATCAGGCTTTGTTGGGCGGGCCGCCGTTTTCGGTCGGGGATGAAGAGCTGCGGCAGGGGTTTACCGGGTGGCAGGTGGATGAGCTGGAGGCTGTGGAGGTGATTAAGGAAAGCCCGAAGTTCTTGCAGGCCGGGGTATCGAGTTTGTTGGAGCGGGTGTACCGGGTTAGCCGATGACAGGTGTGTAGCCTGCAGCGGCCCTTTCGCGGGTGAACCCGCTCCCACAGGTACTGCACAATCCTCAAGGTGTGTGGTGAACCTGTGGGAGCGGGTTTACCCGCGAAGAGGCCGGCACAGGTGTACAAAAAAGGGCGACCGAAGTCGCCCTTTTGTTTTACCGGTTGGATCAACCGCGACGGCGCAGGGCCTCGATACGGTCTTCCAGCGGCGGGTGGCTCATCAGCAGCCCGGCCAGGCCGTGCTTCAGGCCACCATTGATGCCGAAGGCCTTCATGGTGTCGGGCATGTGCACCGGTAGGCCTTGCTCCACGCGCAGGCGCTGCAGGGCGCCGATCATCGCCGCGGTACCGGCCAGCTGTGCACCGGCTTCGTCGGCGCGGTATTCGCGGCGGCGCGAGAACCACATCACGATCATGCTGGCCAGAATGCCCAGGATCAGCTCGGCAACGATGGTCGCCACGTAGTAGGCAATGCCCTGGCCTTCTTCGTTCTTGAAGATCACCTTGTCGACGAAGTTGCCGATGATGCGTGCGAAGAACATCACGAAGGTGTTCACCACGCCTTGCACCAGCGCCAGGGTGACCATGTCGCCGTTGGCCACGTGGCCGATCTCGTGGGCCAGCACTGCCCGCACTTCATCGGGCGAGAAACGCTCCAGCAGGCCCTGGGATACGGCGACCAGCGCGTCGTTGCGGTTCCAGCCGGTGGCGAAGGCGTTGGCCTCGTACGCCGGGAAGATACCCACCTCGGGCATCTTGATGCCCGCTTCACGGGACAGCTCTTCGACCGTTTGCAGCAGCCACTGTTCGTGGCGGGTGCGCGGCTGGCTGATGATCTGGGTGCCGGTGGTCATCTTCGCCATCCACTTGGAGATGAACAGCGAGACGAGGGAGCCGGCAAAGCCGAACACGGCGCAGAACACCAGCAGGCTGCTGAGGTTCAGGTCGACCCCGTTGGCGGCCATGAACCCGTTGAAACCGAACAGGCTCAGGGTAATGCTTGCAACCAGCACCACCGCGAGGTTGGTGGCTACAAACAACAGAATGCGCATCATGGTTGTTACGTTCTCCTGACGGATGAGTTGTCGCTTACTGCGGGGTATATAAGGGGCCTGCCGTGCCGATTCAATCGGGCGACTATTTCAAACTGTGTACGGCGGAGTATGGCAGAGGATGGCGCGGGGGCTGTGGGATAGAGCGTTGCAGGATGTAAGAAACATCCTGTGGGAATGTTGGGGCTGCGTTGCAGCCCATCGCCGGCAAGCCAGCTCCTACAGGGGACCCCACAATCTTCAGCCTGTGGAGATCCTGTGGGAGCTGGCTTGCCGGCGATGAGGCCGGTACTTACTGCGAATAAGTCCGCAGGAAGTTGCCGATCCGGCCAATCGCCGCCTCCAGGTCATCCACCCGCGGCAAGGTGACCACGCGGAAATGGTCCGGCCACGGCCAGTTGAACGCCGTGCCCTGAACGATCAGCAGCTTCTCCGACAGCAGCAGGTCGAGCACGAACTTCTCGTCGTTGTGAATCGGGCAAACCTTCGGGTCGATCTTCGGGAATGCATACAGCGCACCCATCGGCTTGACGCAGCTCACGCCCGGGATGTCGTTCAGCAGTTCGTAGGTGCGGTTGCGCTGCTCCAGCAGGCGGCCCGGCGGCAGCACCAGGTCGTTGATGCTCTGGTAGCCGCCCAGCGCGGTCTGGATGGCATGCTGGGCCGGCACGTTGGCGCACAGGCGCATGTTGGCCAGCATGTCGATGCCTTCGATGTAGCTTTGCGCGTGGTGCTTGGGCCCGGAGATGATCAGCCAGCCAGAACGGAAGCCCGCCACCCGGTACGACTTGGACAGGCCGTTGAAGGTCAGGCACAGCAGGTCGGGGGCCAGCGAGGCGGTGCTGATGTGCACGGCTTCGTCGTACAGAATCTTGTCGTAGATCTCGTCGGAGAACACCACCAGGTTGTGCTGGCGGGCCAGTTCCAGCATGCCCAGCAGCAGCTCTTTGGAGTACACCGCGCCGGTCGGGTTGTTCGGGTTGATGATCACCAGGGCCTTGGTGTTCGGGGTGATCTTGGCCTTGATGTCCTCAAGGTCGGGGAACCAGTCGGCCTGCTCGTCGCACAGGTAGTGCACCGGCTTGCCGCCGGCCAGGCTCACGGCGGCGGTCCATAGCGGGTAGTCGGGGGCCGGGATCAGCACTTCGTCGCCGTTGTTGAGCAGCGCCTGCATCGACATCACGATCAGCTCGGACACACCGTTACCCAGGTAGATGTCCTCGATGCCGACGCCTTCGATCTGCTTCTGCTGGCAGTACTGCATAACCGCCTTGCGCGCGCTGAACAGGCCCTTGGAGTCGCTGTAGCCCTGCGCGGTGGGCAGGTTGCGGATCACATCCTGGAGGATTTCGTCAGGCGCCTCGAAGCCAAAGGGCGCCGGGTTGCCGATGTTCAGCTTGAGGATGCGGTGGCCTTCCTCTTCCAGGCGCTTGGCGTGCTTGAGCACTGGGCCGCGAATGTCGTAGCAGACATTGGCGAGCTTGTTCGATTTGCTGAACTGCATGATGGGATCCCGATTGAGAAAACGCGCTACGCCCCGCCGAAAGGTTTGAAAGGGCAGGAAGCGGGTGCCAGACTGAACGCCTGGCACACGAAGCCAACTAATATACGTGCCACCCGCGCCCCGGAAAAGACGGTGCGGGGTGAAATTCAGCCTGCCGAGGTTTCTGCATGAAAAAGATCGAAAAAACCCTGGACGAATGGCGGTCGATGCTCGACCCCGAGCAGTACCAGGTCTGCCGCCTCAAGGGTACCGAGCGGCCGTTCAGTGGCAAGTACAACAGCGAGCGCCGCGACGGCATCTACCACTGCATCTGCTGCGGGTTGCCACTGTTCGATGCGCAGACCAAGTTCGATTCCGGCTGCGGCTGGCCGAGCTTCTACGCCCCCATCGAGGAGAGCGCGATGATCGAGATCCGCGACACCTCCCATGGCATGATCCGCACCGAAGTCACCTGTGCCCGCTGCGATGCGCACCTGGGCCACGTGTTCCCCGATGGCCCGCCACCGACCGGCCTGCGCTACTGCATCAACTCGGTGTGCATCGACCTGCGCCCGCGCGACTGACCGGAGCCCGACCATGGCTGGATCGATACTGGACATCCCCTGCGTGACCCTGGGCGGCGAGCACAAGAAACTCGGCGACTTCCCCGGCAAGGCGTTGCTGGTGGTCAATACCGCCAGCCAGTGCGGCTTTACCCCGCAGTACAAGGGCCTGGAGCAACTGTGGCAGGCCTACCGCGCACGCGGCCTGGTGGTGCTGGGCTTCCCCTGCAACCAGTTCGGCAAGCAGGAGCCGGGCGATGCACGGGAAATTGCCCAGTTCTGCGAGCGCAATTTCGGCGTGAGCTTCCCGCTGTTCCGCAAGGTCGAGGTCAACGGCCCAGGCAGCCACCCGCTGTTCGTCGAACTCAAGCAGCGCGCCCCGGGCATTCTGGGCAGCCAGAAGATCAAGTGGAACTTTACCAAGTTTCTGGTCGACCCGGCCTCTGGCCAGGTAACGCGCTACGCCCCCACCACCAAGCCGCAGGCCCTGGAAGCGGACATCGAGCGCCTGCTCAACCGTTGACCGGCACCCAGTGGTCGACCAGCGCCAGCAGCTCTTCACGGCGGAACGGCTTGGCCAGGTAGTCGTTCATGCCCGCTGCCCGGCATCGCTCGCGCTCTTCGGGCATGGCGTTGGCGGTAAGGGCAACGATCGGCAGGTCGGGCCAGCGGCCGCTCTGGCGGATGCGCCGGCTGGCCTCGTAGCCATCCATCACCGGCATGTTGCAGTCCATCAGTACCAGGTCGAACTCGTCCTGTTCCAATAGCTCCAGGGCCTCGGCGCCCTGGGTGGCCAGTTGTACCTGGCAGCCGAGCTTGGCCAGCATGCCCTTGGCCACCAGCTGGTTCACCGGGTTGTCCTCCACCAGCAGGATGCGCGCGCGGCCTTGTTCCAGGGTGATGGCCGGGGTGTCCAGCGGGTGTTCGGGCTCGTGGCCCTGCAAGGTGCGGCGCAAGGTCTGGTACAGGGCGTTGCGCGCCAGCGGCCGGGCCAGCTGGTGCAGGGGGGCGAGGGTGACCGACTGTTCGCTGGGCAGAAAGTTGCCGTAGGCGGTCACCAGCAGGATCGGTGTCTTCAGTGCCGGGCGTAGTTCGAACAGCTGGTCCAGGCTGTCGGTGATCAGCAGGTCGATGGCCGTGGCGTCCAGCCCCGCGCTGCTGTCATGGTGCTGATAGGCAAGGCCCCAGGCGGGCAACAGGTCCTGCAGCAGTTCATCGAGCCCGCTGCCGGCCGCGCTCAGCGCCGCCACGCGCCCGTGCAACGGTGCCGGCGGGATGGCTTCGGTGTGCACCGCCAGCGGCAGCTCGGCGGTGAAGCGGCTGCCGAAGCCCGGGTCGGACTTGATATGCAGGTGGCCCTGCATGGCCTTGCACAGGTTGCGTGTCAGCGCCAGGCCCAGGCCGGTGCCGCCGTACTGGCGGGTGATGCCGGCGCCGGCCTGGGTGAACGGCTGGAAGATCCGCGCCTGGGCTTCTTCGGGGATGCCGATGCCGGTGTCGCGCACTTCCAGGCGCACACCGCCGACGATGGTCGCCAGGCGCACATCCACGCGGCCGAAGCGGGTGAACTTGAGGGCGTTGGACAGCAGGTTGCTGACGATCTGCCGTACCCGCGTGGGGTCGCCAAGCACGCTGCTGGGGAAGTCGCGGGCGATCAGGCAGGTCAGCTCCACGCTTTGCGCGGTGTTCTGCGACAGCAGGTTGGCGGTGTCCTCGACCATCGAGCCCATGTCGAACGGAATGCGCTCCAGCTCCAGCTGGCCGGCATCGAACTTGGACAGGTCGAGAATATCGTTGAGCAACTCCACCAGCACCTTGCCCGAGTCATGGGCTATCGCCAGCTGCTGGCGTTGCTCGCTGGGCAGCGGGCTGTCGAGGGCAAGGGCGATCATGCCGAGCATGCCGTTGAGCGGGGTACGGATTTCGTGGCTCATGTTGGCGAGGAAGGCGGCGCGCGCCTGGGCCATGTCCAGCGCCCGGCGGCGGGCTTCTTCCAGCTCCTGGTTGGACAGGCTCAGGCTGCTGTTGCTGGCCTTCAGCTCGTTGGTGCGTGCCGAGACGATATCTTCCAGCTCGTTGAGGTACTGGGTCAGGCGGTTTTCTGCGGTGCGCCGCTGCTCGATCTCGGTGGCCATGCTGACGAATTGCTGGTTGGCGACCTTCACCAGTACGCCGATCTCGTCGTGTTCGTGGCCGTGCGGGCAGGCCACGCGGGTTTGCCGGGGCTTGCGCGGGTCGCTGCCGCTGAGCGCGCCGATCACCGTCACCAGCGGCTTGGTCAGCATCATGTAGAACAGCGCCAGGAGGATGCCGGTCAGCACCAGGCTGCGGGCGAAACCGTTGAGCAGGGTGATGCCGGCGCGGTCGAGAAAGCGGCTGCCGAAGGCGTAGGTGTCCACCTCCAGGTACAGGGTGCCGAGGTATTCCTCGGGCATGTGGGTCAGGTACAGGCGTTCCTTGAACTGGCGCTGGTCGCCGAACAGGAAGTCGCTGAGCGGCCGGTAGCGGTCCTGCAGGCGCGGCCGTTCGACGTCGGCCAGCACTGTTTCGTTGTTGTCGATCAGCCGCGCACGGATGATCGCCGGCGATTGCAGCAGGCCGCGGGTCAGCTCCAGGGCCAGTTCCGAGTCGATGTTGTAGGCGATGCGCGAAGCCGGGTTGTGGCTGATTTGCAGCAAGGCGCGCACTTCACGGTTGATGGACGCGTCTTCGCTGGCATAATCGATGCCGATCTGGATGAGACTGAGCAATGTTCCCAGGATGAAGCCGACCAGGACTGTCAACCGGGCTTGCTTGTATGACAGGCGATTGGTGAACTTGATATCCATGTGTCCCGAGCCGGTTTCACGTCCCTTGCGCTGCGCAAGCATAGCCGAATAGCCCCGGCTGCTGGTGGGTCTGTCACACATTCAGCCTTGATTGCTCTACTGGCTGTGCCGGCCTCTTCGCGGCTAAAGCCGCTCCCACAGGTACATCACAGGTCTCAAGGGCGGTGATAAACCTGTGGGAGCGGCTTTAGCCGCGAAGAGGCCGGCACAGCAGCCCCGAATCTGAATTTGCAGGAGCCCTGATGGACGCTCGCTTGATTGCTTTCCTGGACCGCGCCGAATCGGTACTGGCCCGCCTCGAACCCCTGCTGCCGGCCCAGCGCCCGAACATCGACTGGGCCGCCACCCTGGCCGCGCGCTGGCAGCGCGATGGCCGCAGCGGCTACCTGCTGCCGCTGGAAGTCAGCCTGGACATCCGCCTCAGCGACCTGATCGGCGTCGACCTGCAGCGTGACCAGCTGGGCCGCAACACCCATCAGTTCATCAACGGCATGCCGGCCAACCATGCACTGCTGTGGGGCTCGCGCGGCACCGGCAAGTCGTCGCTGGTACGTGCCTTGCTGGCCGAGCACGCCGGTGCCGGCCTGCGCCTGATCGAAATCGAACGCGACCACCTGGCCGACCTGCCGCGTGTAGTCGAGCAGCTGCAGAAGCTGCCGCAGCGCTTCATCCTGTTCTGCGACGACCTGTCGTTCGAAGCCGGGGAGGGCGACTACCGGGTGCTCAAGAGCGTGCTCGACGGCTCGCTAGAGCAGGCCCCCGACAACGTGCTGCTGTACGCTACCTCCAACCGCCGCCACCTGGTGCCGGAGAAGCAGAGCGACAACGAGAACTGGAAGCGCGTGGACGGCGAGCTGCACCCCAGCGAAGCGGTGGAAGACAAGATTGCCCTGTCCGACCGTTTTGGCCTGTGGCTGTCGTTCTACCCCTTCACCCAGGAACACTTCCTGAACGTGGTCGAGCACTGGATCGGCCAGCTCGCGCAAACTGCCGGCCTGGCCTGGCAGCGCAGCGAAGAACTCGACATCCTCGCCGTGCGCTGGGCCACCGGCCGCGGTAACCGTAATGGCCGTTGTGCCTATCAGTTCGCCCGCTACTGGGTCGGGCTGCAATTGCTGGAGCAAAAGTAAATGATCGACCTCAATGCCAGTGGCGCCGGCCTCGACGGCTACAACTTGCTGGCGGCGCAAGTGCAGGCGCTGTTTGCCGACGAGCGTGACTTCATCGCCAATGCCGCGCAGTTTTCGGCGTTCCTCTATAACCAGGTGGACGACCTGAACTGGGCGGGGTTCTACCTCAACCGCAACGAAGAACTGGTGCTGGGCCCGTTCCAGGGCCAGGTGGCGTGCGTGCGCATCCCGTTCAGCAAGGGCGTGTGCGGGGCGGCAGCGGCCACCCGGCAGACCCAGCGGGTAGAGGACGTGCATGCGTTCCCGGGGCACATTGCCTGCGACAGCGCGTCCAACAGCGAGCTGGTGATCCCGCTGGTGAAGGAGGGCAGGTTGATTGGTGTGCTGGACCTGGACAGCCCGAAGCTTGGGCGCTTCAGTGAGGCGGATCAGGTGGGGTTGGAGCGGTTGGCGGCGATTTTTCTGGAACTGACCGACTGCTGATGGTCGTTGCCTGTATCGGCCTCTTCGCGGCTAAAGCCGCTCCCACAAGGATGGCATCAAGCCTGAGGGCGATGCGGTCCCTGTGGGAGCGGCTTTAGCCGCGAAGAGGCCAGTACAGGTTAAAGCATCAGTCGTACATCACCTTCTTCTTCCAGGTCTCTTCCTCATCGGTCTTGAGCCCCTGGGTCAGTTCATTCTGCTCGTCCTCCGCCGGGGCCATGCGGTCCAGCACCTGGGCGTTGGCCCGGGCCAGCAGCTTCTCCAGGTACGTCAGCTGCTCTTCATACACCTTCGGTTCCGGCTGCTTGCGCAGGTACTGCACGCCGCGCTCGAAGGCCAGGCGCGCCTGGCCTGGCTGGTTCTGCTGCAGGGCCTGCTGGCCGAGGTTGTTGAAGAACTCGATATGCAGCAGCACCAGGATATGGCGGATTTCCTTGATCCATTGCTTGGCCTCGGGCGTGGGCAGGAAGCCCTCCTGGGCGGCGCGGGTCACCTGGTTGTGCAACGCCTCCAGCAGGAAGCGGACATCTTTGGCCTTGATCTCGGTCTGGATCGGGTTGGGCGGGTTGTTCACCGGAATTTGCCCGCCCTGGGCAATCAGCCTCTCCAGTTCGGCGATGCGCGCCTTGATTTCGGCATTGTGCTTGTCCATCGCCAGTTGACGCTGGTTGAGGTTGAGCTCCAGGCGGGTCAGCAGCAGCTTCAGCGCCGGGGTCATGAACTGGCCGGGGAAGGTCTCGGTGATTTCGCCACAGCGGCGCAGGCGGTCGGCCAGCTCGACCTTCATCCGGGCGCGCTCGAGCTTGCCGTTCTCGACCACATTGTTTAGGTAGCCGATCACGATCAGCAACGCGATACCCGCCACGATGAGCAGGGTGATCAGAAGTGGTGTCACCGTTAATGCCTCATTGAAGAAGAATTACAGCTTTGAGTGTAGTGAGTTTGCCGGGGGGCGAATAGCGGCTATATGCCTGTACCGGCCTTTTCGCGGCTAAAGCCGCTCCCACAGGTACGGCACTGCCTTCAAGCTGCGCACGGTCCCTGTGGGAGCGGCTTTAGCCGCGAAAGGGCCGGCACAGGATTGCCTCTCCCTATATCGGCAACCCCTCCCGCATCTGCACCCCAACTCACCCGGAAGTCATTGATTTAAATAAATTTCTACAAAGGGGTTGACGCCTGTCCGAACCATCCATAGAATGCGCGCCACTTGCAGCGTAAAGCACACAGCGAAACGCGGCAGGGAGTGAAAGCAGGCAGTAATGCCAGCAGCGTGTCCCCTTCGTCTAGTGGCCTAGGACACCGCCCTTTCACGGCGGTAACAGGGGTTCGAGTCCCCTAGGGGACGCCAATTTGCGGGAATAGCTCAGTTGGTAGAGCACGACCTTGCCAAGGTCGGGGTCGCGAGTTCGAGTCTCGTTTCCCGCTCCAGTTTCTCCGGCAGCGCCTAATGGCGGGGCAGGAAAAGAAAATCCAGGCTGAATCGTGAGGTTCAAACCTGGTGCACTGAAAAGTGTCGTGTGTCCCCTTCGTCTAGTGGCCTAGGACACCGCCCTTTCACGGCGGTAACAGGGGTTCGAGTCCCCTAGGGGACGCCATTTGCGGGAATAGCTCAGTTGGTAGAGCACGACCTTGCCAAGGTCGGGGTCGCGAGTTCGAGTCTCGTTTCCCGCTCCAGTTTCTCCGGCAGCGCCTAATGGCGGGGCAGGAAAAGAAAATCCAGGCTGAATCGTGAGGTTCAAACCTGGTGCACTGAAAAGTGTCGTGTGTCCCCTTCGTCTAGTGGCCTAGGACACCGCCCTTTCACGGCGGTAACAGGGGTTCGAGTCCCCTAGGGGACGCCATTTGCGGGAATAGCTCAGTTGGTAGAGCACGACCTTGCCAAGGTCGGGGTCGCGAGTTCGAGTCTCGTTTCCCGCTCCAGTTCAATGCTGTGGCGTCTATGCGGTGCAGTGGTGGTGAAGGTCTCAAGGCGCTTCACGCCGATAGCGGTAAAGCTTCACAATGCGGGAATAGCTCAGTTGGTAGAGCACGACCTTGCCAAGGTCGGGGTCGCGAGTTCGAGTCTCGTTTCCCGCTCCAAACATGTAACGCAAAAAGGGACCTTCGGGTCCCTTTTTGCGTTACATGTTTGGCTTCCCAAGCCCCAGTGGGCGCGTCCTGCGCCCTTGGCATAGGGCATCAGCGATAGCTGATGGTGAATTTCAGTGCCCCGCTGGCAGGCCCTGCCGAAACCTTTGGGTCAATCTGGTAGTAACGTGCCTTGAAATCCAGGCGTGTGTCGCCGAGCGTCAGCCAGGTTACCGGCTCGTCTTGCTCAAGCGTCATGGGTGAGCTGTCACTGCGCAGTAGCTGGATGGCAATGCCTTGTGCCGGAGCGCTGTCATTGAGGCTGAATAACCCGAGTCTGGGGTCGATCACACTTGAACCCAGTGCGCCTTCGAGGCGAATGTGCGCGCGTGCCACGCTGCCGGCCGGGTCATCATCGCAGTCGCTCAACGTGATGTGGAAGTTGACCGGCGGCGAAGCATCACCGGGCGTGGAGAAGGTGGCGGCATCGTGGCTGCCCAAGCGAACGGGGGTGTCGCTCACCGCATCGGCTTTGAGCGTGCATTGCGCCTGGTTTACGCCTGCTCCCACGCTCAGCTGAAGTGCCGGACCGAGGTCGGTGACGGTGCCTGTTGCAACTCGTGTGTTGAAGTGGGTACGGCCTGCCGGTATGGGGCCAGTCTTGATCAGGTAGTAATTGGCGCTCAAGGCGTTTATCAACAGCGGTGTTGGCGAGATGTTTACCGTATTGCGGCCTTCATAGGGTATGGCCACATCGTCGACGGGTCGAAAGCCGTTGTTGGCACCCGTATAGGGGTGGTTGAGGCGGATGTACAGGCCGACCCCCGTAATGCCGGTTTCCAGGACTTTACCGGTGACGTCCCAGCCGTTGACGGGCGGTAGCGGTTTGCCATGCACCGGTACGGTGGCAGGCATGAGGAACGTCAGTACGCCGGTGCCGTCGTTGTCGCAGCGGATTTCCCGATTCAAGGGGTCTTGGGAAACCAGGCGTTGGACGGAGCCGATGACGGTGCCGGGCTCGGCATCCCTGGGCACCCAGAATTCGCCCAGGTTGACGCTGTGGCTGACCGGGCCGCTCGCCCCTTGCCAGGTGCAACCTGAAATGGCGTGGGCCTGCGGTAGGCTGATGAGCTGTGTGCCAAGGGCAAGCCCCAAGGCAAACAAGCTTGGCAGGTATCGTTGAGGTCGCATGAATAGGTTCCGTTGTTGGGCAAGAGTCATCAGGCTTCAGTGGCGGGGCAGGTCAGGGTTTGCAGGTAGAAGCCCTGCTGCTGACGCATGCTGGCAGGCTTGATCGACAGCTGACATTGCTCGGCCGGTTGCTCGCCCCATCGCACGCTCAGCACCTGACTGGTTGCTTCGGTAGCCACCAGCGCTTGGCCGCCTTGTCCCACCACCGCCAGTGTCTTGCCCTGGGTATCCTTGACCTGGGTACCGAAGGGCAATGGTTTGCCCTCGGTGTTCAGCAGGGTCAGCACCAGGCGCGCAACGCGACGTGCGGCAAACGTGCGCTGCACGATTGCGCCTCGTCTCGGTACGGCCTGGGCCGTGCCGTTGTCGATTTCCACATCCGGTTCGAGCTGGTCGGTGGTGAGTGTCAGGCGGTTGATCCGATAGGGCTGCAGGTGCGGTGCCAGGGCATAACCCTTGGCGTTGGTGCGTGCTGCGGTTGCGTTTTCCATGCCCGCGCCGGGGGTGTCGGGTACATGGATCAGCGCGTTGGTCTCGCCGAAATTGGGGCTGAACACCAGGCCATCGCCGTGCACCAGGGCAGAGCCGCTGGCGTTGACCGACAGGCTGCGGTACTCGTTGCCTTCAAAATAGCCGGCACCGAAGTTGGCGTGCGGGGTCAGGTAGCCGGCCGATAGCTCGGCACTCTTGTTCTGCTGGCCATCATTGGCCAGAGCCGCCTGATAATTGAGGCGGTTGTCCAATGCTCCGCCACTGAGGCTGGCGCGCTGGCTGAAACGCCCCGCCTGATGCTGGGTGTCCAGGGTGACGCTGCTGCCCAGGCCGAAGTCCAGAGGGAACGACAGACTGAGGCCGAGAATGCGGTCGTTCTCGTGGGTCTTGTTGAGTGACTGCGAGGCGAAGAGGCTGTAGTTGATGCCTTTGTAATGCGTGTTGAAGTAAAACTGGTATTGACGGCGCTGGCGCTGGGTTTGCCAGTAGTCATCCTGGCTCAGGTTGAAGCTGAGCGAGCTGCTGCGGCCCAGTTGCTGGTAGACCGATGCTTCCAGGCGGCTGCGGCGGCTGCCTAGCCAGTGGTGGTCGTTGTTCCGTTGCGCCACGGCTTCGTCAAAGTCGCGAAAGCCCTCGGTGGAGTAGCGATAACCGGCAAAGCGCAGGTGTGTACGGGTAGGGAATGCCTTGCCATAACGGGCGGCGTAACTGTTGCCGCTGACCTGGCCAAGTGCTGTGCCCAGGTCGCTGCGGGCATGGGTGACATCGAACGACAATGCGCCGGCCGCGCCAAAGTCCTTGCCCAGCCCCAAGGCGTTGGCGCGGTAGTTGTCGCTGGTCAGTGCGCCGCCATACAGGGTGGGCTGTTTTTCATAAATCAGGTTGCCATGCTCGGTATCGTACTCGGTGATGGTAATTTCTTCGCGCAGGACGGTGCTGTCGCTTGCCAGCCGCCAGCGCTCGGTCACGGTGTGGGGCAGCTGGAAGTTGTTCAGCTGATCGTCGAAACTCACGTCCGGGGTTTCGTGGTAAACCGTCTCGATTTCCTGGATGTGCCAGTCCTGCTTGCGCGCATCTTCCGTCACATCCTCGATGACATCGCCGTACTGCGCGGTGGTTTGCAGAGTCAGCAGGTGATGACGGTTATAGCGGTAGCTGGACCTGCGCAACTCTTTGTCTTCGCTGGCCTCGCTGAGGTGGACTTCATAGAAGTAGTCGCTGCCTGCCCGGTACAGGTTGTCCTTGTCCTTTTCCCAATTCAGCCCGCTGCCAAAGCCCAGGAAGTTGCGGTCGTTGGGGTAGCTGTAGGTGGTGGTCAAGGCCGGCTGGTTGGTCCCGGGGTCGACCGTGTGGGTCTTGACTCGTGGGATGCGGAGCACGGGGGCGCCGGAGAGGAGCTGGTGACCGGCATCGTCGTAAGTGATCGTCTCGATGCTGCCCTGGGGCGTCTCGACCCTTGTCAGGCAGGTCATGTTCTGTGTCGAGGGGGTGCTCTCATATTTGAACCGCCAGCTACCACGGTCATGGCTCGGCAGGGTCACGCGCTCCACCCAACGGTCCTTGAGTGCTATCTCGTAGCGGGTTGGCTATCAGGGGGACGGGCGTGTTGGTGTCGTCCTCATGGGTATTGACCCAGGTTTGTACGGCGAAAACCTTGGTGCTGGGGTTGGCGACCACAATCGAAGAGTTGCGCGCATCGCTTGAATGAACCACGCGTGTATTGCTGATGGTCAGGGCTGCCTCGGCGGCAGGTAGGCAAGCGGCCAGACAAATGCCGAGCATGGCTTTTCGCAAGCCGAGGGAGCGGTGGATGGATTTCATGTGAAGGCCCATATGTAGCGGGTGGATCCAGGCGCGCATGGCGCGGCCTGGAACGGTGTTACTTGAGGTCGAAGACGAAGCTGACGACCGTGTTTGCAGCGCCTGCCGTGACAGGGATGGCGGTGGCGCGGTAGGCCGCATAGAACAGCATGTCGGTGGGATTGGTGTCATCCAGGTCGTAAGGCTTGGATTCGCTACCATTGGCAATCAGCGTGTTGGTCTTGTCCTTGATGGCCAGGCCCAGGTTGGTTGCCCCACTAGCTTCCAGCGCGTGAAGCTCGCCGCCAGTGCCTGCACTGCCGAAAGCGCCGTTGAAGGTTACATAGCCCTGGTTGGTGGAGGTATCACACCCAGTGCCGGGAGTGACGCGCATGGCGAAAGGGCGAAGGTTGCCTTCGCTGCCAATTGCCGTGAAGCGCCCGCTGGCGACGTTACCCATTGAGATGCGATCCATTTTGCTCCCGGTTGCCGGGTCGACGATTTCGATCGCGCATGTACCGCTGGTGATAGTGCCGTTAAACTCAATGAAGTCGCTGGCGAATGCCGTGCTGCTCAGGCTCATGGCCAGGGCTGCGGTTGTCAGAAGCTTTTTCATGACTGTTATCCCCGTTTTCTAGTGAAGGCCCGACATCAAGACATGCATCAGGCCGGATCTGTGATACCGGCTGGTCTTGTGAAACCAGCCGGGACGGGGAGCTTAGGAGGGAGGGGGCGGTGGGTATGTAAGTTAAATCAGCATCTGCCGTGGATCATTCGTTTGCCTGTGAATCACCGCAGGTGTCAGTCATTCGTGGGCTGACCTGCCTGGCTTGAAAGCTGCTTTTGCTGATGCCAGTCAAAGGGCTCACCGCGCTGCTCGGCTTCGTAGCGACGCTCTTCCAGGCTCTGATAAAGCGCCAGCTCTTCGTCAGGCATGAAGTGCAGGCAGTCACCACCGAAGAACCACAGCAAGTCACGGGGTACCAGATGGGCAATTTGCGGATAGCGCTGAATGACCTGGCAGATCAGGTCCTGCCCCAGGTATTGGCTTTCCAGCGGGTCCTGGGGGAGCAAGGTGAGCAGTTCGTCGAAGCGTTCGAGGAACAGGGCGTGGCTTTCCTCTGGTACCTGGTCGGCTTCACCCAAGGCAACCAGAATGGTGCGCAGATGGTGAAGCAGTTGCAGGTGATAGTCCAGGTTGGGGGTGGCCATGGTGAGGTCCTCGAAATGGTTGGAACGGGCGCGAAGTATACGTGGGTTATGGCCAGGTGGAAGGCTGGCAGGGCCGTGTGGCGGCCCTGTTCGAATGCTGCTTAGCGTACTTGCCCCGGTATGGGCTGCAAGTATTGCTTGTCGAAGGCATCCACTGCGATCACCGCCCGGCGCGCCTGCTCGGCGTCCTGCAGTTGCTGGCCTTCTTGCTCTTGAAGCACGCCCGCTTGTACGGCGGCTTCGACAGGGCATTGCCCTGGCGCTGGCTGCACGACACCGTCCTTGAGCGCCTGGGATAACCGCTTGTGCAAGGGCGCAGCTTCGTCCAGCGCATCGCAAGCACGTTGCAGCGCCGCCACCGCATCACCGTCGGCCTCAGGCCGGAAGCAGCCGGCCAGTAGCTGCTCCAGGGCTGGGTCGCCCTTGCGGCGCCCCAACAACTCGGCCACTTCGGCATCCAGTTCGTCGCTCGGCCCGGTGTGGCGGCGCCCAAACGGGAATACCAGCACACGCAAGGCGCAGCCGACGAAGCGGTTGGGGAAGTTGTCGAGCAAACGATCCAAGGCACTTTCCGCCTGGCCCAGGCTTTCCTCCATGGCCCAACGCAGCAACGGCTGCATGTACTCTGGCGAGCCCAGGTCGTGGTAGCGCTTGAGTGCGGCAGATGACAGGTAGAGGTAGCTCAATACGTCGCCCAGGCGGGCACTCAATCGTTCACGGCGCTTCAACGCCCCGCCCAGCAACATCATCGACAGGTCGGCCAGCAGGGCAAAGGCGGCAGCCTGGCGATTCAGAGCGCGGAAGTAGCCTTGGCTCAACCTGTCGCCGGGGGCCTTTTCCAGTGCCCCCAGCCCCAGGCCAAGCACCAGTGTGCTGGCGGCATTGCCGACCGCGAACAGAATGTGCTTCAGCAACAGGTCATCGAATTCGTCGAGTGCCTGGTCGTGGTCCTCACGCCCGGCAAGGGCCATTTCCTGGAGTACGAACGGATGGCAACGAATGGCGCCCTGGCCGAAGATCATCAAGTTGCGCGAGAGTATGTTGGCGCCCTCGACGGTGATGAAAATCGGTGCGCCCTGCCAGTTTCGCCCCAGGTAGTTGTTGGGCCCCATGATGATGCCCTTGCCGCCATGCACGTCCATGGCGTGGCGGATGCATTCGCGGCCGCGTTCGGTGAGGTGGTACTTGAGGATGGCCGACAGCACCGAGGGTTTTTCACCCAGATCCACGGCTTTGGTGGTCAGCAAGCGGGCGCTGTCCATCAGCCAGGCGTTGCCACCGATGCGCGCCAGAGACTCCTGGATGCCCTCGAACGCGGCCAGCGGTACGTTGAACTGTTCGCGGATGCGGGCATATTGCCCTGTCACCAGGCTGGTGTACTTGGCCGCGCCAGTGCCGACGGCCGGCAGGGAGATCGAACGGCCGACCGACAAGCAGTTCATCAGCATCATCCAGCCCTTGCCGAGCATATCCTTGCCGCCGATGAGAAAGTCCAGCGGTACGAAGACATCCTTGCCGCTATTGGGGCCATTCATGAATGCGGCACCGAGGGGCAGGTGGCGTTTGCCGATTTCCACGCCCGGTGTATCGGTAGGGATCAATGCCAGGCTGATACCCAGCTCTACGCGGTCACCCAGCAGGTGGTCCGGGTCGTAGGCCTTGAATGCGAGCCCCAGCAGGGTGGCGACGGGCCCCAGGGTGATGTAGCGCTTCTCCCAGTTCAGGCGCAGGCCGATCACGGTTTCACCTTGCCACTGCCCTCGGCAGATTACGCCGGTATCTGGCATGGCGCCCGCGTCGGACCCGGCCATTGGGCCGGTGAGGGCAAAGCAGGGGATTTCTTCGCCCCGGGCCAAGCGTGGCAGATAGTGGTTTCGCTGTTCTTCGGTGCCGTAGTGCAGCAGCAGTTCGGCAGGCCCCAGAGAGTTGGGCACCATCACGGTTGACGCCAGGTCGCCGCTGCGGGTGGCGAGCTTCATCGCGACCTGGGAATGGGCATAGGCCGAGAAGCCTTTGCCGCCATATTCCTTGGGAATGATCAGGGCGAAGAAGCCTTGTGACTTGATATGGGCCCAAGCCTCGGGCGGCAAGTCCAGATCCTGGCCGATCTGCCAGTCGCTGACCATGGCGCAGAGCTGCTCGGTGGGGCCGTCGATGAACGCCTGCTCCTCTTCTGTCAGCGTGGGTGACGGGTAGTCGAGCAAGGTTTGCCAGTTGGGGCGGCCACTGAACAGTTCACCATCCCACCACACGGTTCCGGCGTCGATGGCCTCGCGTTCGGTCTGCGACATGGGCGGTAGCGTGCGCCGGAACCAGTTGAAAACGGGGCGTGTGAGCACCTGGCGGCGCCACTGCGGCAGCATGAGCAAAGCGGCTTTGAGTGCCAGGGCCAGCCACAACACCGTCAACAGCCAGCCGGGTGCATTGCCGAACAGGCCCATCAGCAGCACATAGGCTGCCACCGCGCCGAGTATCTGCAAGGGCGGCAAGCGCCGGTGGGTGAGATAGGCTGCGCCTAGTACCATGACCGCCAACCACAACAGCAACATAGTCTTTTCTCCGTGACCGTGGGCTTCAAGCCGATGCAACAAGCGTAGACAGCCTTGCTGCAAAGGCCTGCTCAGAACAGTGACAGAGCACGGCTGGCGGAGTTCGCACGCCGTGATGCTTGGGCGATGCAGTTGCTAGTCGGTGAAAAGCTCGAGCATGGCGTCTACCTCGATGAACGGGTGTGGAATGATGGTCATGGCCCAGTACCAGCTTTGATCCGCCTCGGTCTCGTCAACATCCACGGCCAATATCACCGTGTAGAGTGACGGCGCCTTGCTGTCAGGCGTGAATACCCCTTGGCTGTCGACCTTGCCGTTGCCTGACAGAACATGCCAGGCGATGTTTTTTAATGGCACGGCCACTTCTTTGCCTGTCATCGCGGTGTAGTACATCGACAGCTGCAGTTTCCCCGATTGTTTCGCGGCCTTGAAATAGTGCGTTTGAGCGAAGTATTCCGATACCCAGGTGGCGTAGGCTGCACTGGTACTGGTGGTGGCCTTGAGGATATCGGCCACTGCCGGCAGGAGTATTTGCCGCGTACTGCTCTTGAGCATGGCGGGGATGAGGGTCTTGCAATCGGGGTTGGCAATCGCGTTGGGGCTGAGGGCTCCGGGGGGCTGATAGTGCTGAGCGCCATCAATGGTCTTGATGGATCCTGCGCTCGGTTTCTCCACGCTCCAGGTAGGCTTGGCGGATTGTGGGTTGGCGATCAGCTTCTGTGGCCCTGCGGTCGATGAGATGGTCGTGGCCAAGGGTAGCGGGTGAATAGCGGTCGAGAGTCCTGCAGCTTTGTTGTTGCCTGTATTGGAAGAATTGGCGTTGCGGAAGAGGCAAAGAAAAGAGTCCTTGCCGATTGGACTACCCATGATGTACGGCCAGCCTGAGGGAGAGGAAAGTATGCCAGGGAAAAGTCCTATGTCGTCGGGTGGGGTGCCGTTACTTATGATGGGGAAGTGGTTGGCGTAAAGTGAAATAACGAGATCGTCTTCATGCTCGTTTATAAAAGGAGGCAGAGGCTCGGGGGTGAACGCGTTGTTGAATTTTTTTTGCGGCTCGGAGTAGGCTTGCCAAAGGATGTCGTGTTCGATGCTGAAGTCCAGATAAATCCAGAGATTGAAATTCCGTTGCTCTAGAGCTACCCGGTCAAGTAAAAGGTTTTTTTGTTTGAAGTAATGATTCTCGAAGATGGATATGTCCTCAGGCTTGCCACTCCATGTCAGTTTGGGGGAGGTGTTCCAGTGCCATCTCAGTTCGTCAGATGTCTGGGTATTGAGTGTCAGGTAGCTTTCGTCCAGGTCGATTTTAAATGATAGGGTTCTTTCATCGCCTGGGCCGTAGTCTTTTATTTCAGTGATGATGCTTCCTCGCATGCCTAGATCTTTTTTGGTGATTATTCGGCTGTCTGCGGTCACGCGTCGACTAATTTCGGCTGTTCTGAAGTAAGTATCATAGAAATGCTTGGTAGGGCCCAGATGGAGTGCGGCTCTTTCCCAGCTTTTACCTGTAATCAGGTCTCGTTTTGTGATGATGAGCTCATTGTTATTGGTGCTGAGTCCCTGGTTACTGTAATAAACATCCGATTGGCGATGAACGGTGTCTAAATGACAATATCCGGAAAACGCTAAAGCTGTTGGGATCTCACTTTTGTTGTCTTTCATCTTTCAGTACCTCTGTGTGGGCCTGAAGTCAAGGTAGTGGTTGGCGTTTCCCGAAAAAACTAGCAAAAATGATAGTTTTTGTTGCGGCGGCCATATGGCGTCACGCGTTTATTGAACGCTGAGAATCCCATTATCGGCGCATAAGGTTTTGCATTAGACTGTTCATCTTCGTATCTATAAGGACGTTGCCATGCTGAAGATCTGGGGCCGCAAGAATTCGAGCAATGTGCGCAAGGCGCTATGGATCGCCCATGAACTGGGCCTGGATTTCGAGTCGATCGACGCCGGCGGCGCCTTCGGCGTGGTCAACGAGCCGCACTACCGCGCGCGCAACCCCAACGGCCTGGTGCCGATGCTGGAAGACGGCGACCTGACCCTGTGGGAGTCCAACACCATCGTCCGCTACCTGTGCGCCGAATACGGTGCGGAGCAGGGCTGGTACCTGGACGACCCGCGTCAGCGCGCCCTGGCAGACAAATGGATGGACTGGACCACCTCGTCCTTCGCCACGCCGTTCCGCCCACTATTCTGGGGCCTGTTGCGCACCCCGGAAGACCAGCGCGACTGGGTGGCGATCAACGCTGCGCACAAGCAATGCGCCCAGCTGCTGGCCATTGCCGACGAAGCCCTGGCCAAACAACCGTACCTTTCCGGTGACCAGATCGGCATGGGCGACATCCCACTGGGTAGCTTCATCTATGCCTGGTTCGAAATGCCCATCGAGCGCCCGGCCATGCATCACCTGGAGGCCTGGTACGAGCGCCTCAAGGCCCGCCCTGCGTACCAGGCAGCGGTAATGACTGCGCTGACCTGATCGAACACCACGGCTGCTTCGATAGTCATTATCAATACACATGACTGTACTTGTGCGGCCAGGCCAAGCACCATTGGCCGCACTCACTGCGCCAGTGCCTTTACCTGGCGTGTCCTGCACCTTTTTCTCGGTAAGTGACCCGCTATGAGTTCCGCCCTGTCCATCCGACAGCTGACCAAGACCTACGGCAACGGCTTCCAGGCCCTCAAGGGCATCGATCTGGATGTTGCCGAAGGCGACTTCTTCGCCTTGCTCGGCCCCAACGGCGCGGGCAAGTCCACCACCATCGGCATCCTCTCCACCCTGGTGAACAAGACCAGCGGCACGGTCAACGTGTTCGGCCATGACCTGGACCGCGAGCCGTCGGCGCTCAAGCGCTGCCTGGGCGTGGTGCCGCAGGAGTTCAACTTCAACCAGTTCGAGAAAACCTTCGACATCGTCGTGACCCAGGCCGGTTACTACGGCATCCCGCCCAAGGTGGCCAAGGAGCGTGCCGAGCAATACCTGACCCAGCTCGGCCTGTGGGACAAGCGTGACGTGCAATCGCGTTCGCTGTCGGGGGGCATGAAGCGCCGCCTGATGATTGCCCGTGCACTGATCCACGAGCCGCGCCTGCTGATTCTCGACGAGCCCACCGCCGGTGTGGACATCGAACTGCGCCGTTCGATGTGGAGCTTCCTCACCGAGCTGAACCAGAAGGGCATCACCATCATCCTCACCACCCACTACCTGGAAGAGGCCGAGCAGCTGTGCCGTAACATCGGCATCATCGACCACGGCACCATCGTCGAGAACACCAGCATGCGCCAGCTGCTGGGCAAGCTGCATGTCGAAACCTTCGTCCTCGACATCAAGCAGGACCTGGCCACTGCACCGGTGCTGCAGGGCTACCCGTGCCGGCTGCTGACCCCGCATACCCTGGAAGTGCAGGTGGACAAGGACATTGGCATCACCGCGCTGTTCGGCCAGCTGGCGCTGCAGAACATCGAGGTGCAGAGCCTGCGCAACAAGACCAACCGACTCGAGGAGCTGTTCGTGTCCCTGGTGGAAAAAAACCTGTCGAAGGTGGCCGTATGAGTGTGGAACTGCGCACCAACTGGGTTGCCCTGAACACCATCGTCTACCGCGAAGTGCGGCGCTTCCTGCGTATCTGGCCGCAGACCCTGCTGCCGCCAGCGATCACAATGGTTCTGTACTTCGTCATCTTCGGTAACCTGATCGGCCGGCAGATCGGCGACATGGGTGGCTTCACCTACATGGAGTACATCGTGCCGGGGCTGATCATGATGTCGGTGATCACCAACTCCTACGGCAACGTGGTGTCGAGCTTCTTCGGCAGCAAGTTCCAGCGCTCCATCGAAGAGCTGATGGTGTCGCCGGTATCGCCACACACCATCCTCGTCGGTTATGTGCTGGGTGGCGTGCTGCGTGGCCTGGCGGTGGGTGTGATCGTGACTTTCCTGTCGCTGTTCTTCACCCACCTGCAGGTGCACCACCTGGGCGTGACCGTGGTCGTGGTGCTGCTGACCGCCACCATCTTCTCGCTGCTGGGCTTCGTCAACGCGGTGTTCGCGCGCAACTTCGACGACATCTCGATCATCCCGACCTTCGTGCTGACACCGCTGACCTACCTGGGCGGGGTGTTCTATTCGATCAACCTGCTGCCGCCGTTCTGGCAGACCGTGTCGCTGGCCAACCCGGTGCTGCACATGGTCAACTCGTTCCGCTACGGCATCCTAGGGGTGTCGGATATCAGCATTGGCACGGCGATTACCTTCATGCTGGTCGCCACCGCGGTGCTCTACCTGGTGTGTGTTCGCCTGCTGGTCAGCGGCCGCGGCATGCGTGCCTGAAGCCTTGCACCGGCATTGGCGCAGACGCCACTGCCGGCCCACCCACCAGCGCCAGTAGAGCATGGTGGTGAAGTAGCCAAGGATGCCCAGCACCACACCGCACACCACCGAGCCGAGCAGGAAGGGTTGCCACAGCGTCGACAGCTGGTCGGTGATCCACTGGAAAGTCAGCTCGTCGGGCAGGGTGCGCGGCGGTACCTGCATCAGCCAGGCGCCGGTCATGTAGGTGACGAAGAACACCGGTGGCATGGTCAGCGGGTTGGTCAGCCATACCAGGCTGACCGCGATCGGCAGGTTGCCGCGCAGCGGAATGGCCAGCGCGGCGGCCAGCAGCATCTGCGCCGGCATCGGGATCAACGCCGCGAACAGGCCAACGCCCATGGCCCTCGCCACCGAATGGCGGTTCAGGTGCCAGAGGTTCGGGTCATGCAGCAACTTGCCGAAAAAGCGTAAGGACTTGTGTTCCCGAATACTGGTCGGGTCCGGCATGTAGCGTTTGAAAAGTCGGCGCGGCATGTAGGCTCCCGGAGCGTTGATCCGGGCAGTATGCCCTGATTCCCGCTCAGCCTCGTTTAGAGTTTGTGACAATTGTTGAGCAAGCGCTGCCGGCAATTGGGCTATGCCTCAGAAGGTGATTTCGCTTCTGGAGCTCTACTTCATGCGCACAGGGATGTTTGCGCTCGCGCTCGGGCTGTTGTGCCTGGGCTTTCTCCCCGCATTGCCATCGGTCGGATGGCTGGTGCTGCTGGCTGTAGCCGGTGGCCTCGGCCTGTTCACCCGGCTGTGGCCGCTGGGCTGTTTTCTGTTGGGCCTGTGTTGGGCCTGCTGGTCTGCGCAGCAGGCGCTGGATGACCGCCTGGCCACCGGGCTGGATGGCCGCACCTTGTGGCTTGAGGGCCAGGTGGTCGGCCTGCCGACCCGGACTGCGCAGGGTGTGCGTTTCGAGCTGGACGCGGCCCGCTCGCGGCGGGCAGAGCTGCCGCAGCGCCTGCAACTGAGCTGGTTCGACGGCCCGCCGCTGCGCGCGGGCGAGCAGTGGCGGCTGGCGGTGACCTTGCAGCGCCCGGCCGGGCTGCTCAACCCGCATGGGTCGGACCGTGAGGCGCAATTGCTGGCGCGGCGGGTCGGCGCGACCGGTACGGTCAAGTCCGGGCAGTTGCTGGCGCCGGTTGCAGGCGGCTGGCGCGACACGCTGCGCCAGCGCCTGCTGGCAGTCGAGGCCAATGGCCGGCAGGCAGCGTTGGTGGCGCTGGTGCTTGGCGACGGGGCGGGCCTGGCCCGGGAGGACTGGCAAACGTTGCAGGCCACCGGCACGGTGCACCTGCTGGTGATCTCTGGCCAACACATCGGCCTGGTTGCCGGCTTGCTGTATGGCCTGGTTGCCGGGCTGGCGCGTTGGGGGCTGTGGCCCGCTCGTCTGCCCTGGCTGCCCTGGGCGTGTGGCTTGGCCATGGCCGCGGCACTGGCCTACGGTTGGTTGGCTGGTGGCGGTGTACCGGTGCAGCGTGCCTGCCTGATGCTGGCCGTGGTGTTGCTCTGGCGCCTGCGCTTTCGCCACCTCGGTGCGACCTTGCCGCTGCTGCTGGCGCTGGTTGCCGTGCTGCTGGTGGAGCCGTTGGCCGCGCTGCTGCCCGGGTTCTGGCTGTCGTTCGCAGCCGTGGCCACGCTTGGCTATTGCTTCAGTGCCCGCCTGGGCGGCTGGCGGCCCTGGCAGGCCTGGACGCGGGCGCAATGGGTAATTGCCATCGGTTTGCTACCGGTGCTGCTGGCTACGGGCTTGCCCGTGAGCCTGAGTGCGCCGCTGGCCAACCTTTTTTCGGTGCCTTGGGTCAGCCTGGCGGTACTGCCGTTGGCGTTGCTGGGGACTTTGCTGCTGCCGTTGGGCGGGGTAGGAGAGGTGCTGTTGTGGCTGGCGGGTGGTCTGCTCGATGTGCTTTTCCGGCTGCTGGAGTTGGTGGCGCAACAGCAGTCGGCGTGGCTGCCAGCAGTTCTGCCATTGTGGGCCTGGCTGCTGGTGTGCCTGGGTACGCTGCTGGTTTTGATGCCCCGTGGCGTTCCACTGCGCGGGTTGGGTGGCGTGATGCTGCTGGCGCTGTGGGTACCCCGGGAGACGGTGCCGTTCGGCCAGGTCGAGGTCTGGCAGCTGGACGTCGGCCAGGGGCTGGCGGTGCTGTTGCGCACTCGGCATCACGACCTGCTGTACGACGCCGGGCCTGCCAGGGGGGAGAGCGACCTGGGCGAGCGGGTGGTGTTGCCGACCTTGCGCAAGCTAGGGGTGGGCAGCCTGGACCTGATGCTGGTCAGCCACGCCCATGCCGACCACGCCGGTGGTGCTGGCGCAATCATGCGTGGTCTGCCGGTCGAACGGGTGATCGGCGGCGAAGTGGTGGATGACATGCAACTGCAGCCTTGTGTCAGTGGCGACCAGTGGACGTGGGATGGCGTGCGCTTTTCGCTGTGGCGCTGGGCTGATGGGCAGAGCAGCAATGACCGTTCCTGTGTGTTGCTGGTCGAGGCGCAGGGTGAGCGGTTGTTGCTGGCGGGAGATATGGAAGCCGGTGCCGAACGGGCCTGGCTGGCGGCCACAGAAGCGCCGCGGATCGACTGGCTGCAGTCGCCGCACCATGGCAGCCGCAGTTCGTCCAGCGAGGCCTTCATCCGCGCCACGGCGCCGCGCGGGGTACTGATTTCGCGCGGGCGCAACAACAGCTTCGGGCACCCGCACGCGCAGGTGGTCGAACGTTATCGGCGGCATGGGGTGGTGATGCATGACACAGCGGAGCAGGGGGCGTTGCGGTTGGTGTTGGGGAGGCAGGGGGAGGTCGAGAGTGTGCGCCGACAGAGGCGTTTCTGGAGGGATGCGGGCGGTGGCTGAGCTGGCCCTTTCGCGGGTAAACCCGCTCCCACAGGTACTGCACTCAACCTGAGGATGGTAAAAAACCTGTGGGAGCGGGTTCACCCGCGAAAGGGCCAGTTCAGCCACCCGACAGCTCAAGGTAGAAACCGGGTAGGGCAATTCCCTGACCTCCGGCAGATGAGCCCTCGGCGCGCCTATGGTAGAGTGGCGGCCTTTTTCCGAAGGGGCGTTTACTGTGTGGGAATTGGTCAAGTCCGGTGGTTGGATGATGCTGCCGATCATTCTGAGCTCCATCGCAGCCATGGCTATCGTCGTCGAGCGCCTGTGGACCCTGCGCGCCAGCCGCGTCACCCCGCCGCACCTGCTGGGCCAGGTGTGGATGTGGATCAAGGACAAGCAACTGACCAGTGACAAGCTCAAGGCCCTGCGCGCCGATTCGCCACTGGGCGAAATCCTTGCCGCCGGCCTGGCCAACTCGCGCCATGGCCGCGAAATCATGAAGGAATGCATCGAGGAGGCCGCCTCGCGCGTCATCCACGAACTGGAACGCTACATCAGCACCCTCGGCACCATCGCCGCCATGGCTCCGCTGCTGGGCCTGCTGGGCACCGTGCTGGGCATGATCGACATCTTCAGCGCCTTCATGGGCTCGCAGATGACCGCCAACGCCGCAGTGCTGGCCGGTGGTATCTCCAAGGCCCTGGTCACCACCGCGGCCGGCCTGATGGTCGGTATCCCGGCGGTATTCTTCCACCGCTTCCTGCTGCGCCGCATCGACGAGCTGGTAGTCGGCATGGAACAGGAAGCGATCAAGCTGGTGGAAGTGATCCAGGGCGACCGTGAAGTGGAAGTGGCCGGAGGCAAGGCGTGAAGTTCCGGCGCAATCGCCAGCGGGAGAGCGTCGACATCAACCTGGCGTCGCTGATCGACGTGGTGTTCGTCCTGCTGCTGTTCTTCGTGGTCACCACCACCTTCACCCGCGAGACCCAGCTGCGCGTCGAGCTGCCCGAAGCCGCCAGCGCCGAGCAGGCGCCGCCCGACCAGGGCAAGCTGGTGGAAATCACCATCAGCGCCGAAGGCGTGTACTCGGTGAACAACCACCTGCTGCCTAAAAGCGACCTGGCCACCCTGAGCGAAGCGATCGAGCGTGAGTCGGGCGGCGACAACAAGCTGCCGCTGGCCATCAGCGCCGACGGCAAGACCCCGCACCAGGCTGTGGTCACCGCGATGGATGCCGCCGGCAAGCTCGGTTTCAGCCAGTTGCGCATGACCACCGTCGAGGCGGCCCAGGGCACGCCTTGATGGCCTTCGCCGACCGTCTGCTCGCCGCCTGGTACGCCGGGCACCCGGCCCTGGCGCTGCTGCGCCCGCTGGAGGCGCTGTATCGCCGCGTGGTCACGCGCAAGCGGGCGCGTTTTCTCAGTGGCGAAAGTGCCAGCTACCGGGCCCCGGTGCCGGTCATCGTGGTGGGTAACATCACCGTGGGCGGTACCGGCAAGACGCCGATGATCCTCTGGCTGATCGAGCACTGCCGCCAGCAGGGGTTGAAGGTGGGCGTGGTCAGCCGTGGCTATGGCGCCAAACCGCCGCAGCTACCCTGGCGCGTGCAGGCCGACCAGGCTGCCGAGCAGGCCGGCGATGAACCGCTGCTGATCGTGCAGCGCACCGGCGTGCCGCTGATGATCGACCCCGACCGCTCCCGCGCCGTGCAGGCCCTGCTGGCCAGCGAACCTCTCGACCTGATCCTGTGTGACGACGGCATGCAACACTACCGCCTGGCCCGCGACCTGGAGTTGGTGCTGATCGATGCCGCTCGCGGCCTGGGCAATGCCCGCTGCCTGCCGGCGGGGCCGTTGCGTGAGCCGGCCGAACGCCTGCACGAGGCTGACGCGGTGCTGTTCAACGGCGCCAGCGCAGACCGCGCCGATGGCTTCGGCTTCTGCCTGCAGCCGTCCGCCCTGGTCAACCTGCGCAGCGGCGAGCGCCGCGCGCTTGACCATTTCCCTGCAGGCCAACGCCTGCACGCGGTGGCCGGTATCGGCAACCCGCAACGTTTCTTCAATACCCTGCTGGGGCTAAACTGGCAGCCGGTGCCGCATCCCTTTGCCGACCATGCGCAGTTCAGCGCCCAGAGCCTGGCCTTCAACCCGCCGCTGCCGCTGGTCATGACCGAGAAGGATGCGGTGAAATGCCGGGCCTTCGCCGCTGACGACTGGTGGTACCTGGCCGTCGAGGCGCAGCCCACGCCAGCTTTCAGCGCCTGGTTCGACAACCAGTTGCAACGCTTGCTGCGCAAGCCCTGAGCCCTTTTTCAATTCCCGGCCACCTGGCCTAAAGGAAGCCTCAAATGGACACCAAACTGCTCGATATCCTGGCCTGCCCGATCACCAAGGGCCCGCTGAAGCTCAGTGCCGACAAGACCGAGCTGATCAGTAAGGGCGCTGGCCTGGCCTACCCGATCCGCGACGGCATCCCGGTCATGCTGGAAAGCGAGGCGCGCACCCTGACTGATGAAGAGCGTCTGGACAAATGAGCCTGGATTTCACCGTGGTGATCCCCGCCCGGCTGCGCTCCACGCGCCTGCCGGGCAAGCCATTGCTGCCGATCGCCGGCAAGCCGATGGTGCAGCATGTGTGGGAACAGGCCCGCAAGAGCGGCGCCAGCCGCGTGGTTATCGCCACCGACGACGCGAGCATTCTGGAGGCCTGCCAGGCCTTCGGCGCCGAAGTGCTGATGACTCGTGCCGACCATGAGTCCGGCACCGACCGCCTGGCCGAAGTGGCCATACACCTGGGCCTGTCTGCCGATGCCATCGTGGTCAACGTGCAGGGCGACGAGCCGCTGATCCCGCCGGTGATCATCGACCAGGTGGCAGCCAACCTGGCAGCGCATCCGGAAGCCGGTATCGCCACCCTGGCCGAACCGATCCATGAGCCGGAAACCGTGTTCAACCCCAACGCGGTCAAGGTAATCAGCGACAAGAACGGCCTGGCCCTGACCTTCAGCCGTGCACCGCTGCCCTGGGCCCGCGATGCGTTTGCCAAGGACCGCAACCTGTTGCCAGAAGGCGTGCCGTATCGCCGCCACATCGGCATGTACGCCTACCGCGTCGGCTTCCTGCAGGACTTCGTCAGCTGGGGCCCGTGCTGGCTCGAGCAGACCGAAGCGCTGGAGCAGCTGCGTGCCCTGTGGCATGGCGTACGCATCCACGTCGAAGACGCCATCGAGGCGCCTGCCGTGGGCGTGGATACCCCTGAAGACCTGGAGCGCGTACGGCGCTTGCTGGAGGCCTGATGCGCGTCCTGTTCGTCTGCCTCGGCAATATCTGTCGCTCGCCCACCGCCGAAGGCGTGCTGCGCCATCAATTGCAGGCTGCCGGGCTTGCCGACCGGGTGCATGTGGCCTCGGCCGGCACCGGCGACTGGCACGTCGGCAAGGCGCCTGACAGCCGCACCTGCAAGGCAGCGCTGGCGCGTGGCTATGACCTTTCGCAGCAACGCGCCCAGCAGGTCAAGGCGGCGCACTTTGCCGAATATGACCTCATCCTGGCCATGGACGAGAGCAACCTCGGCCACTTGCGTGCGATGCGCCCGCACACCGCAGTGGGGGAGCTCGACCTGTTCCTGCGCCGCTATGGCGCAGCACTGGATGAAGTGCCAGACCCGTACTACGGCGGCGCCGATGGCTTCGAGCAGGTGCTCGACCTGGTCGAAGCGGCGTGCCAGGCGCTGGTCCTGGAAATCAAGGGGCGGCTATGACAGTGCAGTGGCAGGAGCAGGTATCGCTCAAGCCTTACAACACCTTTGGCATCGACGTGAAGGCGCGGTATTTCACCCAGGCACATGATGACCAGGAGGTGCGCCAGGCGCTGGCCCAGGCGCAGCAAGGCGGCGTGCCGGTGCTGGTGATTGGCGGCGGCAGCAACCTGCTGCTGACCCGCGATATCGATGCGCTGGTGCTGCATATGGCCAGCCGTGGCCGGCGCGTGCTCAGCGACGATGGCGAACGTATCGTGGTCGAGGCCGAGGCCGGTGAGCTGTGGCACCCGTTCGTGCAATGGACATTGGCGCAGGGCTATTGCGGGCTGGAGAACCTCAGCCTGATCCCTGGCACCGTGGGCGCCGCACCGATGCAGAACGTGGGCGCCTATGGCGTGGAGATCAAGGACGTATTCGTAGGCCTGACCGCCCTGGACCGCGAGACCGGCGAGTTGCGTGAGTTCGGCCTGGCTGAATGTGCCTTCGGGTATCGCGACAGCCTGTTCAAGCGCAACCCCGGGCGTTGGTTGATCCTGCGTGTGCGCTTTGCCTTGAGCCGTACACTGCAGGCTCACCTGGATTACGGCCCGGTGCGCCAGCGGTTGGCAGAGCAGGGCGTGACCGAGCCGACCGCGCAGGCGATCAGCGAGGCGATCTGCAGCATTCGCCGCGAGAAGCTGCCAGACCCGGCAGAGCTGGGTAATGCCGGGAGCTTCTTCAAGAACCCGGTGGTCTCGGCGGAACTGGTCGAGCGTATCCGTGCGCAGTACCCGGGGGTGGTGGCTTATCCCCAGGCCGATGGCCAGGTGAAGCTGGCGGCAGGCTGGCTGATCGAACAGGCAGGCTGGAAGGGCCACCGCGAGGGGGATGCCGGGGTGCATCGTTTGCAGTCGCTGGTGCTGGTCAACTACGGCCAGGCGAGCGGGGTGCAGATGCATGCGCTGGCGCGGCGGATCCAGGCCGATATCCTCGAGCGGTTCGGAGTCGAGCTGGAGATGGAGCCTAACCTCTACTGATTCAGTGCCTGGGCTGGCCCTTTCGCGGCTAAAGCCGCTCCCACAGGGACCTCACAGGGCCTGAGGGTAGTGGGGCCCCTGTGGGAGCGGGTTTACCCGCGAAGAGGCCGGTACAGGAAAAACGTCCAGCCAAGAAAAAGCCCCGCCAGTTCGCACTGGCGGGGCTTTTTCATTCAGCCTTGGCTATCAACCGTGATGAGGCTTTTGCTCATCGCTGGCTTCCAGGGCTGGCTCCTCGGTGGCTGCAGCAGCTTCCTGTGCGGCCTTGGCGGCAGCCTCGGCCTCACGCTTGCGGCGACGCACTTCACGCGGGTCGTTCGGCGCACGGCCGTTGGCCAGCATGACAGTGGCAGGTTCCACCGGCGCAGGGGCTTCGACCGGTGCAGGCTCGACGGCCACTGGGGCAGGCTCGGCCACCACTTCTGGCTGGGCCTCGACAACCGGGGCAGGTTGCTCGGCAACCGGAGCGGCTTCGACCACGACCGGGGCCTGCTCGATTTCACCGGCCTCGACGGCAGGCGCTTCTACCGGTGCTTCGGCAACCACTACCGGTTCGGCAGCAGGTGCTTCGTCTACCACTGGCTGCGGAGCGACTTCGACCACTGGCTCGGCAGTTGCTTCGACCACGGCCACAGGCTCGCTGACCGGCTGCTCGACCACCGGGGCCACAGCCACTTCTTCAGCCTCGGCAGCAGCTTCGACCTGTTCGACCTTCTCGGCCTGCTCGACCGGCTGGGCGACTTCGCTGTTGTCGGTTTCCGCTACGGCGGCGACTTCGGCGGTGGCAAGCTCGGCCTGCTGGTTGGCCTGGGCTTCGGCGTCGGCACTGATGTTGCTGCTGGCGACGGCGGCAGTCACGGCCAGGCCGGCAGCCAGTTCGGCACCCAGCTCGGTGGCCTGATGCGATTGTGGCTGCTCTTCGCTGCCTTCTTCCTCGCTGCCATCGATCAGCTCGCCGTTGGCGTTGCGCTGACGCTCACGACGGTTGCTGCGGCGACGCTGACCACGGGAACGGCGGCGCGGGCGCTCGCCATCGGTGCCTTCCTGTTCGTCCTGCAGCAGCTCTTCGTTCGGCAGTTGCTCTTCGGCCAGCTCGGCAGCCTGCTCGGCGGCTTCTTCAGTTACCCGTGGCTGACGCTCTTCGCGTGGTGGGCGAGGGGCTCGTTCTTCGCGTGGAGCACGTTCTTCACGAGGTGCGCGTTCTTCACGCGGGGCACGCTCTTCACGAGGTGCGCGTTCTTCACGCGGGGCACGCTCTTCACGCGGTGCGCGTTCTTCACGTGGAGCACGCTCCTCACGCGGGGCGCGTTCTTCACGTGGAGCACGCTCCTCACGTGGGGCGCGTTCCTCGCGAGGTGCACGCTCTTCACGCGGGGCACGTTCTTCACGGGCTACACGCTCCTCGCGCGGCTGACGTTCCTCACGCTCGGCAGGGGTAACGTCCAGTGGCTCACGCAGTTCGCGCACGCGCTCTTCGCCACGGTTGCCGCGGCGGTCTTCGCGTGGCTGGCGTGGTGCACGTTCTTCACGCGGTGCACGCTCTTCGCGTGGGGCGCGTTCTTCACGTGGTGCACGCTCTTCGCGCGGGGCACGTTCTTCACGAGGAGCACGTTCTTCACGAGGTGCGCGCTCGGCACGCTCTTCACGCGGCTTGCGCTCTTCGTCGCGGCGGCCGTTGCGATTGCGGCTTTGCTGGCGGCCGTTGCGGCGTTCTTCGTTGCGTGGGCTGCGCTCGGCGGCCGGCTTCTCGGCAGCAGTGACAACCGGCGCGGCGGCAGGCTCTTCCTTGCCGGCGAACAGGCTTACCAGCGACTTCACCAGGCCCTTGAACAGGCTTGGCTCCGGGGCGACCGGGGCAGGGGCGACCGGTGCGGCAGGCTGCGGCTCTTCGACAGTGGCCGGTACCGGCGCGTTGGCGCGGGCCGGGGCGGTCTTGACCGCGGCTTCCTGGCGAACCAGGGTGCGAGTGGCGGTCGGCTGCGGCGCTTCTTCGGCTTCGGCTGCGGCGATCTCGTAGCTGGACTGGTTGCTCAGCACTTCCGGGTTGTCGTCGCGCAGGCGCTGGACTTCGAAGTGCGGGGTTTCCAGGTGATCGTTCGGCAGGATGATGATGCGCGCACGGGTGCGCAGTTCGATCTTGGTGATCGAGTTGCGCTTCTCGTTGAGCAGGAAGGCAGCCACGGGGATCGGCACCTGGGCACGAACTTCGGCGGTGCGGTCCTTCAGGGCTTCTTCTTCGATCAGGCGCAGGATGGCCAGCGACAGCGATTCGACGTCACGGATGATGCCGGTGCCGGAGCAGCGTGGGCAGACGATGCCGCTGCTTTCGCCCAGCGAAGGGCGCAGGCGCTGACGGGACATTTCCAGAAGGCCGAAGCGCGAGATGCGGCCGACCTGGACGCGGGCGCGGTCGGCTTCCAGGCACTCGCGAACACGTTCTTCGACGGCGCGCTGGTTTTTCGCCGGGGTCATGTCGATGAAGTCGATGACGATCAGGCCGCCGATGTCACGCAGGCGCAGCTGGCGGGCGATTTCCTCGGCCGCTTCCAGGTTGGTCTGCAGGGCGGTTTCTTCGATGTCGCTGCCTTTGGTGGCGCGCGCCGAGTTGATGTCGATGGACACCAGGGCTTCGGTCGGGTCGATCACGATCGAACCGCCGGACGGCAGGTCGACCACGCGCTGGAAGGCGGTCTCGATCTGGCTTTCGATCTGGAAGCGGTTGAACAGCGGCACGCTGTCTTCGTACAGCTTCACCTTGCTGGCGTACTGCGGCATCACCTGGCGGATGAAGGTCAGGGCTTCTTCCTGGGCATCGATGCTGTCGATCAGCACTTCGCCGATGTCCTGGCGCAGGTAGTCGCGGATGGCGCGGATGATGACGTTGCTTTCCTGGTAGATCAGGAATGGCGCGGCGCGGTCCTGGGACGCTTCCTTGATGGCGGTCCACAGTTGCAGCAGGTAGTCGAGGTCCCACTGCATTTCTTCGCTGCTGCGGCCAAGGCCGGCAGTGCGCACGATCAGGCCCATGTCGCCTGGCACGGTCAGGCCGTTCAGGGCTTCACGCAGTTCGTTGCGCTCTTCGCCTTCGATACGGCGGGAGATGCCACCGGCGCGCGGGTTGTTCGGCATCAGCACCAGGTAGCGGCCGGCCAGGCTGATGAAGGTGGTGAGGGCGGCGCCTTTGTTGCCGCGCTCTTCCTTCTCGACCTGGACGATGACTTCCTGGCCTTCGCTCAGTACTTCCTTGATGTTGACCCGCCCTTCGGGGGCTTTCTTGAAGTATTCGCGGGAGATTTCTTTCAGCGGCAGGAAGCCGTGACGTTCGGAACCGAAGTCGACGAAGGCGGCTTCGAGGCTGGGTTCGATGCGGGTGATCTTGCCTTTGTAGATGTTGGCCTTTTTCTGCTCGCGCGCGCCGGACTCGATGTCCAGGTCGTAGAGACGTTGGCCGTCCACCAGGGCTACACGCAACTCTTCGGGTTGAGTCGCGTTAATCAGCATTCTTTTCATGTTGTACCGTCGGTTTCCGGGCTGCCGGAAACGGCGTTCGGCACACACGACGTCTCATGGTCGGTGCCAAGGTGCGCAAAGGGTGGCCGGGCCACCCCCGTGTCGAGCGACGTTCGGCACCAGCCGGTTGCCCAGCCTGCCGTTGTCGCGACGACGCGTCCTGTTTGCTGCGGTGCCAACAAGGCCCCGGTGGCTTCGAATTGGAATCCGAATCAACCAAGCGGGCCTTGTGCACTCAGTCAGGAGGAGGAATCAACCGTCAGCCGTGGACGCCCGGAGGCATCTGTTCAGGACCTTATCCGCTCGCCAGCCGTTCAGTGGGCTGGTGGGCCGGACGCGGTGCTACACGGTCCGAGGGCTGTGCATCTCCACCCTGCACGTATCCCTGATAATTCGGGTGCTGCCGCGCGCTGAATCCGCAACGGGTTGCATTTTTCGCCAGCGCAGGTTCTGCGCTGGCGCCATTCATGTCCAAGGCAGGTATTTCCGAAGCATTCGCCGGGCGTTGCGTGGAAGCGACGGGGCGGGCAGAGGTGCAGCGAAAAGAATCGGGTAAGCAGGTGAAACACCGCACTTGTCGTTTTTTTTCGGTCTTCTCTACACAGCGCTGGTGGCGATTCCAGGCAATTCGGTAAACTGGCGAAAACCCCGTAGGACGGCCTCGCGTCCTGGAGAATTGCGTTGGTCAGGGACCGGCTAGGAGCCTGGTGCCGCTGGCCTGCCGCTTTTGGCGGCGTTCGCGACTATAGCAGCAATGATTAAGTGCTTCAATTCCATAAAAAATTGTTATGATCCCGCCATGACGACCAATACCCCTCCGACTTCCGGCGTTCAGCTGATCGAAGTCGCGCCGGAGCTTGCCGGCCAACGCATCGACAATTTCCTCATCACGGCCCTCAAGGGCGTGCCCAAGACCCTGGTGTACCGCATCCTGCGCAAGGGCGAAGTACGGGTCAACAAGGGGCGCGTCAAGCCGGAGTACAAGATCCAGGCTGGCGACATCGTGCGGGTGCCGCCCGTCCGCCTGCCGGAACGTGACGAGCCGGCGCCGGTAGCCCAGGGCCTGTTGCAGCGCCTGGAAGCGGCCATCGTCTACGAAGACAAGGCGCTGATCGTGATGAACAAGCCGGCCGGCATCGCCGTGCATGGCGGCAGCGGCCTGAGCTTCGGCGTGATCGAGGCGCTGCGCCAGCTGCGCCCGGACGCCAAGGAACTGGAGCTGGTGCACCGCCTGGACCGCGATACCTCCGGCCTGCTGATGATCGCCAAGAAGCGCAGCATGCTGCGCCACCTGCACGCCGCGCTGCGCGGCGACGGTGTCGACAAGCGCTACATGGCGCTGGTGCGCGGCCACTGGCCGACCTCGAAGAAGCAGGTCAACGCGCCGTTGCTCAAGAGCAACCTGCGCTCCGGCGAGCGCATGGTCGAGGTGAACGACGAGGGCAAGGAGGCGCTGACCCTGTTCCGCGTGCTGCGCCGCTTCGGCGAGTTCGCCACCATTGTCGAGGCGCGCCCGATCACCGGTCGTACCCACCAGATCCGCGTGCACACCCTGCATGCCGGGCATATGATCGCTGGCGACAGCAAGTACGGCGACGAAGATTTCAGTCGTGAAATTCGTGACTTGGGCGGCAAGCGCCTGTTCCTGCATGCGTATGCGCTGACCGTGCCGCTGCCGGACGGTGGCGAGCTGAAGCTCGAGGCGCCAGTGGATGAAGTCTGGGCGAAAACCGTTGAACGTCTGAGTGCGTCCTGACCTATGAAAAAAGGCTATGAGCTACTGATCTTCGACTGGGACGGCACCCTGGCCGACTCGATCGGGCGTATCGTCGAGGCCATGAACGCCGCCGCCGAGCGTGCCGGTGAGGCGCAAAGCAGCGAGGACGCGGTCAAGGGCATCATCGGCCTGGCGCTGGGCGAGGCGATCCACACCCTGTATCCGCACCTGGCGCCTGCTCAGGTCGAAAGCTTCCGTCAGCACTATGCCGATATCTACATGGCCCTGGACCAGCAGCCCTCGCCGCTGTTCGAGGGTGTGGTCGAGTCGCTGGATGCCTTCCGTGCCGAGGGGTACCGCCTGGCGGTGGCCACCGGCAAGGCGCGTCGCGGGCTGGACCGGGTGCTCAAGGCCAATGGCTGGGAGCAGTTCTTCGACATCACTCGCGCCGCCGACGAGACCCGCGGCAAGCCGCACCCGCTGATGCTCGAGGAAATTCTCGGCCATTGCGGTGTCGAACCGGGGCGTGCGCTGATGGTTGGCGATTCGGCATTCGACCTGCAGATGGCCAGCAATGCCGGCATGCACTCGGTGGCCGTGGGCTACGGTGCCATGTCCCTGCGGGCGTTGGCCGAGTTTGGTCCGCAGGTGTGCATCGATCATTTTTCCCAGTTGCGTGAGTGGCTGGGTGGTTCCGCAATTCCATTTCCAAGGTAGGTAAGCATGGCAGACGAATGGAAAGCCCCCGAGGCCGAACCCGAGGAGCGCGAAGAGCGCAAGAGCTGGAAACTGCTGGAAAAGACCCTGCTGGCAGGTGTTCAGGAGCAGCGCCGGGCGCGACGCTGGGGGATCTTCTTCAAGTTGCTGACCTTCGTCTACCTGTTCGGCATCCTGATCCTGTTCACACCGTTGATGGACATGGACAAGGCCGCGTCGCGCAGTGCCAGCCATACCGCGCTGGTCGAGGTGCGCGGGGTAATTGCCGACCAGGAGCCGGCCAGCGCCGACAATATCGTCAAGAGCCTGCGCGAGGCGTTCAAGGACAGCAAGACCAAGGCTGTGGTGATGCGCATCAACAGCCCGGGAGGCAGCCCGGTGCAGTCGGGTTACGTGTATGACGAAATCCGCCGTCTGCGGGCCGAATACCCGGCCATCAAGCTGTATGCGGTCATCGCCGACCTTGGCGCTTCCGGTGCCTACTACATCGCCAGTGCGGCGGACGAGATCTATGCCGACAAGGCCAGCCTGGTGGGCTCGATTGGTGTGACAGCGGCCGGTTATGGCTTTGTCGGCACCATGGAGAAGCTGGGTGTGGAGCGGCGTACCTACACTGCAGGCGAGCACAAGGCCTTCCTCGATCCGTTCTCGCCGCAGAAGCCGGAAGAGACCGAGTTCTGGCAGGGCGTGCTGAATACCACGCACCAGCAGTTCATTGCCATGGTCAAGCAGGGGCGGGGCGAACGCCTGAAGGACAAGGAACATCCGGAGCTGTTCAGTGGCCTGGTCTGGTCGGGCGAGCAGGCCAAGGAGTTGGGCCTGGTGGACGGGCTGGGCAGTGCCAGCTATGTGGCGCGCGAGATCGTGGGCGAGAAGGAACTGGTGGACTTCACCGTGCAGGAGTCGGCGCTCGATCGCTTCTCCAAGCGTGTGGGGGCCAGTGTGGCTGAGCGCCTGGCGATGTGGATGGGCTTCCAGGGGCCGCAATTGCGCTGATCCGGGTTGCCGGGGCGCTTTGCGCCCCTTCGCGGGCATGCCCGCTCCCACGGGGATCGCGCAAAACCCGCAGGCTGCGACACGCCTGTGGGAGCGGGCGTGCCCGCGAAGGGCCGCAGCGCGTCCCCAGAATCTCAGGGAATCACCACCCCTTCCCTGGTCAACATATCCACCAATCTAATCAGTGGCAGCCCGATCAGGCTGGTCGCATCGCACCCGTGTGTGCTCTGAAACAAACTCACCCCCAACCCCTCGGCCTTGAAGCTGCCGGCGCAGTCCAGCGGCTGTTCCGCCGTCACATAGCGTTCCACTCGCTCTCGGTCCAGTTCGCGCAGGGTCACGGTAAACGGCACGCAGTCCACCTGGCAGTGCCCGGTGGCGCTGTTCAGCAATGCCAGCCCGGTCAGGAAGCTCACCTGCTGCCCGCTGCACTCCAGCAGCTGCTCGCAGGCCCGCTCGAAGGTGTGCGGCTTGCCCAGTACCTGCTCGCCCAGCACCGCAACCTGGTCCGAACCGATGATCAGGTGCCCGGGGTGGCTGCCCGCCAGGGCCTCGGCTTTTTGCCTGGCCAGCCGGCGCACCAGCTCCACCGCCGGTTCGTCATCCAGGCGCCGCTCGTCTATATCGGGGCTTGCCCAGGTGAAGGGCAGGCGCAGGCGCGCAAGCAGTTCGCGGCGGTAGGCAGAGCTGGAAGCCAGTAACAGAGGAAGCATGGTAGACTCCTGAATCAGTTGAACAAATTCTATCACGCACGATGCCGCCGAATTTCCTTTGACAGGGGCGGGGGGCATCCCTAGAATGCTGCGCCTATGTTGAATGACCCGATTCCACCTCACGTTGACCCGCGCAAATTAGCCGATCGTGGCGTAACCCTTAACGGTTCGCTGCAACTCGCTGATTTGGAAAGACTCTGCGACCCGCTTTCCGACAATGTCGGTACGGTGCAGGCGAAGTTCGATTTTGAACGAGATGAACAGCACGTGGTGGTTATCCACAGCGAGCTGGACGTCGAGGTCAAGATGGTTTGCCAGCGTTGTCTTGAGCTGGTCACCCTGCCGATCCACAGCGAATGTACATACGCCGTGGTGAAGGAGGGTGCGAATACCCAGTCGTTGCCGAAAGGCTATGACGTGCTGGAACTGGGCGAAGATCCTTTGGATCTGCAGGCATTGATCGAGGAGGAGCTTCTGCTCGCCTTGCCAATCGTGCCTGCTCATCATCCGGAAGAATGCCAGCAGCCGGCGGGCGCAGACGAGCCCGAATCGAGCAAGGACGAGGTATCGCGGTCCAACCCGTTCAGTGTTTTGGCGCAGTTAAAGCGTGACCCAAACGTTTAGGAGTTAATCAATTATGGCTGTTCAGCAGAACAAAAAATCCCGCTCTGCCCGTGACATGCGCCGTTCGCACGACGCCCTGTCGGAAAACGCGCTGTCGGTAGAGAAAACCACTGGTGAAGTACACCTGCGTCACCACGTTTCGCCAGAAGGCGTATACCGTGGTCGCAAAGTGGTCGACAAGGGCGCTGACGAGTAATCCTTGTCCGCTCAGATCATCGCGATCGACGCAATGGGCGGGGACTTCGGTCCCCGCAGCATTGTCCAGGCTAGCATTGCCTGCCTTTCGGCTACCCCCTCGCTGCACCTGACCCTCGTCGGTCAACCCTCCCTCCTTGAAGATCTTGTCAGCGGCCTTGCGGCTGCGGATCGCGCGCGCCTGCAAATCGTGGCCGCCAGCGAGGTGGTCGGCATGGACGAGCGGCCATCCCAGGCGCTGCGCGGCAAGCCGGATTCGTCGATGCGCATCGCCCTCGAACTGGTGCGCGACGGCAAGGCTCAGGCCTGCGTCAGCGCCGGCAATACCGGGGCGCTGATGGCGCTCTCGCGTTTCGTGCTCAAGACACTGCCGGGTATCGACCGGCCGGCCATGGTGGCGGCGATCCCGACCCAGACCGGTTACTGCCAGTTGCTCGACCTTGGCGCCAACGTCGACTGCAGCGCCGAGAACCTCTACCAGTTCGCCGTGATGGGCTCGGTGGCCGCCCAGGCCCTGGGTGTGCAGCGGCCGCGCGTGGCACTGCTGAACATCGGTACCGAGGACATCAAGGGCAACCAGCAGGTCAAGCTGGCGGCCAGCCTGTTGCAGAACGCCCGCGGGCTCAACTACATAGGCTTCGTCGAAGGTGACGGGTTGTATCGCGGCGAAGCCGATGTGGTGGTGTGCGACGGGTTCGTCGGCAACATCCTGCTCAAGTCGAGCGAGGGGCTGGCGACGATGATCGGCGCGCGCATCGAGCAGTTGTTCAAAGGTGGCGTATTGTCGCGGGCAGCCGGGGCCGTGGCCATGCCGCTGCTCAAGCGCCTGCAGGCCGACCTGGCACCGGCGCGGCACAATGGCGCGAGTTTCCTGGGGTTGCAGGGCATCGTCATCAAGAGCCATGGCTCGGCGGGGGTGCAGGGTTTCCAGAGTGCCATCCAGCGGGCGTTGATCGAGATCCAGGAAAACCTGCCGCAGCGCTTGCACGGGCGGCTGGAAGATTTGCTGTTGTAGCCTGTGCCGGCCCCTTCGCGGGCTTGCCCGCTCCCACAGGATTGCCACAGGGCTGAAGATTGTGGGGTATCTGTGGGAGCGGGCAAGCCCGCGAAAGGGCCGGTACAGGTAAACAAAGACCTTAGGCATATCGCCGCTGAAGTGCTTAAATGTGACCGCTTGGTCTGCGTATCCATCCAAGCTTTCAGATTCCGCGCCTGGCCCAAAGCCCGGCGCACCCTATCCGACGACAAGATCATAAGGGCTTGTTCAATGTCTGCATCTCTCGCATTCGTCTTTCCCGGTCAAGGTTCCCAGTCGCTGGGCATGCTCGCCGAGCTCGGCGCCGAGAAGCCAGTGATCATCGAAACCTTCAAGGAAGCGTCCGAGGCACTCGGTTACGACCTGTGGAAGCTGGTCCAGGAAGGCCCGGAAGAGCAACTCAACCAGACCGACAAGACCCAGCCGGCCATCCTCACCGCGTCCATCGCGCTGTGGCGCCTGTGGCTGGAAGAGGGCGGTGCCAGGCCGGCCTTCGTCTCCGGTCACAGCCTGGGTGAATACAGTGCCCTGGTTGCCGCCGGCAGCCTGAGCCTGAAAGATGCCGTGCGCCTGGTCGAGCGCCGTGGCCAGCTGATGCAGGAGGCCGTGCCGGCCGGTCATGGCGCCATGGCCGCCATTCTCGGCCTGGATGACGCCGTGGTCGTGGAAATCTGCGCCGAAGCGGCCGAAGACCAGGTGGTCAGCGCGGTCAACTTCAACTCGCCAGGCCAGGTGGTCATCGCCGGCAACAAGGCCGCCGTCGATCGCGCCATCGAGCTGTGCAAGGCCAAGGGTGCCAAGCGCGCCCTGCCGCTGGCGGTCAGCGTGCCGTCGCACTGCGCGCTGATGAAGCCGGCTGCCGAGCGCTTTGCCGAGTCGGTCAACGCCATCGAGTGGCATGCCCCGCAAATCCCCGTGGTGCAGAACGTCACCGCTGCCGTTGCCGCTGACCTCGATGCCCTCAAGCACGACCTGCTGGCGCAGCTGTACCAGCCAGTGCGCTGGGTCGAATGCGTGCAGACCCTGGCCGCCAACGGTGCGGTCAACCTGGTCGAGTGCGGCCCGGGCAAGGTCCTGGCCGGCCTGAACAAGCGTTGCGCCGATGGCGTGACCACCTACAACCTCAATACCCCTGACGCCGTCGCCGCCACCCGCGCGGCACTGGCCTGATTTGGAGAAGCTTGCATGAGCCTGCAAGGTAAAGTTGCACTGGTCACCGGCGCCAGCCGTGGCATTGGCCAGGCCATCGCCCTCGAGCTGGGCCGCCAGGGCGCGACCGTGATCGGCACCGCCACTTCGGCCTCCGGCGCCGAGCGCATTGCTGCCACCCTGAAAGAACACGGCATCACCGGTACCGGCATGGAACTGAACGTGACCAGCGCCGAATCGGTTGAAGCTGTGCTGGCCGCCATCGGCGAGCAGTTCGGCGCACCGGCCATCCTGGTCAACAACGCCGGTATCACCCGAGACAACCTCATGCTGCGCATGAAGGACGACGAGTGGTTCGACGTGATCGATACCAACCTGAACAGCCTCTACCGTCTGTCCAAGGGCGTGCTGCGTGGCATGACCAAGGCACGTTGGGGCCGTATCATCAGCATCGGCTCGGTCGTCGGTGCCATGGGCAACGCCGGCCAGGCCAACTACGCGGCCGCCAAGGCCGGCCTGGAGGGCTTCAGCCGCGCCCTGGCGCGTGAAGTGGGCTCGCGTGGCATCACCGTCAACTCGGTGACTCCGGGCTTCATCGACACCGACATGACCCGCGAGCTGCCAGAAGCGCAGCGCGAAGCCCTGCAGACCCAGATTCCGCTGGGCCGCCTGGGCCAGGCAGACGAAATCGCCAAGGTGGTTTCGTTCCTGGCATCCGACGGCGCAGCCTACGTAACCGGCGCCACCGTGCCGGTCAACGGCGGGATGTACATGTAACACTGCAACTCAATGTGACGGATTTCGTAAAAAAAGAGTCATACTGCGAGCCTAAAATCCGTTATAAAGCTGCAACCAGATTCCAGGCAGCGGGTGTGGTGACTGGTGTGAAGGTGCGTTTAGCTTGAAAAGCGAACGTCTTTCTATAAAATTAGCCACCGGCCAGCTGCCTGACATATATCCATTAGGAGTAAACCTAGGTATGAGCAACATCGAAGAACGCGTCAAGAAAATCGTCGCCGAGCAACTGGGCGTCAAGGAAGAGGAAGTGACTCTCGAGAAGTCCTTCGTCGATGACCTGGGTGCCGATTCGCTTGACACCGTTGAGCTGGTGATGGCTCTGGAAGAGGAATTCGAGACCGAAATCCCTGACGAAGAAGCCGAGAAGATCACTACCGTTCAAGCTGCTGTAGACTACGTCAAAGCCCACCAGGCCTAAGACGCTGTAGTCGACGCTTCTTGTCGGGAAAAACCGCACTGCCTTTGCCGGCGTGCGGTTTTTTCTTTGCGAGCACCCTGCGTTTTGCAGATCGGGCTCGTTCACCGGGTACCAAGAGCTTGTTGCCATTTCATTCCATTGCTTGAATGCAATGGCAAGAAACTCTGTCATTAGAAAAGGAGAGTACTGTGTCGCGTAGACGCGTCGTGGTCACCGGTATGGGTATGCTGTCGCCACTGGGTACTGATGTACCGAGCACCTGGCAGGGCATTCTGGCTGGCCGCAGTGGCATCGGTCCGATCGAACACACGGACCTGTCTGCCTACTCCACCCGTTTTGGCGGCTCGGTGAAAGGCTTCGAGGTCGAGCAATACCTGTCGGCCAAAGAGGCCCGCAAGCTCGACCTGTTCATCCAGTACGGCCTGGCGGCCGGGTTCCAGGCAGTGCGTAATGCCGGCCTGGAAGTCACCGACGCCAACCGCCAGCGTATTGGCGTGGCCATGGGCTCGGGTATCGGCGGCCTGACCAACATCGAAGAAACCAGCCGCACCCTGCACGATTCGGGGCCGCGTCGCATTTCGCCGTTCTTCGTGCCTGGCTCGATCATCAACATGATCTCCGGCTTCCTGTCGATCCACCTGGGGCTGCAAGGGCCGAACTACGCCATCGCCACCGCGTGCACCACTGGTACCCACTGCATCGGCATGGCCGCGCGCAACATCGCCTACGGTGAAGCCGACGTGATGATCGCCGGCGGCGCCGAAATGGCCGCCTGCGGCCTGGGCATGGGCGGCTTCGGTGCCTCCCGTGCACTGTCCACTCGCAACGACGAGCCGACCCGGGCCAGCCGCCCGTGGGACAAGGGCCGTGACGGCTTCGTGCTGTCCGACGGTGCCGGTGCCCTGGTGCTCGAAGAACTGGAGCACGCCAAGGCCCGCGGCGCGACCATCTATGCCGAGCTGGTCGGCTTCGGCATGAGCGGTGACGCCTACCACATGACTTCGCCACCCGACACCGGCGAAGGCGCTGCCCGTTGCATGGCCAACGCCCTGCGTGATGCCGGCATCCAGCCGGAAGAGGTCAGCTACATCAACGCCCATGGCACCTCGACCCCTGCTGGCGACGTGGCCGAAGTGGCGGCGATCAAGCGCGTGTTCGGTGAGCATGCCTACAAGCTGGCGGTCAGCTCGACCAAGTCGATGACCGGCCACCTGCTGGGCGCCGCCGGTGCCGTGGAAGCGATCTTCAGCGTGCTGGCGATCAACAGCCAGATGGCTCCGCCCACCATCAACCTGGACGAGCCGGACGAAGGCTGTGACCTCGACTTCGTACCGCACCAGGCGCGCAGCATGCCGATCGATGTGGTGCTGTCCAACTCGTTCGGCTTTGGCGGCACCAACGGTTCGCTGGTATTCCGCCGGTTCGCCGGTTGATGCACAGCTGGATCGATGGCCAGCCGGCGGCTGCAGTCAACCTGCAGAACCGCGGCCTGGCCTACGGCGATGGGCTGTTCGAAACCATCGCCGTGCGCGGCGGCCGGCCCAGCCTGCTGGACGGCCACCTCGCACGCCTGGCGCTGGGCTGCCAGCGCCTGGCAATCAGTGCCGACCTTGCGCTGGTGCGCGACGAACTCCTGCGCTATGCCAGCCAGCTCGGTGATGGCGTAGCCAAACTCATCCTTACTCGTGGTGACAGCCAGCGCGGTTACGCACCGGTTGTCGGTGCCGCGCCGCGCCGTATTCTGCAGGGCAGCCCGTTGCCCAGCTATCCTGTCGAACATGCCGAGCACGGCGTGCGCCTGTTCCCGTGCCAGACCCGGCTTGGGGAACAACCACTGCTGGCCGGCCTCAAACACCTCAACCGCCTGGAGCAGGTGCTGGCCCGTGCCGAATGGCAGGACAGCGAACATGCCGAAGGCCTGATGCGTGATGGGCAGGGCAGGGTGATCGAAGGGGTGTACAGCAATCTGTTCCTGGTGCGCGATGGCGTGCTGTTCACGGCCGACCTCAGCCGCTGTGGCGTCGCTGGCGTGATGCGGGCCGCGTTGCTGGAACAAGCAGCGCTGCTGGGCATCCCGGTGCAGGTCTGCGACCTGCCGTTCGACGCGCTGGAGCAGGCAGATGAAGTATTTGTCTGCAACAGTGTCTACGGTGTCTGGCCCGTGCGTGGCGTTGCCGCGCTAAACTGGTCGCCGGGCCCGCTCACCCGTAAACTGCAGGCCGTTGCCCGTACGTTACTGGAAACCTGAATTCGTGAGACGTAAATTCCTGCTGCTGCTGGAAATGGGCTTGATCCTCGCCGGCCTTGCCGTGGGCTGGTCGGCCTGGAAGGTCAACTCGGTCCTGGAGCAGCCCCTGCACGTGACGCAGGAGCGCCTGCTCGACGTGCCCAATGGCACCACCCCCAATCGCATGTTCTATCGCATGCAGAACGAAGGGTTGCTCGACGACGCCGTCTGGTTGCGTCTGTACTGGCGCTTCAACATGGCCGGCACCCCGCTGCACACTGGCGAGTACCGCCTGACCCCCGGCATGACCGTGGAGCAGCTGTTCGATGCCTGGCGTCGGGCCGACGTGGTGCAGTACAACCTGACCCTGGTCGAAGGCTGGACCTTCCGCCAGGTGCGTTCGGCCGTGGCCAAGCATGAAAAGATCAAGCATACGCTGGATGGGCTGTCCGATTCGGAAGTGATGGACAAGCTCGGCCATACCGGTGTGTTCCCCGAGGGGCGCTTCTTCCCGGACACCTACCGCTTCGTGCGTGGCATGAGCGACGTCGAGTTGCTGCAGCAGGCCTACATGCGCCTGGACGAAGTGCTGGCCAAGGAGTGGGCCGAGCGCACCACCGACCTGCCATACCGTGACCCGTACCAGGCGCTGATCATGGCCTCGCTGGTAGAGAAGGAGACCGGCATTCCCCAGGAGCGCGGGCAGATCGCTGGCGTTTTCGTGCGGCGCCTGCGCCTGGGCATGATGCTGCAGACCGACCCTACCGTGATCTACGGCATGGGTGAGCGCTACAACGGCAAGATCACCCGCGCCGACCTGCGCGAGCCGACGCCCTACAACACCTACACCATCACCGGCCTGCCGCCGACCCCGATCGCCATGGTCGGTCGCGAAGCGATTCACGCCGCGCTCAACCCTTCCGATGGCACCAGCCTGTACTTCGTCGCCCGTGGCGATGGCAGCCACGTGTTTTCCGACGACCTCGACGACCACAACTCTGCAGTGCGCGAGTTCCAGCTCAAGCGCCGTGCGGACTACCGCTCCAGCCCCGCGCCGCAATCGCAGCCAGAGCCACAGCCGCAGCCACAACCACAACCACAACCACAACCACAACCAAGTACCGACGAGGCCGAGCAGCCCCAGGCGCCTGCCGACGAGTCTACCGCGCAGCCAGCGCCCGACCAGCCGCCTGTGCAGGACGCCCCTGCCGGCGGCGCGCAAGCGGCCGAACGGCCGATGCCTGACGAACAACATTAAGGACTGCCTGTGAGCGGCTTGTTTATTACTTTGGAAGGCCCCGAAGGCGCGGGCAAGAGCACCAACCGCGACTACCTGGCTGCGCGCCTGCGCGAGCAGGGCCTGGACGTGGTGCTGACCCGTGAACCCGGCGGCACGCCGCTGGCCGAAAAGGTGCGCGAGCTGCTGCTGGCGCCCAGCGATGAAAGCATGGCGGCCGACACCGAACTGTTGCTGGTGTTCGCTGCGCGTGCCCAGCACCTGGCGCAGGTGATCCGGCCGGCGCTGGCCCGCGGGGCGGTTGTCTTGTGTGACAGGTTTACCGATGCCACTTACGCCTACCAGGGCGGCGGGCGCGGTTTGTCGGTCGAGCGGATCGCCACCCTGGAGCAGTTCGTTCAGGGCGACTTGCGCCCGGACCTGACCCTGGTCTTCGACCTGCCGGTCGAAGTGGGCCTGGCCCGCGCCGCCGCCCGCGGCCGCCTGGACCGTTTCGAGCAGGAAGGCCAGGCGTTCTTCGAGGCGGTGCGCCAGGCCTACCTGCAGCGCGCCGGCCGCGAACCACAGCGCTATACACTGCTTGATGCCGCCCAGCCTCTGGAGGCCGTGCAGCGCTCCATCGATGCGTTGCTACCAGGCATCGTGGAGCGTTGCCGTGGCTGAGGCCTATCCCTGGCAGCAGGCGCTCTGGCAACAATTGGCTGGCCGCAGCCAGCACGCTCACGCCTACCTGCTGCATGGGCCGCAGGGCATCGGCAAGCGGGCCCTGGCCGAGCGCCTGATGGCCCGCCTGCTGTGCCAGCAGCCCCAGGGCCTGGAGGCCTGTGGCGCGTGCAAGTCCTGCCTGCTGCTCAAGGCCGGTAGTCACCCGGACAACTTCGTCCTCGAGCCCGAAGAAGCCGACAAGCCGATCAAGGTCGACCAGGTGCGCGAGTTGGTGGCCTTCGTGGTGCAGACCGCGCAGTTGGGTGGGCGCAAGGTGGTACTGATCGAGCCGGTGGAAGCGATGAACGTCAACGCCTCCAACGCCCTGCTCAAGAGCCTCGAAGAACCCTCCGGCGATACCGTGTTGCTGCTGGTCACCCACCAGCCCAGCCGCCTGTTGCCGACCATCAAGAGCCGGTGCCAGCAGGTCGCCTGCCCGCAGCCCAGCCTGGCTCAGAGCCAGGCCTGGCTGGCCGGCGCGCTGCCTGACAGTGACGAGGCCGAGCGCGAGGAGTTGCTGACCCTGGCTGCCGGTTCGCCGCTGATGGCGGTCAGCTTGCAGGCGCAAGGCGTGCGCGAGCAGCGCGCGCTGGTCACCGACGGGGTGAAGAAGCTGCTCAAGCAGCAGCAATCGCCCAGCCAGCTGGCCGATGCCTGGAACGGTGTACCGCTGTTGCTGCTGTTCGACTGGTTCTGCGATTGGGCGCACCTGATCCTGCGCTACCAATTGACCCAGGACGAGGAGGGGCTAGGCTTGGCCGATATGCGCAAGGTGGTGCAGTACCTGGCGCAGAAGAGCCGCCAGGCCAAGGTGCTGGAGGTGCAGGCATGGATCCTGGAACAGCGCCAGAAGGTGCTGGGCAAGGCCAACCTCAACCGCGCCCTGCTGCTTGAATCGCTGCTGGCCCACTGGCTGCAGTTGCCGGGCGCCCGCTGATTTTCATTTTTTCATGTGTGCCGTTATCCCATGCTCGTAGATTCCCATTGCCACCTCGACCGTCTTGACCTGAGCGCCCACCAGGGCTCCCTCGATGCTGCCTTGCAGGCGGCGCGTGAGCGCGGGGTCGGGCATTTCCTGTGTATTGGCGTCAGTGCCGAGAATGCTGGTGCGGTGAAGGCGCTGAGCGAGCGCTACGCCGATGTCGATTGCTCGGTGGGCGTGCACCCGCTGGACCTGGCGCCGGGCGAAACGCCGGCGCTGGAATGGCTGCTGCGCGAACTGGCTCACCCACATGTGGTGGCGATTGGTGAAACCGGGCTGGATTACCACTACGAGCCGGAAGCAGCCGAGTTGCAGCAAGCCTCGTTCCGCCTGCACCTGGAGGCCTCGCGGCAGACCGGCAAGCCGGTGATCGTGCATACCCGTGCGGCGCGTGCCGATACCCTGGCGCTGCTGCGCGAGGCCAACCTGCCGCAGGCCGGCGTGCTGCACTGCTTCACCGAAGACTGGGACATGGCCAAGGCGGCGCTGGATCTGGGGTATTACATTTCGTTGTCTGGCATCGTTACCTTCCGCAATGCCGATGCCCTGCGTGAAGTGGCGCGGCAGGTGCCGGTCGATCGTTTGCTGGTGGAAACGGATTCGCCGTACCTGGCGCCGATCCCGCATCGGGGCAAGCCGAATTTGCCGCAGTACGTGCGTGAGGTGGCGGAGTACGTGGCTTCGTTGCGCGGGGCCAGTTATGAGCAGTTGGCAGAACAGACCACTGCCAACTTCAAGCGCTTGTTCCCGTTGGCGCGGGTGGCCTGACTCGAAGGGTTGCGGGTGAGGGCTACCAGGTGCTCGCCACAACATCTTTGGCGTGCACCTAGCAGCCCACACGTAATCCCAAAAATGCCCCTCGAAACACCCAAAAAAAACCCGGGTTCTGGGGGGGGAATCCGGGTTAAGACCATTAGGAGTAAAACAAAGGTACGCGGTCCCTGAGCACCTTTATCGGCGCGCCACTTGGGGGGGATGCGCCGCGCCAACACTTCAAGTATTGGTCAGCTTTGGCGCAGTGCCAGTGCATATTGATCGTTTTTTAAACAGATTTGGAATACGACAACGTTTCATTCCTCCTGCAGCGCATGGCCGCAAGCATCGTGAAACACAGACATGCTTGGATGATCCGTGCAATTTCCCGCAAGTTAGGCATAATAAACCGCTTCGATTGTCATCCAGTCCTTCCTATGCAGAAAGAACCTCGTAAGGTCCGTGAGTTTCGCCGTCGCGAACAGGAAATCCTCGACACCGCGCTCAAACTGTTTCTCGAACAGGGTGAAGACAGCGTCACCGTCGAGATGATCGCTGACGCCGTGGGCATCGGCAAAGGCACGATCTACAAGCACTTCAAGTCCAAGGCGGAGATCTACCTGCGCCTGATGCTCGACTACGAGCGCGACCTGAACGCGCTGTTGCATTCGGCCGACGTCGATCGCGACAAGGAAGCACTGTCGCGAGCCTACTTCGAGTTCCGCATGCGCGATCCGCAGCGTTACCGGCTGTTCGACCGCCTGGAAGAAAAGGTGGTCAAGGGCAACCAGGTACCGGAAATGGTCGAACAGCTGCACAGCATCCGTGCCTCCAACTTCGACCGCCTGACCCAGCTGATCAAGGGCCGTATCAGCGAAGGCAAGCTTGAAGACGTGCCGCCGTATTTCCATTATTGCGCCGCCTGGGCGCTGGTGCACGGCGCGGTGGCGCTGTACCACTCGCCGTTCTGGAGCAATGTGCTGGAGGACCAGGAAGGCTTCTTCCAGTTCCTGATGGACATTGGCGTGCGCATGGGCAACAAGCGCAAGCGCGATCCCGAACCTTCCAACTGAGATAGTGCAGGCTTTCCCTGAAGCCTGCCAGTCAGCGTTATTGGGGCCGCTTTGCGGCCATCGCAGGCAAGCCAGCTCCCACATGTACAGCGCAGATCTCGAGTGTTGCGCGATCCTGTGGGAGCTGGCTTGCCTGCGATGGGCTGCGCAGCAGCCCCATGACTGACATGCCTGCTTCCACAACAGCACGTCGACACCGACAGCGGCAAAAAGGATAGGGCTTGCAAAAACCTGATTTATGAGTCAGGTTTTGCCAGCCCCCATCATCCATGCCGGAGTCATTCATGATCGTCGATCGTCAAGGCAGGCGTTTTCGCAACCTGCGCGTCAGCCTGACGGCTGCCTGTAATTATGCCTGCACCTACTGCGTGCCAGACGGCAAGCGCCTGGTCGCAGCACAGGACGAACTGCCGGCGGATGCCCTGGCCCTTGGCGTGGCCTACCTGATCGAAGCCGCCGGCATCGAACGCTTGCGCATCACCGGCGGTGAGCCATTGGTCAGTCCGCGTCTGGATACCTTTCTGGCCGCCGTGGCCAAGCTCGACCTTGACGATATCTCGCTGACTACCAATGGCCAGCTGCTGACGCGCAAGTTGCCCCAGTTGCAGGCGGCAGGTATCCGCCGATTGAACGTTTCCCTCGACACCCTCGACCCACATGCCTTCCGCCGTATCGCCCGGGGCGGCGACCTGGCCAGCGTGCTGGCGGGTATGCAGCAGGCCAGCGCCATGGGCATGCAGATCAAGGTGAACATGGTGCCGATGCGCGGGCACAACCTCGATCAGGTGCTGCCGCTGCTGGATTACTGCCTTGAGCGTGGCTTCGAACTGCGCTTCATCGAACTCATGCGCATGGGCCACCTGGCCCGTGATCACAACGCCTTCCTGCAGCAGTTCGTCGGCCTCGACCAACTGCTCGCACTGATCGCTGGCAAGCATGCCTACGTTCAGGTCGACGCGCCGCTGGATGCCACCGCCTTGCGTTATCAGGTACCCGGCAAAGGCCACTTTGGCGTGATCGCCAACGAAAGCGTACCGTTCTGCCGCACCTGTTCGCGGCTGCGCCTGTCCTCCACGGGCTGGCTGCACGGCTGCCTGTCGTCGGGCAATCGCCATTTCGTCGGCGATCTGCTGGAAAAACCGCGGCATCAGGCGCTGCCAGCCCTGCAGCGCTTGCTGGTCAAGGCCCTGGCAGACAAGCAGGACCTGGCGTTTTCCGGCGATGTGATGGTGATGAAGGTGATCGGTGGCTGAAGCTGGCGCAAAAGCTGCATCCGCCGGCTATTCGCCGGTTTTTCGTCGCCGGCCACTGGAGGAAAGATGCGTAGCCTGGTTTTGCTGCTGGCGCTGATGGCGCTGGGCGGTTGCATGAATGTCAGCGATATGGGCGAGGGCGTCCGTTACCACATGAGCGATGCCGGTCTGCTGGACCATAGCGATACCCGGCGCACTCTGTCGATCCGCCTGCAGCCCGATTCGTTCATCTTCATCGGCCAGGGCGCGTTCGTGCCCCCGGGCAAGGGGCCGGTGCCGCGGCAGAACGCGGTGGCCGAGCAGGCCTACAAGAGCTTCGTCGAGTATTTCCCGCTGGTGCGCCGCGCCCAAGGGCCACTGGGCCTTGAAGAGGCCATCGCCCAGGCGCGTTCGGTGGGTGCCGACTACGTGCTGTACACCCGCTTCGCGCGCACCGACGACCGTATCGGCAATGGCGACGAGTGGTATGACGAACAAGCGGTCGACCGCCTGGGCTGGGACACCGGCGTGGTGCAGATGATGCTCATCGAAACCAGCACCCGCTACCTGATCGACACTGCGCGTATCAAGAGCCGTGGCGGTTTGTTGACGTTCCACGATAAAACCCCGGAGGATTTGCTTGGCGCGCCGATGCGCGAGTACGCTCGTAGCCTTCTGGGTATGAGTGAATGAGGCAGGCGTGATGAGCGATTCCGGCAAGGCCAATGATCTTCTGGCGCAGATTCCCAAGGCCAAGGGCCTGCCGCCGGTGCATCTGTGGAACCCGGATTTCTGCGGTGACATCGACATGCGCATCGCCCGTGATGGCACCTGGTACTACCTGGGTACGCCGATCGGTCGCAAGCCGATGGTGCGGCTGTTTTCCACCATCATCCGCCGCGATGGCGATGACTACTTCCTGATTACCCCGGTAGAGAAGGTGGGCATCCGCGTCGACGATGCGCCGTTCGTGGCCGTGGCGCTGGACGTGGAAGGTGAGGGTGAGCAGCAGGTGCTGCGCTTCACCAGCAATGTCGAGGACCAGATCGAAGCCGGGCCGGCCAACCCGCTGCGCGTGGTGATCGACCCGGTCACGCAGGAGCCATCGCCGTATGTGCTGATGCGCAGCAACCTCGAGGCGCTGATTCATCGCAATGTGTTCTACCAGTTGGTAGAGCTGGCGGTGCCGCGTGAGATCGACGGGGAAGAGTGGCTTGGGGTCTGGAGCCACGGTGAATTTTATCCGATCGGGCGTAGCAGCTGAGATCTCTGTTGCCTGCACCGGCCTTTTCGCGGGCTCGCCCGCTCCCACAGGGTTTTCTACAGGCTTCAAGGGTGTGGGAGCGGGCAAGCCCGCGAAGAGGCCGGCACAGGCAATAATCGGCCTCTTGGTTTTTCCCCGAATTGGTCATTTGTCTCTCTGCCCCACAGGCCTAACCTGCAGGCAATTGCCATCCAGGAGAAGCCCCCATGAAACCCTTCAGTATCATCCTTTTCGGCCTGTTCGCCGCTCAAACCCCTGCCTGGGCGCACGGCGACGCTGCCGACCAGGTCAAGGTCCTGCAGCAGCAACAGCCCTCGAACGCCCCCGGCAAGAGCGCCGTGATGCTCACCGTCAGCTACGCCCCCGGCCAGGCATCACCCGCGCATCAGCACCCGGGCGCAGTGATGGCCTACGTGCTGGAAGGGGCTGTGGTATCGAAGCTCGATAACGAGCCGGAGAAAACCTACGAGGCCGGTGAATACTGGTACGAAGCCCCGGGTACCGTGCACAGCGTGTCACGCAACGCCAGTCAGAAGCAGTCAGCCAAGTTGCTGGTCTGGAGCCTGGTGGATGAAGGCAGTGCGGTCACATTGCCCTATCCGGCAGCAGGCTCGGAGCGCTGAGCCTGCCCCAGCCGGGTTGTCACTTCCTGCATCAGGTTCGGGTCCAGTACCTGGCAAGGCGCGACCTGCGCGTTGCTGGTGTAGAACGGCGGCAGATTTTGCGCCAGTCGAGCAACATCCTTGGCAGTGCAGCCAGTTGGCAGCAATACATATTGCAGGCTTGAGGGGAAGGACGGCGCGGTGTGCCGTTCCAGGGTGGAGCCATAGGCGCCAAGGGTCATGACCGCCTCGCTGCCGGCCGGGTCCGGAAAACGGAGCAGGACGAATGTGCAGTAACGGGGGTGGGTGAGATGCTGGTGTGCTTCGTCGCGGACCTGTGGGTCGTCATGGTTCATCAGGTTCCAGCGTAACGCGGCGTAGCTGCGAGTGGTCTCCATGAACGCAGTGCGAATGGGGGAGCGCGTTTCGTCACCGCCCAGGCAGGCCAGCAGATTGCCGAATGGGTCCAGCAAGGCTACGGCGTTGCACGTATCTGCCGCGAGAGCTGTGTCGACCAATGGCTCGGCCAGTTCGATGCCGGGCAGGCGAGGGTCTGCACTTTTGATGCGCAGGCTCCATGGGCTCAAGCCCGCCAGGGCCTGGCGTACCAAGCTCCGGCTGGGTAGGGCGATCGGGTCTTTCAGGGCAGATGGCGGCAGGCCGGCGTTGCTGCTTTCGTCGTGCACATGGTTCACGCTGGCCTCGAACAACGAACGGGTAAGGCACATCGTTGCAGCATCGATGCGTTCGCCAGCGTAGATCGGCCCATGCGTCGGCCCGACATAGTCGCGATCAAAAGGGCTGCCGACAGCATAGTAGCCCCACGTGGCTTGCGCGCGCAGACGAAGTGCGGCCGGCAGGCCGGGGAATTCGAAGCGGCCGTCATGATTGATGCCGGCAAAGGTGTCGAGCGCACTTACGGCAACATTGAAGCCGGCAGTCAGCAAGGCGCCTGCGCACATGGCGCAGGGGTCGAGCGTGGTGATGACGGTCAGTTCATGCGCGGGGGGTAGGGCAAGGCGCTGCTGGTTGTCGAAATACCAGTCGACCAGCCGGCGCTCACCATGCCCCGTTGGGTCGTGAAGCCTGAATGCGGGTTGCGCCTGGCTGGCAGAGGGCTCCAGTACGCGGTTGTGCAGGGCGACCAGTACCTTGCCAGTGGCATTTTCGATGATGCAGCCACCCACGGCGAACGTTGCTTGTCGGCTAGCCAGGAGGGCCTGGTTGGCGGCGATTGCTACCGCTTGCTGAGCGTTCTGGGTGAAATCGTTGGCTTTCATGCTTGCCTGTGCTCGTCGAGGGATCTCGGACGATACAGCAGCCGTACGCTGGCATGAGGGGATAAGTGCAACAAAAAACCTCCAGTGCTTGCGCATCTGGAGGTTTTCAATGTTTGGCTCCGCGACCTGGACTCGAACCAGGGACCCAATGATTAACAGTCATTTGCTCTACCGACTGAGCTATCGCGGAATCTGTGCGTATCTTACTGATTGCCTAGGGGAAGTCAAGCCACCCCTAGGCAAAACAATGAGTTACAGCACCTGCACGATAGCTTTGGTCACCACGTGGATGTTGCTCTGGTTCAGCGCGGCCACGGCGATGCGGCCGGTATCCAGCGCATAGATGCCGAACTCGTTCTTCAGGCGGGCGACCTGTTCGACGGTCAGGCCCGAGTACGAGAACATGCCAACCTGGCGGCCAACGAAGCTGAAGTCGCGGTTGGCGCCATATTCGGCCAGCAGCGAAACCATCTGCTTGCGCATGCCGTGGATGCGCTCGCGCATTTCGGCCAGCTCGGTTTCCCACATCTGGCGCAGTTCGGCGCTGTTCAGCACGGTGGCAACGATGGTTGCACCGTGGGTCGGCGGGTTGGAGTAGGTGGTGCGGATCACGCGCTTGACCTGCGACAGCACGCGGGTGCTCTCGTCCTTGGAGGCGGTGACGATCGACAGCGCACCGACGCGCTCGCCGTACAGCGAGAACGACTTGGAGAACGAGCTGGACACGAAGAACTCCAGGCCCGACTCGGCGAACAGGCGCACGGCGAAGGCGTCTTCGGCGATGCCGTCACCGAAGCCCTGGTAGGCCATGTCGAGGAACGGCACGTGGCCCTTGGCCTTGACCACTTCCAGGACGTTTTTCCAGTCGTCCAGGCTCAGGTCGACGCCAGTCGGGTTGTGGCAGCAGGCGTGCAGCACCACGATCGAGCCGGACGGCAGGTTGTTCAGGTCTTCGAGCATGCCGGCGCGGTTGACGTCGTTGGTCGGCGCGTCGTAGTAGCGGTAGTTCTGCACCGGGAAGCCGGCCGATTCGAACAGCGCGCGGTGGTTTTCCCAGCTCGGGTCGCTGATGGCAACCACGGCGTTCGGCGACACACGCTTGAGGAAGTCGGCACCAATCTTCAGCGCGCCGGTACCGCCGACGGCCTGCACGGTAACCACGCGGCCGGCGGCCAGCAGTGGCGACTCGGCGCCGAACAGCAGCTTTTGTACAGCCTGGTCGTAGGTGGCGATGCCGTCGATCGGCAGGTAGCCGCGCGAGGCGTGCTGGGCGGCACGCTGGGTCTCGGCTTCGATCACGGCGCGCAGCAGCGGAATGCGGCCTTCCTCATTGCAGTACACGCCCACGCCCAGGTTGACCTTGTCGGTACGTGGGTCGGCGTTGAATGCTTCGTTGAGGCCCAGAATAGGGTCGCGGGGTGCCAGCTCGACAGCGGAAAACAGGCTCATTGTTACCTTGGCTCTGATTGGAGTGTGATAGGACGTACACGCTCCAGCCCGAATGCACTGAAGCGGTGCACAAACGGGGAGTCAGTATAGTGATACCGACCGGTCACCGCGACAGTCCGGCATCGCTTTTCCGGTCATTTGCGCAAATATTTTTCGACCATTGGTCTAATTGCCGGGTCCACCGTAACAAGCGCTCACAGCTGTGCCTTGAAAGCGCCCCCCGGCGGGCGCATTTGGGTATAGACTACTGGCTAAATTTACAGTTGCTGCAACACCGCGAGGTCCGTCATGTCCGAGTTCCAGCTCGTCACCCGTTTCCAGCCGGCCGGCGACCAGCCCGAGGCCATTCGCCAGATGGTCGAAGGCATCGAGGCGGGGCTGTCGCACCAGACGCTGCTCGGGGTGACCGGCTCGGGCAAGACCTTCAGCATCGCCAACGTCATCCAGCAGGTGCAGCGCCCGACCCTGGTGCTGGCGCCGAACAAGACCCTGGCCGCGCAGCTGTATGGCGAATTCAAGGCGTTTTTCCCCAACAATGCGGTGGAGTACTTCGTTTCCTACTACGACTACTACCAGCCTGAAGCCTACGTACCGTCGTCCGACACCTTCATCGAGAAGGACGCTTCGATCAACGACCACATCGAGCAGATGCGCCTGTCGGCGACCAAGGCGCTGCTGGAGCGGCGTGACGCGATCATCGTCACCACCGTGTCGTGCATCTACGGCCTGGGCAGCCCCGAGACCTACCTGAAAATGGTCCTGCACGTGGACCGCGGCGACAAGCTCGACCAGCGCGCGCTGCTGCGCCGCCTGGCCGACCTGCAATACACCCGCAACGAGATGGACTTCGCCCGCGCCACCTTCCGCGTGCGCGGCGATGTGATCGACATCTTCCCGGCCGAATCGGACCTCGAGGCCATCCGCATCGAACTGTTCGATGACGAGGTGGAGAACATCGCCGCCTTCGACCCGCTGACTGGCGAGGTCTTCCGCAAGCTGCCGCGTTTCACCTTCTACCCCAAGAGCCACTACGTCACCCCGCGGGAAACCCTGCTGGAGGCGGTGGAAGGCATCAAGGAAGAGCTCAAGGACCGCCTGGAGTACTTGCAGAAGGCCAACAAGCTGGTCGAGGCCCAGCGCCTGGAGCAACGCACCCGCTTCGATCTGGAGATGATCCTGGAGCTGGGCTACTGCAACGGCATCGAGAACTACTCGCGCTACCTGTCCGGGCGCCCGGCCGGGGCGCCGCCGCCCACCCTGTACGACTACCTGCCGCCCGATGCGCTGCTGGTGATCGACGAATCCCACGTCAGCGTTCCGCAGGTCGGCGCCATGTACAAGGGCGACCGCTCGCGCAAGGAAACCCTGGTCGAATACGGCTTCCGCCTGCCTTCGGCGCTGGACAACCGGCCGATGCGTTTCGACGAGTGGGAGGACGTCAGCCCGCAGACCATCTTCGTATCCGCCACCCCGGGTCCCTATGAGGCCGAGCACGCCGGGCGCGTGGTAGAGCAGGTGGTGCGCCCCACCGGCCTGGTCGACCCACAGGTGGAAGTACGCCCGGCGCTTACCCAGGTGGATGACCTGCTGTCGGAAATCCGCAAGCGCGTGGCGCAGGGCGAGCGGGTGCTCGCCACCACGCTGACCAAGCGCATGGCCGAAGACCTCACCGACTACCTGGCCGACCACGACGTGCGGGTGCGTTACCTGCACTCGGACATCGACACCGTCGAGCGGGTGGAGATCATCCGCGACCTGCGCCTGGGTACCTTCGACGTGCTGGTGGGCATCAACCTGCTGCGTGAGGGCCTGGACATGCCCGAGGTGTCGCTGGTGGCGATCCTCGATGCCGACAAGGAAGGTTTCCTGCGCTCCGAGCGCTCACTGATCCAGACCATCGGCCGTGCTGCGCGTAACCTCAATGGCCGGGCCATCCTGTATGCCGACAACATCACCGGTTCCATGCAGCGCGCCATCGACGAGACCGAGCGTCGTCGCGAGAAGCAGATCGCCTTCAACCAGGCCAATGGCATCGTGCCCAAAGGTGTGGTCAAGGACATCACCGATATCATGGAAGGCGCCACCGTGCCCGGCGCGCGCAGCAAGAAGCGCAAGGGCATGGCCAAGGCAGCGGAGGAGAGCGCCCGTTACGAGGCCGAGCTGCGCACGCCGGGCGAGATCACCAAGCGCATCAAGCAGCTAGAAGAGAAGATGATGCAGTTCGCCCGCGACCTGGAGTTCGAGGCCGCGGCGCAATTGCGCGACGAGATTGCCCAGCTGCGCGAGCGGTTGATTACCAGCTGATTTTTTTTACTGCCTGCACTGGCCTCTTCGCGGGTAAACCCGCTCCCACAGGATCGCTGTAATCCTTGAGCTCTGCGCAGTACCTGTGGGAGCGGGTTTACCCGCGAAGAGGCCGGCTCAGGCGACAACCCATTCAGTGGGTCTCCCCAGCCTTCAGCCCCTCTGGCAACTTCCGCGTCAACAACACCGCCAGCATGCTCACCGCCAACCCGATCCCCACAAAGTGGAACGCATCGTTATAGGCCATGATCAACGCCTGCTGATGAGTGATCTCGCTCAACTTGCCCAGCGCCGCATTGTCATTGCCCAGCCGCTCCGCCAGTTGCGCCAACCGCTCCGCCACCTGCGGGTTGCTCGGCACCACCGCCTCCCTCAGGTAATCGAAATACACCTTGGTCCGTGCATCCAGCAGCGTGGCCAGCAGCGCAATGCCGATCGCACCGCCCAGGTTACGCAGGATATTGAACAGGCTCGATGCCGAACCCGCATCCTGCGGCTGTATATACGCCGTGGCGATCAGCGAAATGGTCACCATGATCATTGGCTGGCCGATGGCACGGATGATCTGGATATGGTTGAACTGCGGCCCTGCAAAGTCCGGGTTGAGCACCCCCGAGCCGAAACTGGCGGCGCCGAACAGGCAGAACCCCAGTGCGCATAACACCTTGGGCGACACCACGTTCATCAGTTGCGGCACCAGCGGGATCAGGAACAGCTGCGGGATACCCATCCACATGATCACCTCGCCGATCTGCAAGGCGTTGTAGCCCTGCACCTGTGCCAGGTACAGCGGCAGCAGGTAGATCGACCCGTACAAGCCCACTCCCATGCCCAGGCTGGCGATGCTCGACAGGCCAAAGTTGCGGTTGCCGAGGATGCGCAGGTTTATCAGCGGGTGTGGCTTGGAAAACTGCAGAATCACGAAGGTGATCAGGCTGACCAGGGCGATGCTGCCCAGGCCGACGATCAGCTGCGACTCCAGCCAGTCCTTGCGGTGGCCTTCCTCCAGGAACACCTGCAGGCAGCCAAGCCCCAGGCCCAGGGTGACGATTCCGGCGTAATCGGTGCTTTTCAGCAGTTCCCAGTGCGCGTCCTTCTTTTCCAGCCCGTACAGCAGGCCGGCGATCATCACCAGGCCCGGCGGGATATTGATGTAGAAAATGTATTCCCAACCCCAGTTCTCGGTCAGCCAGCCGCCCAGGGTAGGGCCGATGGAGGGGGCGAAGGTGGCGGTCATGGCGAACATGGCCATGCCCTTGGCGCGGTGGTGTTCGGGCAGCTTGATCAGGGTCAGGGTGAAGGCCAGCGGGATCAGCGCACCGCCGGTAAAACCCTGCAGGGCGCGGAACAGGATCATGCTCTCGAGGTTCCAGGCCATCGAGCATAACAGCGACGACAACAGGAAACCGCCGGATACCCACACCGCCAGGCGCCGCGCCGACAGCAGCTGCACCAGCCAGGCGGTGAGCGGGATCATGATGATCTCCGCGACCAGGTAAGAGGTGGAAATCCACGAGCCTTCCTCCAGCGTCGCCGACAGCGCGCCCTGGATGTCCTTGAGCGACGAGTTGGTGATCTGGATATCCAGCACCGCCATGAAGGCGCCAAGCATCACGCTCATTACCGCGATCCAGTCCCTCCGGGTCGGCTCCGCGGTGGGCCTGAGCAGCTGGTCACCGGCCATTGTGGCCTTCGTCTTCGCTGCGCAGGTCGACGGTGGCGGTCACCGACATGCCAGGGCGGATGCGCCCGTGCAGTGGGTTGTCGGCGCGGAAGGTCAGCTTGACCGGGATGCGCTGCACCACCTTGGTGAAGTTGCCGGTGGCGTTGTCGGGCGGCAGCAGGCTGAACTGCGCGCCGGAGGCGGCGAACAGGCTGTCGACCCGGCCTTCGATCGGTGTGTCGGGGTAGCTGTCGAACAGCAGTTCGGCACGCTGGCCGGGCTGCATGCGGCCGATCTGGGTTTCCTTGAAGTTGGCCTGCACCCAGATGTCTTCGTCCGGCACTATCGACAGCAGGTAGGCACCGGCCTGTACCACCTGGCCATTGCGCGCGTTGCGCTGGCCGATGCTGCCGCTGATCGGTGCGCGGATTTCGCAGCGGGTCAGGTTCAGTTCGGCCTGGGCCAGGTCGGCGCGGGCGTTGGCGATCTGCGCGTCGAGGCGCTTGAGCTCGGCGGTCAGCGCATTGACCTGCTGGCGCTGGCTTTGCAGGTCGGCACGGGCCTTGTCGACCTGCGAGCCGGCGACATGGCTGTCTGCGGACAGGGTGGTGACCCGCTCTTCCGATACGAAACCTGGCTTGCGCAGCTTCTCGGCACGGCTCAGGTCCAGGCGCGAGCGGTCGAAGGTGGCCTGGTTGGCCGCCACCTGGGCCTGGCCGGCGGCGATCAGGCTGGCTTGCTGGGTCAGGCGGCTTTGCGCCTGCACCTGCTCGGCTTCGCGGGTGGCCAGGGCGGCGCGGGCGCGTTGCACGGCCAGTTCGAAGTCGGCGGCCTCCAGGCGCACCAGCAGGTCGCCTTTCCTGACGTGCTGGTTGTCCTCGACCCGCACCTCGTCGATGCGTGCGCCCAACTGGCTGGAAATGCGCGTGATCTCGCCCTGTACGTAGGCGTTGTCGGTGCTTTCGTAGAAGCGGCCCTTGAAGTACCAGTGGCCCAGGAAGGCGAGGGCGATGACGGCCACCAGGGTGAAGAAGACCAGCAGGCGGCGTTTGAGTTGGGCAGGCATGAGGACTATCGTTCCAGAAATGTAAATAAATTTAACAGCGGCACATGGCCGGTCGACAAGTGACGTTCGCGCCATTGCTGGAGCCCGGTGCCTGCCTCCTGCTAACATCCCGCCTTTGTTTCATCTTTCGTTCGAGACTCTCCATGACCACCGTACGCACGCGTATCGCGCCATCGCCTACCGGCGACCCCCATGTCGGCACCGCCTACATCGCCCTGTTCAACTACTGCTTTGCCAAGCAGCACGGCGGTGAGTTCATCCTGCGCATCGAAGACACCGACCAGCTGCGCTCCACGCGCGAGTCGGAACAGCAGATCTTCGATGCCCTGCGCTGGCTCGGCATCGAATGGAACGAAGGCCCGGACGTCGGCGGCCCGCACGGCCCTTACCGGCAGAGCGAGCGTGGCGAGATCTACGCCAGGTACGCCAAGGAGCTGGTTGACGCCGGCCATGCCTTCTACTGCTTCTGCACCGCCGAAGAACTGGAGCAGATGCGCGCCGAGCAGCAAGCCCGTGGCGAAACCCCGCGCTATGACGGCCGCGCGCTGCTGCTGAGCGCCGAGGAAGTGCAGCGCCGCCTGGACGCTGGCGAGCCGCACGTGATCCGCATGAAAGTGCCGAGCGAAGGCGTGTGCGTGGTACCGGACATGCTGCGTGGCGATGTCGAGATCCCGTGGGACCGCATGGACATGCAGGTGCTGATGAAGAACGACGGCTTGCCGACGTACTTCCTGGCCAACGTGGTCGACGACCATCTGATGGGCATCACCCACGTGCTGCGCGGCGAAGAGTGGCTGCCATCGGCACCCAAGCTGATCAAGCTGTACGAATACTTCGGCTGGGAACAGCCCAAGCTGTGCTACATGCCGCTGCTGCGTAACCCGGACAAGTCCAAGCTGTCCAAGCGCAAGAACCCGACCTCGGTGACTTTCTACGAGCGCATGGGCTTCATGCCCGAGGCGATGCTCAACTACCTGGGCCGCATGGGCTGGTCGATGCCGGACGAGCGCGAGAAGTTCTCGCTGGCCGAGATGGTCGAGCACTTCGACCTGTCGCGTATCTCGCTGGGTGGCCCGATCTTCGACATCGAGAAGCTGTCCTGGCTGAACGGCCAGTGGCTGCGCGAGCTGCCGGTCGAGGAGTTCGCCGCGCGCCTGCAGAAGTGGGCGTTCAACAGCGACTACATGATGAAGATCGCCCCGCACGTGCAGGGCCGGGTGGAAACCTTCAGCCAGGTAGCCCCGCTGGGCGGGTTCTTCTTCGAAGGCGCGCTGAAGCTGGACGCCAAGCTGTTCGAAAGCAAGAAACTGTCGGCCGACCAGGTACGCCAGGTGATCCAGCTGATCCTGTGGAAGCTCGAAAGCCTGCGTCAGTGGGAAAAGGAGCGCATCACCGGTTGCATCCAGGCGGTGGTAGAGGCGCTGGAGCTGAAGCTGCGTGACGCCATGCCGCTGATGTTTGCCGCCATTACCGGCCAGGCCAGCTCGGTTTCGGTACTGGACGCCATGGAAATCCTTGGCCCTGACCTGACCCGCTACCGTCTGCGCCAGGCCTTGGACCTGCTGGGTGGTGTGTCGAAGAAAGAAAACAAAGAGTGGGAAAAGCTGCTGGCCTCCATCGCCTGACAGTGGTCCCGAGGCTATAAGCCAAACCTGTGGGAGCGGGTTTACCCGCGAATACGATGGTGCGTTTTCCGTCGCATTCGCGGGTAAACCCGCTCCCACAGGGCTCACTGTTCAGTTTTGGCAAGGGCAGGGCGGTAAGTGATTGTTATCTGTGAAAAATTTTTTGAATATTTTGAAAAATTCGTTTGACAGCCCTGCAATCCGATCTTAATATGCGCCCCGTCCACAGCGATGAACGAAAACGAAACGCCAGGCACCCAGCCAGCGCTTCGGTTCAAAGCGACATTGTGGGGCTATAGCTCAGCTGGGAGAGCGCCTGCATGGCATGCAGGAGGTCAGCGGTTCGATCCCGCTTAGCTCCACCAAATTCCGCCTGGCAGCCAAGGCTGTCGGGCAAGACCGGGTCCAGCAACCGGGTCTTGAAGGTAAGAAGGTTCGTCCCCTTCGTCTAGTGGCCTAGGACACCGCCCTTTCACGGCGGTAACAGGGGTTCGAGTCCCCTAGGGGACGCCAGTTTTGCACAAGCGATGTTTCAGGATGTCGCTGGGCCGAGAGGCTAGAAATCCGGGGCTATAGCTCAGCTGGGAGAGCGCCTGCATGGCATGCAGGAGGTCAGCGGTTCGATCCCGCTTAGCTCCACCAATTTTGCCGCGATTCGCGTTAGCGGATCGGCACGAAGGTTACGTCCCCTTCGTCTAGTGGCCTAGGACACCGCCCTTTCACGGCGGTAACAGGGGTTCGAGTCCCCTAGGGGACGCCACTTTTCCTGCGTTTTGCAGGGCTTTAAAGGCTCGTCGATTACTGATGAGCCTTTTGTTTCGGGGCTATAGCTCAGCTGGGAGAGCGCCTGCATGGCATGCAGGAGGTCAGCGGTTCGATCCCGCTTAGCTCCACCATTTCTGCCACGGTTCGCGTAAGCGGATCGGCACGAAGGTTACGTCCCCTTCGTCTAGTGGCCTAGGACACCGCCCTTTCACGGCGGTAACAGGGGTTCGAGTCCCCTAGGGGACGCCACTTTTCCTGCGTTTTGCAGGGCTTTAAAGGCTCGTCGATTACTGATGAGCCTTTTGTTTCGGGGCTATAGCTCAGCTGGGAGAGCGCCTGCATGGCATGCAGGAGGTCAGCGGTTCGATCCCGCTTAGCTCCACCATTTCTGCCACGGTTCGCGTAAGCGGATCGGCACGAAGGTTACGTCCCCTTCGTCTAGTGGCCTAGGACACCGCCCTTTCACGGCGGTAACAGGGGTTCGAGTCCCCTAGGGGACGCCACTTTTCCTGCGTTTTGCAGGGCTTTAAAGGCTCGTCGATTACTGATGAGCCTTTTGTTTCGGGGCTATAGCTCAGCTGGGAGAGCGCCTGCATGGCATGCAGGAGGTCAGCGGTTCGATCCCGCTTAGCTCCACCATTTCTGCCACGGTTCGCGTAAGCGGATCGGCACGAAGGTTACGTCCCCTTCGTCTAGTGGCCTAGGACACCGCCCTTTCACGGCGGTAACAGGGGTTCGAGTCCCCTAGGGGACGCCACGTTTACCCGCGTTTTGCGGGACTTTTAAGGCTCATTCGATTATTGAATGGGCCTTTTGTTTTTCTCCCCTACTCAAAATTTCGCTACCGACAGGCGGCTGCAGATTCTGCTTGCTAAAAAATATTATGCGAATAATATTTCGATCATCATATTTTGATCGGCGAGTGGCCTGATGAGCGACAAGAAGAGCAGAACCCGCGAGCGCATTCTCGAAGCGGCGCGAAGTGCGCTGATCCAGCACGGCCCGGCCGAGCCTAGCGTCAGCCAGGTCATGGGGGCGGCAGGCCTGACCGTCGGTGGCTTCTACGCCCATTTCGACAGCAAGGACGAGTTGATGCTCGAAGCGTTCCGCCAGTTGCTGGGCGAGCGCCGCGCCTTGCTCGCGCAGATCGACCCCAGCCTGGATGGCGCCGGGCGGCGGGCGCTGGCCAGTGCCTTCTACCTGTCGCGCAAGCACCGTGATGCCGAAGTGCATGCCTGCCCGCTGCCCAACTCGCTGGGCGAGATGCAGCGCCTGCCGGAGGCCTTCCGCGAGGTGCTGGCCGAGCACATCGAGTTGATGGCAGCCGCCATGGTCGACCGCCCCGAGGATGCCGACAAGGCCTTGGCCGACCTTGCCCTGATGGTTGGCGGCCTGGCGCTGGCCCGTGCCCTGGGTACCAGCGAGCTGTCTGATCGTATTCTGCGCGCCGCCAAATCGGCGGTGCTTTAACCCTGGAGCATGGCGATGACTACCCTGAGCTGGATTCGTGGTGTCAATGGCACCCTGGGCCACCTGGCCCCCGAGCATGTCGCGGGCAAGATGCGCCGTGTCTTCATGACCCCGCGCAACCTGCCGCCACGGGATTGGGAGTTGCCCGTGCTGGCCAGCGCCGAGCGCATCACCCTGCGCTTCGGTTTGTCGGCCTTGCGCTGGGGCAAGGGGCCGACCGTGTTGCTGATGCACGGCTGGGAAGGGCGCCCGACCCAGTTTGCCGCGTTGATCGAAACCTTGGTCCAGGCCGGGCATACCGTGGTGTCGCTGGAGGGGCCGGGGCATGGGCGTTCGCCCGGCGAGCAGGCAAATGTGGTGCTGTTTGCCCGAGCGCTGCTGGAGGCTGCCGCCGAACTGCCGCCGCTGCGCGCGGTTATTGGCCATTCAATGGGCGGCGCCAGTGTATTGCTGGCCCTGCAGATGGGGCTGCGCACAGAGGCAGCGGTCAGCATTGCCGCTCCGGCGCGGCTGTTGGGCGTACTGCGTGGCTTTGCCTATCGCCTGGGGCTGCCGGCGCGGGCGCGGGCGGCATTCATCCGCCAGGTGGAGCGGGATGTGGGCATGCAGATTGCTCGGCTGGATGTGACGGGTTACCAGCTGGAGTTGCCGGGGCTGGTGGTGCATGCCGCCGATGATGCGTTGGTGGCAGCCGATGAGGCCCAGGTTATACACAAGGCCTGGTTCGATAGCCGCCTGATGCTGCTGGAGGCGGGTGGCCACCAGCGGGTGCTGTCCGACCCGCGCCTGAGTGAAGCGGTGCTGGAGCTGCTGGCCCGGGCTGGCGCACCAGCGCGGCAAAGTGCCTGATGATGTTGCCTGTACTGGCCTCATCGCCGGCAAGCCAGCTCCCACAGGTACAGCGCAAGCCTTTGAACCAGCGCAGACCCTGTGGGAGCTGGCTTGCCGGCGATGAGGCCGGTAAATCCTCCTCAAGGGCTGGACTTTTTTCTGCAGGGCCCTGCTAAATCCACTTTTGCTCCAAGGAAGCGAACATGAGCTGGGACCTGGCAACACCTTTCGTCATCGACCTGCGCGTCGGCAGCGAGGATATCGACGGCCTTGGCCACGCCAACAACGCGGTCTACGTCACCTGGCTGGAGCGCTGCGCCTGGCGCCACTCCCAGCGCCTGGGCCTGGACCTGGCCGAATATCGCCGGCTGGACCGGGCCATGGCCGTGGTGCGCCACGAAATCGACTACCTGGCCGCTGCCTACGAGGACGACGAACTGCAACTGGCCACCTGGATCATCGACTGGGACCAGCGCCTGCGCATGACCCGGCGCTTCCAGCTCAAGCGCCCGCGCGACGGCGTGACCTTGCTGCGCGCCCAGACCACCTTTGCCTGTATCGAGCTTTCCAGCGGCAAGCCCAGGCGCATGCCGGTGGAGTTCCTCGACGGTTACGGCCCGGCGCTGATCGGCGCCTGAAACACCGGCAATTTTTGTTAGACTGCCGGCTTTTTCCGCCGAGACCCCGACATGCAAATTGCCCTGGCCCCCATGGAGGGGCTGGTCGACAACATCCTGCGCGACGTGCTGACCCGCGTGGGCGGTATCGACTGGTGCGTCACCGAGTTCATTCGCGTGTGCGACCGCCTGCTGCCGCCTTCCTCGTTCGACAAGCTGGCACCCGAGTTGCGCAATGGTGCGCGGACTGCCGCAGGGGTGCCCATGCGTGTGCAGCTGTTGGGCTCGGATCCTGTGTGCCTGGCGGAAAACGCCGCGCTGGCCTGCGAGTTGGGCGCGCCGGTGATCGACCTGAACTTTGGTTGCCCGGCCAAGACCGTGAACAAGTCGCGTGGTGGAGCGGTGCTGCTCAAGGAGCCGGAACTGCTGCACGCGATTGTGCGTGAAGTGCGCCGTGCCGTGCCGGCGCATATCCCGGTCACCTCGAAGATGCGCCTGGGTTTCGACAGTCCCGATGGTGCGCTGGAGTGTGCCACGGCGCTGGCCGAAGGCGGTTCGGCGCACCTGGTGGTGCATGCGCGGACCAAGGTCGAGGGCTACAAGCCGCCGGCCCACTGGGAGTGGGTGGCGCGGGTGCAGGATGTGGTCAAGGTGCCGGTGTTCGCCAATGGCGAGATCTGGACCGTGGACGACTGGCGGCGCTGTCGTGAGGTCAGTGGCGCTGAAGACATCATGCTGGGCCGTGGGCTGGTTTCGCGCCCCGACCTGGGGCTGCAGATTGCCGCGGCGCGTGATGGGCGGGAGTACCAGCCGATGAGCTGGGACGACCTGCTGCCGTTGCTGCGCGAGTTTTGGCGCCAGGCCCAGGCCAAGTTGTCGCCGCGCTATGCGCCGGGGCGGATGAAGCAGTGGCTGGCGATGCTGACCCGCAGTTATCCCGAAGCGGTTGTGCTGTTTGCCGAGTTGCGGCGGGAAGATGACTGTGCGCGGATCAGCAGGTTGCTGGGGGTTGAGGCGGTTTCCATCGAAGCTTGTGTTGCCTGATCCGGCCCTTTCGCGGGTAAACCCGCTCCCACAGGTTCGGCGCAGGTTTTGGAATGTGTGAGCTTCCTGTGGGAGCGGGTTTACCCGCGAAGAGGCCATCAAGCCCAACGTAGGAATCCAGATTTTTTCTGCTCCCCCCTTGAAAGCATTTCCCTCGGCCATATCTCTTGAGTACGCGATGCCGAAGTCGGGTCGCGTAATGACTTACTTGCTGAATCTCAGGAGTTCATGACCATGACCACCGCTTTCTCTCTCGCTCCACTGTTCCGCCATTCCGTTGGTTTCGACCGTTTCAACGACCTGTTCGAATCCGCGGCACGTAACGAGGCCGGTAGCAGCTACCCGCCCTACAACGTGGAAAAGCATGGCGATGACCACTACCGCATCGTGGTTGCTGCAGCCGGTTTCCAGGAAGAGGACCTCGACCTGCAGGTTGAAAAGGGTGTCCTGACCGTGACCGGTGGCAAGCGCGACAATGGCGCTGCTGAAGTGACTTACCTGCATCAGGGTATCGCGCAGCGTGCCTTCAAGCTGTCGTTCCGCCTGGCCGACCATATCGAAGTCAAGGCCGCCGGCCTGGCCAATGGTCTGCTCAGCATCGATCTGCTGCGCATCGTGCCTGAAGAAGCCAAGGCCAAGCGCATTCCGATCAACGGCGACAAGCCAGCGCTGAACTGATCGTGTAGATGTGAAAAAGGGCACCCTCGGGTGCCCTTTTTATTGTGATCGCCTGAAGGCCGGCTTACTTGTGGGAGCGGCCTTGCGTCGCGAAAGGGCTGCGCAGCAGCCCCGGCAATGCTGCAGGATGGCTGAGATCCTGGGGCCGCTGCGCGACCCTTTCGCGACGCAAGGCCGCTCCCACAGGAATCGCATCCGCATCGGTTTCAGTAATCCGCCGGCGCCTCCAGCAACATCTGCCGGAACTCCGGCAACGGCAGCGGCCGGCTGTGCAAGTACCCCTGGTACAGGTGGCACCCCAGCCGTTCCAGGAACTCCAGCTGTTCGGTCAGCTCCACCCCTTCGGCAATCACCGCCAGGTCCAGGCTGCGGGCCATGGCGACGATGGCGCGGACGATTTCGGCGTCGTTGGGGTCCACCGGTGCATCGCGCACGAAAGTCTGGTCGATCTTCAGCGCATCCACCGGCAGGCGCTTCAGGTAGGTCAGCGAGGAATAGCCGGTGCCGAAGTCATCCATGGCAAAGCTCACCCCGTAGCGCTTCAGTTCGCGCATCTTGCTGATGGTGTCTTCCAGGTTCTGGATGACGATGCCTTCGGTAATTTCCAGCTTCAGCATCTGCCGTGGCAGGCGGTAATCGTCCAGGCTGCGCAGCACCCGCCCGACAAAGTCGTTCTGGCGGAACTGCCGTGGGCTGATGTTCACGCACAGGCTGAAATCATCGGCGTCGATCAGCCCGTCGCCGAGCATGCGCGCGCAGGCATCGCAAGCTTCGTCGAGGATCCAGCTGCCAACTTCCAGGATCAGGCCGCTTTCTTCCAGCACTTGAATGAATTGCGCGGGTGGCTGCTGACCCAGTTGCGGGTGATGCCAGCGCAGCAGCACCTCGGCGCCGACGATGCGGTTGTCGCGGGCATCCACCTGTGGCTGGAAGTGCAGCGCCAGCTCGCCGCGGGCCAGGGCCAGGCGCAGGTCGTTTTCCATGCGCAGGCGCTCGCTGGCAGCCTTCTGCATGGTGGTATGGAACAGCTGGGTGGTGTTGCGCCCGGAGTCCTTGGCCCGGTACAGGGCGATATCGGCACGCTTGAGCAGGTCGGCCGGGGTGGCGCCGTGGTCAGGGATCAGCGCCACGCCGATGCTGGGTGTCACCTGCAGGCGCTGGCCGTCCAGCGACATCGGCTCGGCCAGCAGTTCGCGCAGGGTGTCGGCCAGCCCGCGGACTTTCTCTTCGACCAGCTCGCGGCTGCCTTCCAGGCCGCTGAGCAATACCACGAACTCGTCGCCACCCAGGCGCGCCACGGTGTCTTCCAGGCGCACGCTGGCTTCCAGCCGCGCGGTGATGATCTTCAGCACCGTGTCGCCCACCGGGTGGCCCAGCGAGTCGTTGATGTGCTTGAAGTGGTCGAGGTCAAGGAACAGCAGGGCGCCGCGCAGGTTGTGGCGCCTGAGCAGGGCGATCTGCTGGCTCAGGCGGTCCATCAGCAGGGCTCGGTTGGGCAGGTTGGTCAGCGGGTCGTGGTAGGCCAGGTGGCGAATCTGTGCCTGGGCGTTTTTCAGCTGGCTGACATCGCGGGCGGTTACCAGCAGGCAGTCCACCTCATTGAGGGTGATCGGCTCCACCGACACTTCCACGGTGAGGATGTCGCCGCGCTTGTTGCGCCCGAGCATCTCGCGATGATGCACCCGGCCACGCTCGCGCAACTCGGCCAGCAGGGCGCTGCGCTGCTTGTCGTCGGCCCAGATGCCGATCTCGTACACCGTGCGGCCGACCACGTCGGCGGCGTTGTAGCCGGTCAGGCGGCAGAAACCGTCGTTGATTTCCAGGTAGCGACCGCTGTAGCGTTCGGTGATGGTGATGGCGTCAGGGCTGGAGTGGAAGGCCTTGGCGAACTTTTCCTCGCTGGACTTCAGCGCCGCCTCGGCGCGCTGCTGCTGGGTGATGTCGCGCAGGGTGGTAACACTGCAAGGCTGGTCATCGACGGTGATGAGGCGGCTGGAAATCACGCAGGTCAGCGGTGCGCCATTGCGGTGGTTGACCACCACGGCGACGTTGCTCAGGGCCTGCTCGCGGATTACCCGCTCGATGCGTTGCGCGCGCTCGACTGACTCCGCCCACAGGCCGATTTCCTCGGCAGTGCGGCCGATCACCTGGTCGGTGCCCCAGCCGAAGGTCTGGGTGAACGCCGGGTTGATCTCGATGAACTGGCCAGTGTCCTGGCGAGTGACGCAGATCGGGTCGGGGCTGACCTGGAACAGGCTGGCGAACTTCTCTTCCGAGGCGCTCAGGCGCTGTTCGCGTTCCACCTGGTCGGTGATGTCGAGCAAGGTGCCGGCCATGCGCAGCGGGTTGCCCTGTTCGTCGCGGTACAGTCGGGCGCGGCTTTCGATGTAGCGCGAGATGCCGTTTTCCAGTTGTACCCGGTAGGTGATCTGGTAGTTGCCGGCAGGCCCTTCGCGCAGGCTGCGGTAGGCCTGGCGCATCGAGTTGCGCTCCTGCTCCGGTACCCCTTCGAAAAACGCGTCGAACGATTCGTGAAAGGGAATGGGCGGCAGGCCGTGGAGCTGTGCGGCGCGGGCCGAGCCGTAGAGCATGCCGCTGGGGATATGCCAGTCCCAGGTGCCCAGCTGTGCCGAGTCCAGGGCCAGGTCCAGGCGCTCCTGGCTGTCCTTCAGGGCCTGCTCGGCGCGCTTGCGTTCGGTGGTGTCGACGAAGGTGCTGATGAGGAAGGTCACGCCTTCCAGTTCGATGCCCTGGGTGCAGAGGATGCCATCATGCACCTTGCCGCTGATGGCGCGGAACTGCACCTCGAGGATCAGCGGGCCGCTGTTGGCCCGGGTCGATTCCAGCACCTGATGGCGCTGTTCGGGGTTGACCCACAGGCCCAGTTCCAGGCTGGTCTTGCCGATCACCTGGCTGCCGGGCCAGCCGAACATGTCTTCGAAGTGCTGGTTGACCTCGAAGATCATGCCGTCGTGGCGGCGGGTGAGCAAAATGGCATTGGGGCTGAGGTGGAACAGGGTGGCGAAGCGTTTTTCCGAATTGATCAGTGCCGTTTCCCGCTCGCGTTGGCGGGTGATTTCACGGATCACCCCGATCATCTGCGGCCGGCCGTTCGGGTCGTGGGTCAGGCTGCCGTTGATCTCCAGCCAGTGCAGGCTGCCGTCCGGCCAGCGGATACGGTGGCGCATGGCCTGTTCTACCGGTTCGCCGTTGAACACTGCCTGAAACACCTGGCGTGTACGCGCGCGGTCTTCCTCGGGCAGCAGGTCGAGGTAGTCGACATCGGCGGGGAGCGGGCGCTGCGGGTCGAAGCCGAACAGGGCCTGGGTGCCCCGTGACCAGCTGACCCGGCCGCTTTCGATATCCCATAGCCAGGCCCCCAGCCGCGCGCCGTTCAGCGCGGCCAGCAGTTGCGGGGCGTTCTGCCAGGCCTGCTCGGACTCCTGAGGGTCGGCCGCAGGTATGCGCGGCAGGCGCAAAAAGCGATTCGCTGATTTGGGCATCGGTACCAGACCTTTGGCGTGTGACGCGTCCTTGGAGGTGGCAATACCGGGCTGACGACCGGTCAGGCGGGCCCTGCGTGGCTGTCGAGCAGGGCCATGAATGCCCTGGCCGCGTTCGATAGCGTACGCTCCGTGTGCAAAATGTAGCCTAGCTGGCGTGACAGCTGTATGCCCGGCAAGGCGATGGGTGCAACCTGTTCGTCGAGCATGGTGCGCGGCAGCACGCTCCAGGCCAGGCCGATCGACACCATCATCTTGATGGTTTCCAGATAGTTGGTACTCATGGCGATGTTCGGCGTCAGGCCCTGGCTTTCGAACAGGCGCTGAACAATGTGGTGGGTAAAAGTGTTGCCGCCGGGGAACACGGCCGGGTGGCGGGCGACGTCGGCCAGGCTGACCGTATGGTTGTTGGCCAGCGGGTGCTCGGGGGCGGCGACGAAGTCCAGGGCGTCCTCCCACACCGGCACGGCCTTGACCAGGTGGTGCGGCTCGGGCGCCAGGGTGATAACGGCAATCTCGGCGCGGCCATGGAGGATTTCGTCGTAGGCCTGTTCCGAATCCATGAACTGAATATCCAGCGCCACTGCCGGGTATTCCCGAGTGAAAGCCCGCAACAGCGGGGGAAGGCGGTGCAAACCGATATGGTGGCTGGTGGCCAGGGTCAGGCGACCACTCACTTCACCGGTCAAATTGGTCAGTGCGCGCCGGGTATCATCGAGGACGTTGAGGATCTGGTAGGCGCGGGGCAGCAAGGCGCGGCCGGCCTCGGTCAGGGTCACCTCGCGGCCCAGCCGGTCGAACAGGCGTACATCCAGTTGCTGTTCCAGCCCGGCGATGCGCTTGCTGACGGCCGGTTGGGTCAGGAACAGGCGGTCGGCTGCCCCGGAAAAGCTACCGGTTTCGGCAATCGCGATGAAGGCGCTAAGGTTCGCCAGATCCATGGGGTTGTATTCCTGTTGGTTATCCAAAGCATAAAAATTATGAATTTGAGTTATTCAATTTAACCCCCTAGCATCGACCGCACAAGCCAAGGGGTCTTTGGCATAGAAAGACGCTGATGAGGAACAGTCTGATGGCTGGCAAAACGCTCTACGACAAACTCTGGGAAGCCCATGAGGTCAAGCGCCGTGATGACGGCTCGTCCTTGATCTACATCGACCGTCACATCATCCACGAAGTGACGTCGCCCCAGGCCTTCGAAGGCCTGCGCCTGGCCAACCGCAAACCCTGGCGCATCGACACCAACATCGCCACGCCGGACCACAACGTGCCGACCACGCCAGAGCGCAAGGGCGGTATCGAGGCCATCGTCGACCAGGTGTCGCGCCTGCAGGTGCAGACCCTCGACGAGAACTGTGACGAATACGGCATCGTCGAATTCAAGATGAATGACGAGCGTCAAGGCATTGTCCACGTCATCAGCCCAGAGCAGGGTGCCACCTTGCCTGGCATGACCGTGGTCTGCGGTGACTCGCACACCTCCACCCACGGCGCCTTCGGTGCCCTGGCCCACGGCATCGGCACCTCCGAGGTAGAGCACGTGCTCGCTACCCAGTGCCTGGTCGCCAAGAAGATGAAGAACATGCTGGTACGCGTGGAAGGCCAGTTGCCTGCCGGCGTTACCGCCAAGGACATCGTCCTGGCCGTGATCGGCAAGATCGGTACCGCTGGTGGTAACGGCCACGCCATGGAGTTTGCTGGCAGCGCCATCCGCGAATTGTCGATGGAAGGCCGCATGACCATCTGCAACATGTCCATCGAAGCCGGTGCCCGCGTAGGCCTGGTGGCGGTGGACGACACCACCGTTGCCTATGTCGAAGGCCGCCCGTACGCGCCGAAGGGCGAGCAGTGGAAGCAGGCGGTCGAAGCCTGGAAAGGCCTGGTTTCCGACACTGACGCAGTGTTCGACACTGTGGTCGAGCTCGACGCTGCGCAAATCAAGCCGCAGGTCAGCTGGGGCACCTCGCCGGAGATGGTTCTCGCCGTGGATCAGCGCGTGCCGGACCCGGCTGCCGAGCCTGACCTGATCAAGCGTGGTTCGATCGAGCGTGCCCTCAAGTACATGGGCCTCGCCGCCAACCAGGCGATCACAGATATCAAGCTCGACCGCGTATTCATCGGCTCGTGCACCAACTCGCGCATCGAAGACCTGCGCGCCGCTGCCGAAATCGCCAAGGGCCGCAAGGTCGCTGCCAACGTCAAGCAGGCGCTGGTGGTGCCGGGCTCGGGCCTGGTCAAGGCCCAGGCCGAGCGTGAAGGCCTGGACAAGATCTTCCTCGAAGCTGGTTTCGAATGGCGTGAACCAGGCTGCTCGATGTGCCTGGCGATGAACCCGGACCGCCTGGAGAGCGGCGAGCACTGCGCGTCCACCTCCAACCGCAACTTCGAAGGCCGTCAGGGTGCCGGTGGCCGTACCCACCTGGTCAGCCCGGCCATGGCCGCCGCCGCCGCGGTGACCGGCCACTTCATCGATGTCCGCGAGTTGATCCAAGGGAGCGCAGCATGAAAGCCTTTACCCAGCACACTGGCCTCGTCGCGCCGTTGGACCGTGCCAACGTCGACACCGACCAGATCATCCCCAAGCAGTTTTTGAAGTCGATCAAGCGCACCGGCTTCGGCCCCAACCTGTTCGACGAGTGGCGTTACCTGGATGTGGGCCAGCCTTACCAGGACAACAGCAAGCGCCCGCTGAACAAGGAATTCGTGCTCAACCACGAACGCTACCAGGGTGCCAGCGTGTTGCTGGCGCGGGAGAACTTCGGTTGCGGCTCCAGCCGTGAGCACGCCCCATGGGCGCTGGACGAGTACGGCTTCCGCAGCGTGATCGCGCCGAGCTTTGCCGACATCTTCTTCAACAACAGCTTCAAGAACGGCTTGCTGCCGATCATCCTCAGCGACGAGGAAGTCGACGAGCTGTTCAAGCAGGTCGAAGCCATTCCGGGCTATCAGCTGACCATCGACCTGCAGGCGCAGGCGGTGACCCGTCCGGATGGCAAGGTGCTGCACTTCGAGATCGATGCGTTCCGCAAGCACTGCCTGCTCAACGGCCTGGACGACATCGGCCTGACCCTGCAGGACAGCGATGCGATCAAGGCCTTCGAAGGCAAGCACCGCGCCGGGCAGCCTTGGCTGTTCCGTGATGCCTGAATGATTTAGTTGGGTTTGCTGGCCTCATCGCCGGCAAGCCAGCTCCCACAGGAACTCCACAGGTCTGAAGACTGTGGGTTCTCTGTGGGAGCTGGCTTGCCGGCGATAGGGCCAGTAGAGACAACCCGAAACCAAAAGGATCGAGACATGACCAGCACCCAGCACACCGATGTGGTCCAACGCCAGTTCGGCGAACAGGCCAGCGCCTACCTCAGCAGCGCCGTGCACGCCCAGGGCAGTGAATTCGCCCTGCTGCAGGCCTCGCTGGCGGGGCAGGGCCATGCCCGCGTGCTGGACCTGGGCTGCGGCGCCGGTCATGTCAGCTTCCACGTCGCCCCGCTGGTCGCCGAAGTGGTTGCCTACGACCTCTCGCAGGCCATGCTCGACGTGGTCGCCAGTGCCGCCGCCGAGCGCGGCCTGGCCAATATCACCACCGAGCGCGGTGCGGCCGAACGCCTGCCGTTCGCCGACGCTTCGTTCGACTTCGTCTTCAGCCGCTACTCGGCCCACCACTGGAGCGACCTGGGCCTGGCCCTGCGCGAAGTGCGCCGGGTGCTCAAGCCGGGTGGCGTGGCGGCGTTCATCGATGTGATGTCGCCGGGCAGCCCGCTGCTCGACACCTACCTGCAAACGGTCGAAGTACTGCGCGACACCAGCCACGTGCGCGATTATTCCGCCGCCGAATGGCAGCGCCAGGTCAGCGAGGCTGGCCTGCATGTACGCAGCCACACCCGCCAGCCGCTGCGCCTGGAGTTTTCCAGCTGGGTCGAGCGCATGCGCACCCCCGAGCCAATGCGCGTGGCAATTCGCCAATTGCAGCAAGCCATGGGTGAAGAAGTGCGGCAGTATTACCAGATCGAGGCCGATGGTTCGTTCAGCACCGATGTGCTGGTGTTGTGGGCCGAGCGTTAAGAACTTTTCGGTGGGGCCCGCTTGGCCGCACCGCGTGATTGGATAGAGGAAAGCATGAGCAAGCAGATTCTGATTCTCCCAGGTGACGGTATCGGCCCGGAAATCATGGCCGAGGCGGTCAAGGTGCTGGAGCTGGCCAACGACAAGTTCCAGCTCGGCTTCAGCCTGGAGCACGATGTGATCGGTGGTGCCGCCATCGACAAGCACGGCGTACCGCTGGCCGACGAGACCCTGGAGCGTGCGCGCAAGGCCGATGCCGTGCTGCTGGGCGCAGTGGGCGGGCCGAAGTGGGACAAGATCGAGCGTGACATCCGCCCCGAGCGCGGCCTGCTGAAAATCCGTTCGCAACTGGGCCTGTTCGCCAACCTGCGCCCGGCCATCCTCTACCCGCAACTGGCCGATGCCTCGTCGCTCAAGCCAGAGATCGTTTCCGGCCTGGACATCCTCATCGTCCGTGAGCTGACCGGCGGTATCTACTTCGGTGCCCCGCGTGGCCAGCGCGAGCTGGAAAACGGCGAGCGCCAGGCCTACGACACCCTGCCGTACAGCGAAAGCGAAGTGCGCCGCATCGCCCGTGTCGGCTTCGACATGGCCCGCGTGCGTGGCAAGAAGCTGTGCTCGGTGGACAAGGCCAACGTCCTGGCTTCCAGCCAGCTGTGGCGTGAAGTGGTCGAGGACGTGGCCAAGGACTACCCGGATGTGGAACTGAGCCACATGTACGTCGACAACGCCGCCATGCAGTTGGTGCGCGCGCCCAAGCAGTTCGATGTGATGGTGACCGACAACATGTTCGGTGACATTCTGTCGGATGAGGCTTCCATGCTGACCGGTTCCATCGGCATGCTGCCTTCGGCGTCGCTGGATGCCGACAACAAGGGCATGTACGAACCGTGCCACGGCTCGGCGCCGGACATCGCAGGCCTTGGCATCGCCAACCCGCTGGCGACCATCCTGTCGGTGTCGATGATGCTGCGTTACAGCTTCAATCAGTCGGCTGCCGCCGAGGCGATCGAGAAGGCCGTGAGCCTGGTCCTGGACCAGGGCCTGCGCACCGGCGACATCTTCTCGGAAGGCTGCCGCAAAGTTGGTACGCAGGAAATGGGCGACGCAGTAGTCGCAGCGCTGCGGAATCTGTAATCTCTCTGGCCCGCCACCCAAAATTCCCGGTGGCGGCCCACTTTTAGCAAAGGTGTAGTTGCGATGAAACGTGTAGGTCTGATCGGTTGGCGCGGTATGGTCGGTTCCGTGCTCATGCAGCGGATGCTGGAGGAGCAGGATTTCGACCTCATCGAGCCGGTGTTCTTCACCACCTCCAATGTTGGCGGCCAGGGCCCGAACGTGGGCAAGGATACAGCTCCGCTCAAGGACGCTTATTCGATTGAAGAACTCAAGACCCTCGACGTGATCCTGACCTGCCAGGGCGGCGACTACACCAACGAGGTCTTCCCCAAGCTGCGTGAAGCCGGCTGGCAGGGGTACTGGATCGACGCCGCCTCGTCCCTGCGCATGCAGGATGACGCGGTGATCATCCTCGACCCGGTCAACCGCAAGGTCATCGACCAGCAGCTGGACGCGGGCACCAAGAACTACATCGGCGGCAACTGCACCGTCAGCCTGATGCTGATGGGCCTGGGTGGCCTGTTCGAAGCCGGCCTGGTCGAGTGGATGAGCGCCATGACCTACCAGGCGGCCTCGGGTGCCGGCGCGCAGAACATGCGCGAGCTGATCAAGCAGATGGGGGCTACCCATGCTGCCGTTGCCGATGACCTGGCCAACCCGGCCAGCGCCATCCTCGACATCGACCGCAAGGTTGCCGAGACCATGCGCAGCGAAGCGTTCCCGACCGAGAACTTCGGCGTGCCGCTGGCTGGCAGCCTGATCCCGTGGATCGACAAGGAACTGCCGAACGGCCAGAGCCGTGAAGAGTGGAAGGCCCAGGCCGAGACCAACAAGATCCTCGGCCGCTTCAAGAGCCCGATCCCGGTCGACGGCATCTGCGTGCGCATCGGCGCCATGCGTTGCCACAGCCAGGCGCTGACCATCAAGCTGAACAAGGACGTGCCGCTGGCCGACATCGAAGGCATGATCAGCCAGCACAACCCTTGGGTGAAGCTGGTGCCTAACCAGCGTGAAATCAGCATGCAGGAGCTGAGCCCGACCAAGGTTACCGGCACCCTGAACATCCCGGTTGGCCGCCTGCGCAAGCTGAACATGGGCTCCCAGTACCTGGGCGCGTTCACCGTAGGTGACCAGCTGCTGTGGGGCGCGGCCGAGCCGCTGCGTCGCATGCTGCGGATTCTGCTGGAGCGTTGATCGTTTCGGTCTGACCGAAAACCCGCGCTGGTGACAGCGCGGGTTTTTTATTTCCGATCCATCCCAGCCGGCCCGGCTCTTCTCTGCTTTTGCTTTTGCTTTTGCTTTTGCTTCTAGGCGCGCGATAGTTCAGGCGCCGCCGATTGCGACTTCAGGAGGCCGAGCGAAGGGACTGCGGAGGGAGGTGACGGGCATGGATGCCCGTCAAGCGCTGAGGCCCCATGGATGGGGCCTGCAGCGCGTACTCCCGGGAGCAGGCCCGTAGCGAGGGGACCCCGGAGCGCAGCGTAGGGGCCGGATGATGGGAGCCGACGGTTTTTGGTTCCTTTTTGCCACGACAAAAAGGGACCCGCCGTAAGGGCGGAAAGGTGACTTTGCGCCACCATCGCGAATGAATGCCTACTCGATGTGAATGCCTACATCCCAAAAGCCCAAAAGCCCAAAAGCCCAAAAGCTTTAAGCGACGGTTTTGATATGGCGAACAGTCCGTTTGCGATGGCGACGCTGACTCACCTTTTCGCCCTTACGGCGAGTCACTTTTTGCCAAACGCGGCAAAAAGTAACCAAAAAACGCTGCGCTCCCATCATCCGGCCCCTCCGCTGCGCTACGGGGTTCCCTCGCGCCGGTCTTGCTCCCGGGAGTACGCGCTGCAGGCCCCATCCATGGGGCCTCAGCGCTTGACGGGCATCCATGCCCGTCACCTCCCTCCGCAAGCCCTCTGCTCGGCCTCCTGAAGTCGCGAAGATCAAGATCAAGATCAAGATCAAGATCAAGATCAAGATCAAGATCAAGATCAAGATCAAGATCAAGATCAAGATCAAGATCAAGATCAAGATCAAGATCAAGATCAAGATCAAGATCAAGATCAAGATCAAGATCAAGATCAAGATCAAGATCAAGATCAAGATCAAGATCAAGATCAAGATCAAGATCAAGATCAAGATCAAGATCAAGATCAAGATCAAGATCAAGATCAAGATCAAGATCAAGATCAAGATCAAGATCAAGATCAAGATCAAGATCAAGATCAAGATCAAGATCAAGATCAAGATCAAGATCAAGATCAAGATCAAGATCAAGATCAAGATCAAGATCAAGATCAAGATCAAGATCAAGATCAAGATCAAGATCAAGATCAAGATCAAGATCAAGATCAAGATCAAGATCAAGATCAAGATCAAGATCAAGATCAAGATCAAGATCAAGATCAAGATCAAGATCAAGATCAAGATCAAGATCAAGATCAAGATCAAGATCAAGATCAAGATCAAGATCAAGATCAAGATCAAGATCAAGATCAAGATCAAGATCAAGATCAAGATCAAGATCAAGATCAAGATCAAGATCAAGATCAAGATCAAGATCAAGATCAAGATCAAGATCAAGATCAAGATCAAGATCAAGATCAAGATCAAGATCAAGATCAAGATCAAGATCAAGATCAAGATCAAGATCAAGAGCAAGAGCAAGAGCAAGAGCAAGAGCAAGAGCTGCGCAGCGCAGCTCTAGGTTTGGGCCAGCACAGACAAAACTCTACAATCCGAGTAAAGTGCCGCCCCCCGCCGTTTTCAGCAAAAGGATCCCTTCCATGACACACCCTTTGGACATCGCCGTCGTCGGCGCCACCGGCAGCGTCGGTGAAGCCCTGGTGCAGATCCTCGAAGAGCTGGATTTCCCGGTCGCCACCCTGCACCTGCTGGCCAGCATGGAATCGGCGGGCAGCAGCGTGATGTTCGCTGGCAAGAAGCTGAAGGTGCGTGAAGTGGACAGCTTCGACTTCGCCCAGGTCAAGCTGGCCTTCTTCGCCGCAGGCGCCGCCGTCAGCCGCAGCTTTGCCAGCAAGGCGCTGCAGGCAGGCTGCACGGTCATCGACCTGTCCGCTGGCCTGGACGACGCCCTCGCCCTGGTGCCAGAAGCCAACGCCGAACGCCTGGCCAGCCTGGCATTGCCCGCCCGCATCGTCAGCCCGTGCTCGGCCGCAGTTGCCCTGGCCGTTGCACTGGCACCGCTCAAAGGCCTGCTGGATATCGAGCGGGTGCAGGTAATGGCCGCGCTGGCAGTGTCCGCACAAGGCCGTGAAGCGGTCAACGAACTCGCCCGGCAAACCGCCGAGCTGCTCAATGCCCGCCCCCTGGAGCCACGCTTCTTCGATCGCCAGGTGGCGTTCAACATGCTGGCCCAGGTCGGAGCCGCCGATGAGCAAGGCCACACGGCCCTGGAGCACCGCCTGGTCAGCGAGCTGCGTGTGCTGCTGGGCCTGCCGGAACTGAAGATTTCCGTGAGCTGCGTTCAAGTCCCGGTGTTTTTCGGCGATAGCTTCAGTGTGGCGGTGCAGAGCCGTCGCCCGGTTGACCTGAACGCTGTCAACCAGGCCCTCGAGGCGGCCGACAGCGTGGAACTGGTGGAGCGCGATGATTATCCGACCCCGGTAGGCGACGCAGTAGGCCAGGACGTGGTCTATGTTGGTCGTGTACGGCACGGTGTTGATGAAGACCAGCAACTCAACCTCTGGCTGACCACCGACAACGTGCGCAAAGGCGCCGCGCTCAATGCCGTGCAAGTGGCGCAATTGTTGATTAAACACATGCCGTAAAAGATACTGGCGAGCACTATTGTCCTGCTCCGCATGCAGGTTTCAGGACGCTTTATACAAGGGAAGAGGTCATGCTTCGAATTCGCAAACTGGTTCTGGCCATGGCTGCAGCATCGGCGCTGTCGTCGGGCATGGCGAATGCCCTGGGCCTGGGGGAGCTGACCCTCAAGTCGGCACAGAACCAGCCCCTGGATGCCGAGATCGAGCTGCTCGACGTGCGCGACCTCACCGCCGCCGAAGTGGCGCCGAGCCTGGCGCCGCCGGAAGAGTTCAGCAAGGCCGGGGTGGCGCTGCCGACGTACCTCGAAGACCTCACCTTCACGCCGGTGATCAACCCCAACGGCAAGAGCGTGCTGCGGGTTACCTCCAGCCAGCCGCTGCCTGAACCGGTGGTAAAGTTCCTGGTCCAGGTGATGTGGCCGCAAGGCCGCCTGCTGCGTGACTACAGCGTGCTGCTCGACCAGGCCAAGGCCCAGGGCGACAAGCCGGCGGCAGGCAATGTCGCGCCAGCGGTGACCGCTGCCGGCAGCTACACCACCCAACGCCGCGACACCTTGTGGCAGATTGCCGCGCGCAACACCCAGGGTGGTTCGATCCAGCAGACCATGATCGCGATCCAGGCGCTGAACCCGGACGCCTTCATCGGCAACAACATCAACCAGCTGAAGGTTGGCCAGGTGCTGCGCCTGCCCGACCAGCAGCAGATCCAGAATATCGCGCAGGGCGAGGCGACCGCTGAGGTGGCCGAGCAGTATGCCGCCTGGCGTGAAGGCCGCCGCCTGGGCCCGCGTGCCCGCCAGCTGGACGCCACCCGTCGCGGTGCCGCCGAGGCAGCACCGGCGCGTATCGCCCAGGGCGACAACCTGCGCCTGGTCAGCCCGGGCAACCAGGCCGGTGCCGACCAGGCCAAGGCCCTCAACGACAAGCTGGCGGTGGCCCAGGAAAGCCTGGACACCAGCCGTCGCGACAACGAAGAACTCAAGAGCCGCATGGCCGACCTGCAGAGCCAGCTGGACAAGCTGCAGCGTCTGATCGAGCTGAAGAACAACCAGTTGGCCCGCCTTGAAGCCCAGGGTGCGGCGGCGCCGGCCCAACCGGTCGCCAAGCCTGCGCCTGCCGCCGTCGATACCGCACCCAAGCCGGCGCCCGCCGCCGAGGCCGCACCTGCCGGCCAGCCTGGCAGCATGGTCGACGAAATCATGGGCAACCCGCTGCTGCTTGGGCTGATTGCCGGTAGTGCCTTCCTCGTACTGCTGCTTCTGCTGTTGCTGCTGGCGCGCAAGCGCAAGGCCCAGCAGGAGGCTGAAAAGCACCTGCGCATGGCGCGGGCGCTGGAAGAAGAGCAGGGCGCAGGCTTCGACAGCGATAGCGCAAGCTTCGATGGCGTCGAGGTCTCGGCCCCGAGCGTGACCCTGTCGCCGGCCGTGGTCGCCGCTTCGGCTGCCGCCGCCACCGCCGCGGAAAAAACATCGGCGCCCGCCGTCGAAGCGCAACCTGAACCGCAAGCCGACCCCCACGCCGCGCTGCTGGCGGAGGTCGAGCAATGCGTGGCCGAAGGCCGCCTGAACCGCGCTACCGACCTGCTGGAGCCTGCCGTGGCCGCCGCGCCGCAGCGTGACGACCTGCGCCTGAAACTGATGGATGTGTACGCCCGCCAGGGTGACCAGAGCGCGTTCGTCGAGCAGGAACGCAAGCTGCCGGCCAGCGAGCCGAACAGTGCAGCGGTTGCCGGGCTGAAAGAGCGCTACCCGGCCATGCTCGGCCTGGCCGCTGCCGGCCTGGGCGCGGCGGCCCTGGCTGCCGAAATGGACGAGCAGTACGTGCAGGAGCTGATGCAGGATCAGCCTGAAACGCCAGTGGTTGCCGACGTGGCACCCGAGGAAGAGCTGGCATTCGAGCCAGAGGTGGCGGTTGAACCAGAGGCCGTTGCCCAGGCGGAACCTGAGGCAGTGCTCGAGCCCGAAGTTGATCTGGATGCTGAGCTGGATGCCTTCGATGACGTGCCGACCCTCGATGCGCCGGGCCTGGACGAGCAGGACCTGGACAGTGCCTTCGACCTGAGCCTGGGTGACGACCTGCCCGAGCAAGACCCGCTGGCGGCGCCGCTGCTGGACGAATCGGTGGCCCAGCAACCTGTCGTCGACGAGCCGGTACTGGATGAACCGATGCTGGAAACGGCTCAGCCGGAAGACGAGCCGTTTGCCGTGGACGCCGAGCTGCAGGCCGACGCCGACGCCGAGTTCGAGGCCATGCTGGCCCAGGCCGAGCCACAGCCCGCTGTGGACCTGTCCGACTTCGACCTCGACGTCAGCGAACCGGTTGTCCCGGCCGCCACGGCTGCGGACGACGAAACCCCGGTGGATGTCGCCGCCGAGCTGGCTGCCTTCGACAGCGAGCCAGCGTTCGACCCGCTTTCCGAGTTCGACCTGCCGTCCGACTTCGATCTTTCGCTGTCGCTGGAAGACGATTCGCCGGCAGCCAAGAGCTTTGCCTCGGAGCTGAACGACGTCAACGCCGAACTGGACAAGCTGTCGCAGAGCCTCGAATCGCCGTCGCTGGAGCCGCACTTCACCAGCGAGGACGCGGCTGCCCAGCCAGAGCTCGAGCCACTGGACGACCTGGACTTCGACTTCTTCTCCGGTAGCGACGAAGTGGCCACCAAGCTTGACCTGGCCCGCGCCTATATCGACATGGGCGACAACCAGGGCGCGCGCGACATCCTTGATGAAGTGGTCAAGGATGGCGACGACAGCCAGCGTCAGGAAGCCGAGGACATGCTCTCCCGGCTGGTCTGATGCAAGCAGGGCCGGCCTCTTCGCGGGTAAACCCGCTCCCACAGGTTCATCACAGGTCCGAATTCTGTGCGGGCCCTGTGGGAGCGGGTTTACCCGCGAAGAGGCCCTGAAAGGCAGTGCATATTCAACGGCAGCCCTACACGGCTGCCGTTGTCGTTATAATCCCCGCCATTCCGTACACCCCACAGGTTTCATGCTCTTGGACATCATCGACACCGCCGCCGCCGAGTCCGCGGCCGAAGGCTACTCCCGCATCGCCCTGGGCGTGGAATACAAAGGCGCGCGCTATCGTGGCTGGCAGCGCCAGGCCAGTGGCGTGCCCAGTGTCCAGCAGGCCCTGGAGCAGGCCCTGTCCAAGGTGGCCAACGAGCCGATCTCGGTAATCTGCGCCGGGCGCACCGACGCCGGCGTGCATGGCTGCGGGCAGATCGTGCACTTCGACACCCGCGCCGTGCGCGACGAACGCGCCTGGACCATGGGCACCAACTTCAACCTGCCCCATGACATCAGCGTGGTCTGGTCGCGGCCGATGCCGGCCGACTTCCATGCCCGCTTCAAGGCCTGCGCCCGGCGTTACCGCTACGTCATCTACAACGACCCGATCCGCCCGGCACACCTGGCCGAAGAAGTCACCTGGAACCACCGCCCGCTGGATGTCGAACGCATGGCCGAAGCCGCGCAGTACCTGCTCGGTACCCATGACTTCAGTGCCTTCCGCGCCAGCCAGTGCCAGGCCAAGTCGCCGATCAAGCACATCTACCACCTGCGCGTCACCCGCCATGGCCAGATGATCGTGCTGGATGTGCGCGCCACGGCCTTCCTGCACCACATGGTGCGTAACATTGCCGGTGTACTGATGACCATTGGTGCCGGAGAACGCCCGGTCACCTGGGCGCGTGAGGTGCTGGAGGGGCGCAACCGCCGCGAAGGCGGGGTAACGGCGCACCCGTACGGGCTCTACCTGGTGCAGGTGGAGTACCCCGAGGAATACGCGCTGCCCAAGCGTTACATCGGCCCACACTTTTTGACCGGCTACGAGGCATTGGCAGACTGACGGGCGAAAAGTCATTTGCTAACATCCGGCCTTTCACCGTAACAAGCAGGGTTCGCTGTCCATGAGCAATGTTCGCAGCAAGATCTGCGGGATTACCCGCATCGAAGACGCACTGGCCGCTGCCGAAGCGGGCGCCGATGCCATCGGCCTCGTCTTCTATGCCAAGAGCCCGCGCGCCGTGGACGTGCGCCAGGCGCGGGCGATCATCGCCGAGCTGCCACCGTTCGTGACCACGGTCGGGCTGTTCGTCAACGCTTCGCGCTGCGAGCTGAACGAGATCCTCGAAGTGGTTCCGCTGGACCTGCTACAGTTCCACGGCGATGAAACCCCGCAGGACTGCGAAGGCTACCACCGCCCCTGGATCAAGGCCCTGCGCGTGCGCCCGGGCGACAACCTGGAGGCGGCCTGCCAGCTTTACGCCGGTGCCCGCGGCATTCTGCTGGACACCTATGTGCCAGGCGTACCCGGAGGCACCGGTGAAGCGTTCGACTGGTCGCTGGTGCCGGCGCGCCTGAGCAAGCCGATCATCCTGGCGGGCGGGTTGTCTGCCGACAATGTCGGCCAGGCCATCGCCCAGGTGCGGCCGTACGCGGTGGATGTCAGTGGCGGCGTGGAACAAGCCAAGGGCATCAAGGACGCGGCGAAGATCGAGGCATTCATGCATGCGGTGAAACAGGCGTGATGGCAGATGTGACGGCTGGCTGCGCGCCATCGTCCATAGCTTTCGCAGCCCTGCGGGGCAGCCGCCTGCGCCTGTGGCGGCAAGACAACACATTAGCGGTGGGGTGGCGCGCGGGAAGTCCCGGCGGCCGGTCCATCATCGTTTCATAAAAGATTTTGAGCTCAAGGGCAGGGCAGGGCCGGCGACACCGGCCCACGCCTGCCAATACTGGAGAAAGAAAGCATGAGCAACTGGTTAGTCGACAAACTGATCCCTTCGATCATGCGTTCCGAGGTGAAGAAGAGCTCGGTGCCTGAAGGCCTGTGGCACAAGTGCCCGGCCTGCGAGGCCGTGCTGTATCGTCCGGAGCTGGAAAAGACCCTGGATGTCTGCCCCAAGTGCAACCACCACATGCGCATCGGCGCACGTGCGCGCATCGACATCTTCCTCGACGCCGATGGCCGTGCCGAACTGGGCGCCGACCTGGAGCCGGTCGACCGCCTGAAGTTCCGTGATGGCAAGAAGTACAAGGACCGCCTGACCGGCGCGCAGAAGCAGACCGGCGAGAAGGACGCCCTGATCTCCATGAGCGGCACCCTGATGGGCATGCCGATCGTGGTCAGCGCCTTCGAGTTCTCGTTCATGGGCGGTTCCATGGGTGCCATCGTCGGCGAGCGCTTCGTGCGCGCGGCCAACTATGCCCTGGAGCACCGCTGCCCGATGGTCTGCTTCTCCGCTTCGGGCGGTGCACGCATGCAGGAAGCGCTGATCTCGCTGATGCAGATGGCCAAGACCTCGGCCGTGCTGGCGCGCCTGCGCGAAGAAGGCATCCCGTTCATCTCGGTACTGACCGACCCTGTGTACGGTGGTGTTTCCGCCAGCCTGGCCATGCTCGGTGACGTGATCGTCGGCGAGCCGAAGGCACTGATCGGCTTCGCCGGCCCGCGCGTGATCGAGCAGACCGTGCGCGAGAAGCTGCCGGAAGGCTTCCAGCGCAGCGAGTTCCTGCTGGAGCACGGCGCCATCGACCTGATCATCTCCCGTGGCGAGCTGCGCCCGCGTCTGGCCCGCCTGCTGGCGCAGATGACCGGCCAGGAAACCCCGGAGCAAGCGCGTGAGGCGGCTGCCGTCGCGTGATGAAACAACGATCCCTGGGCGAATGGCTCGCCTACCTCGAGCAGTTGCACCCCTCGGCCATCGACATGGGCCTGGAGCGTTCGCAGAAGGTGCTTGCCCGGCTGGCGCTGGGCAAGCTGGCGCCACGCGTGGTGACGGTGACCGGCACCAACGGCAAGGGCTCGACCTGCGCCTTCGTGGCCTCGCTGCTGCGCGCCCAGGGGCTCAAGGTCGGCGTGTACAGCTCGCCGCACCTGTTGCGTTACAACGAGCGGGTGCTGATCGATGGCCAAGAGGCCAGCGATGAGGCCCTGTGCGAAGCCTTCGCCGCCGTCGAGGCGGCGCGGGGCGATATTTCCCTGACCTACTTCGAGATGGGCACCCTGGCCGCGTTCTGGTTGTTCTACCAGTCGCAGCTGGATGCCGTGGTACTGGAAGTGGGCCTTGGTGGTCGCCTGGACACCGTGAACGTGGTGGATGCCGACCTGGCCCTGGTGACCAGCATCGGCGTCGACCATGTCGATTACCTGGGTGATACCCGCGAGCTGGTGGCCTTCGAGAAGGCCGGCATCTTCCGTCAGGGCAAGCCGGCACTGTGCGGTGACCTGGATCCGCCCCAGCCGCTGCTGGACAAGGCCGCCGAACTGGCTGCGCCGCTGTTTCTGCGTGGTCGTGACTTCGACCTGGCCAGTGTCGATGGCAGCTGGAACTGGCGGGGTACTGCGGCTGATGGTGCGCAGGTAGAGCTGCGTGGCCTGCCTTTGCTCGACCTGCCCATGGAAAACGCCACGCTGGCCCTGCAGGCCTACCTGCTGATGGGCCTGCCCTGGGACCCCGGGCAGATTCGCCAGGCGCTGCTGGATACCCGCATCACGGGTCGCCTCGACCGTCGCCTGCTGAACTGGCAGGGCAAGTCGGTGGAACTGTTGCTGGACGTCGGGCACAACCCGCACGCCGCGGAGTACCTGGCCCGGCGCCTGGCGGCCCGGCCGCTGAAGGGGCGCCGCCTGGCGGTGTTCGGCCTGCTCGCCGACAAGGACCTGGACGGTGTTGTCGCGCCGCTGCAGGGGCTGGTCGACGACTGGGCAGTGGCGCCACTGGATACCCCGCGCAGCCGCCCGGCTGCGGAGCTGGCCACGGCCTTGACGAACGTCGGCGCCGCGGTGAAGTCTTATGCCAGCGTCGATGCTGCCCTTGAAGGGCAATGCGCGCAGGCAACGGCGGATGACCAGATTTTGCTGTTCGGTTCGTTTTTCTGTGTTGCCCAGGCACTGGAATGGCTGGAGCGGCACGCCCAGGAGGGTGGAGTAGATGGCAGTGCTGGATAAAGGGATGAAACAGCGCATGGTGGGTGCGTTGGTGCTGGTGGCGCTGGCGGTGATTTTCCTGCCGATGCTGTTCACCCGCGAGGACGAGATGCGTCAGGTGCGCGTCGAGGCCCCGCAGGCGCCGGCCATGCCAAGCCTGCCGGAAGTGAAGGTGGAGCCGGTCGCCGTGCCGGAGCCGCAGGCCATTGCGCAGGAGCCGCAACAGCCACCGGTGGTGGTGGACGAGTCCACCGCGCCGGCGAGCGCGCCCAGCCAGCCGATTACACCGTCACCGCAGACCCAGCCTCAGGTGCAGGTGCAGCCCCAGCCTCAGCCTCAGCCCGTCAAGCCGCAGGCGCCCGTGGCCAAGGTCGAGCCTCAGCCGGCAGCCAAGCCGGCCGCGCCGGCGGCGCCATCGAAGATCGACGTCAACGGCCTGCCGGTCAGCTGGTCGATCCAGTTGGCCAGCCTGTCCAACCGTGCCGGGGCCGAAAAGCTGCAGCAAACCTTGCGTAGCCAGGGTTACAACGCCTATATCCGCTCGGCGGGTGGCATGAACCGGGTGTACGTGGGGCCGCTGATCGAGCGGGCCGAGGCCGAGCGCGTGCGCGACGCCATCAACCGCCAGAACAGCCTCAAGGGCTTCGTGGTGCGCTTCCAGCCTGAGCGCAGCTGATAACCCGGGGCGGCTTTGCCGCTCATTCGCGGGTTCTGTATAGGTCTTGCAGCGGCGCGGTCCATGTGGGAGCGGCCTTGTGTCGCGAAAGGGCCGCGAAGCGGCCCCAGGATCTCAACGACACAGCCAGAATCGCCGGGGCCGCTTTGCGGCCCTTTCGCGACACAAGGCCGCTCCCACAATGATCGCGTAAGCCCGGGTAGCGCTAATCACCTGACATTCCGCTTACTCCCAGCCCGCCGCTCTGTTAAAATGCGCCGCCTCAAACGTCTGCAGGCAGCACCGTGGCATTTACCTTGGTTGATTGGGCGATCATCGCGATCATCGCCGTCTCCACACTGATCAGTCTCAAGCGCGGCTTCGTCAAGGAAGCCTTGTCCTTGCTCATCTGGATCATTGCCGGTGCGGTTGCCTGGATGTTCGGTGGTTCGCTCTCGGTGTATCTTGAAAGCTACATTCAGACGCCGTCGATGCGCGTCATCGCCGGCTGCGCCATTCTTTTCGTCGCCACCTTGCTGGTGGGGGCCATGATCAACTTCCTCATCGGCGAGCTGATCCGCGTGACCGGGCTGTCCGGTACCGATCGTTTCCTGGGCATGGCCTTCGGCGCCGCGCGCGGGGCCTTGCTGGTGGTGGTGGCCATCGGGCTGATCAGCCTGGGGCCGGTTCAACAGGACACCTGGTGGCAGGAATCACGCCTGATACCACAATTTCTCTTGGTCGCCGACTGGTCGAAAAACCTGATCCTGGGTTTTACCGGCCAGTGGACACCCAGTGGGCTGATCGGCACTCCAGCTGATCTTCCGTTCAAGGAACAGTTGCTCGGGCCGGCAAAGCCCTGAGCGCTATTCACTCAAGTTTCGTCAAAGTAGGGGTTGCGTCGCATGTGTGGCATCGTCGGTATCGTCGGTAAGTCGAACGTCAATCAGGCGCTGTATGACGCGCTTACGGTCCTCCAGCACCGCGGCCAGGACGCTGCCGGTATCGTGACCAGCCATGACGGCCGGTTGTTCCTGCGCAAGGATAATGGCCTGGTGCGCGACGTGTTCCAGCAGCGCCACATGCAGCGCCTGGTCGGCAACATCGGCATCGGCCACGTGCGCTACCCGACTGCGGGCAGCTCGACCTCGGCCGAGGCCCAGCCGTTCTACGTCAACTCGCCATACGGCATCACCCTGGCACACAACGGCAACCTGACCAACGTCGAGCAGCTGGCCAAGGAGATCTACGAGTCCGACCTGCGCCACGTCAACACCAACTCCGACTCGGAAGTACTGCTGAACGTGTTCGCCCATGAGCTGGCGGTGCGTGGCAAGCTGCAGCCGACCGAAGAAGACGTGTTCGCCGCGGTTTCCCACGTGCACAGCCGCTGCGTCGGCGGTTACGCCGTGGTGGCGATGATCACTGGCTACGGCATCGTCGGCTTCCGTGACCCCAACGGCATCCGCCCGGTGGTGTTCGGCCAGCGTCACACCGACGAAGGCGTGGAATACATGATCGCCTCGGAAAGCGTGGCCCTGGACGTGCTCGGCTTCACCCTGATCCGCGACCTGGCGCCGGGCGAAGCGGTATACATCACTGAAGAAGGCCAGCTGTACACCAAGCAGTGCGCCGAAGCACCGAAGCTGCAACCGTGCATCTTCGAGCATGTCTACCTGGCCCGCCCGGACTCGATCATGGATGGCGTGTCGGTGTACAAGGCCCGTCTGCGCATGGGTGAAAAACTGGCCGACAAGATCATGCGCGAGCGCCCCGAGCACGACATCGACGTGGTCATCCCGATCCCGGACACCAGCCGCACCGCGGCCCTGGAACTGGCCAACCGCCTGGGCGTCAAGTTCCGCGAAGGTTTCGTCAAGAACCGCTACATCGGCCGTACCTTCATCATGCCCGGCCAGGCCGCGCGCAAGAAATCGGTACGCCAGAAGCTCAATGCCATCGAGCTGGAGTTCCGCGGCAAGAACGTGATGCTGGTGGACGACTCGATCGTGCGCGGCACCACCTGCAAGCAGATCATCCAGATGGCTCGCGAAGCCGGTGCCAAGAACGTTTACTTCTGCTCCGCAGCCCCTGCGGTGCGCTACCCCAACGTCTACGGCATCGACATGCCGAGTGTCCACGAACTGATCGCCCACAACCGTACCACCGAACAAGTGGCCGAGTTGATTGGCGCCGACTGGCTGGTCTACCAGGACCTGCCGGACCTGATCGACTCGGTCGGTGGCGGCAAGATCAAGATCGACCACTTCGATTGCGCGGTATTCAACGGTGAGTACGTCACCGGCGATATCGACGAAGCCTACCTCGACCGTATCGAGCAGGCTCGTAACGACCTGGCCAAGGTCAAGAACCAGGCGGTCAGCGCGATCATCGACCTCTACAACAACTGATTTCGGGAGTGACGGCATGACGGATCAATGGGATGCCGGACGACTGGACAGTGACCTCGAGGGTGTCGGTTTCGACACCCTGGCGGTGCGCGCCGGTCAAAACCGTACACCGGAGGCCGAGCACAGCGAAGCGCTGTTCCTGACCTCCAGCTATGTGTTCCGCACGGCTGCCGATGCCGCCGCGCGCTTTGCCGGCGAAACGCCGGGCAACGTCTATTCGCGCTACACCAACCCGTCTGTGCGTGCTTTCGAGGAGCGCCTGGCGGCCATGGAAGGCGCCGAGCAGGCCGTGGGCACCTCCACCGGCATGGCGGCGATCCTCGCCGTGGTGATGTCGCTGTGCAGTGCCGGTGACCATGTGCTGGTGTCGCAGAGCGTGTTCGGCTCGACCATCAGCCTGTTCGAGAAGTACTTCAAGCGCTTTGGCGTGCAGGTGGACTACGTGCCACTGGTCGACCTCGCCGGCTGGGAAAAGGCCATCAAGGCCAATACCAAGCTGCTGATCGTCGAGTCGCCGTCCAACCCGCTGGCCGAGCTGGTCGATATCACCGCCCTCAGCGAAATCGCCCATGCCCACGGTGCCATGCTGGTGGTGGACAACTGCTTCAGCACTCCGGCGCTGCAGCAGCCGCTGAAGCTGGGTGCCGACATCGTGTTCCACTCGGCCACCAAGTTCATCGACGGCCAGGGCCGCTGCATGGGTGGCGTGGTTGCCGGCCGTGCCGAGCAGATGAAAGAAGTGGTGGGCTTCCTGCGTACCGCAGGCCCCACCCTCAGCCCGTTCAACGCCTGGATCTTCACCAAGGGCCTGGAAACCCTGCGCCTGCGCATGCGTGCGCACTGCGAAAGCGCCCAGGTACTGGCCGAGTGGCTGGAGCAGCAGGAGGGCGTGGAGAAGGTGCATTACGCCGGCCTGCCGAGCCACCCGCAGCACGAACTGGCCAAGCGCCAGATGAGTGGCTTCGGTGCGGTGGTCAGCTTCGAGGTCAAGGGTGGCAAAGAGGGCGCCTGGCGCTTCATCGACGCTACCCGGGTGATTTCCATCACCACCAACCTGGGTGACAGCAAGACCACCATCGCCCACCCGGCCACCACCTCCCACGGTCGTCTGACGCCGCAGGAACGTGAAGCCGCCGGCATCCGCGACAGCCTGATCCGCGTTGCCGTGGGCCTGGAGGATGTGGCCGACCTGCAGGCCGACCTGGCGCGTGGGTTGGCGGCACTGTGATCGAAATCCGCGGCGGTACGCCCGGCCATAACGGCCGGGTAGCCCTGGTGACCGGTGCCGCGCGCGGCATCGGCCTGGGCATTGCCGCCTGGTTGATCTGCGAAGGCTGGCAGGTGGTGCTCAGCGACCTTGACCGCCAGCGCGGCGCCAAGGTGGCCAAGGCCCTGGGTGACAATGCCTGGTTCATTACCATGGACGTTGCCGACGAGGCCCAGGTCAGCGCCGGGGTGTCCGAGGTGCTGGGGCAGTTTGGCCGCCTGGACGCGCTGGTGTGCAATGCGGCCATCGCCAATCCGCACAACCAGACCCTCGAAAGCCTGAGCCTGGCGCAGTGGAACCGGGTGCTGGCGGTCAACCTCAACGGCCCGATGTTGCTGGCCAAGCATTGTGCGCCGTACCTGCGTGCGCACAACGGGGCGATCGTCAATCTCACCTCCACCCGAGCGCGACAGTCCGAGCCCGATACCGAGGCCTACGCGGCGAGCAAGGGCGGCCTGGTGGCCTTGACCCATGCCCTGGCCATGAGCCTGGGCCCGGAGATCCGCGTCAATGCGGTGAGCCCGGGCTGGATCGATGCCCGTGACCCGTCACAGCGCCGTGCCGAGCCGTTGACCGAGGCGGACCATGCCCAGCACCCGACGGGCAGGGTAGGGACGGTGGAAGACGTGGCGGCCATGGTCGCCTGGCTGTTGTCTCGGCAAGCGGCGTTCGTCACCGGCCAGGAGTTCGTGGTCGATGGTGGCATGACCCGCAAGATGATCTACACCTGAGCCTTTTGCATATCCCGTACTGGCCTCTTCGCGGGTAAACCCGCTCCCACAGGTACTGCGCAGTTCTCAAGGCCTGTGCACTACCTGTGGGAGCGGGTTTACCCGCGAAGAGGCCGCCACAGGCAACCGCACCGCTTTTGCTCTTTTCTGAAAAAAATTCAATGGGGCTATTGACTTAGCTTCGCCACCTGCGTAAATTTCGCGGCCTCAGCGAAGCAAACGCAACAAGCAACATCGCGAGGGTGATTAGCTCAGCCGGGAGAGCATCTGCCTTACAAGCAGAGGGTCGGCGGTTCGATCCCGTCATCACCCACCACTTCCTGAGATGTTCCTGGTGCTTCGGGTTTCGCAAGAAGCCGATAGCCAGAGAGGAACGCACTGCGCAGCGGTAGTTCAGTCGGTTAGAATACCGGCCTGTCACGCCGGGGGTCGCGGGTTCGAGTCCCGTCCGCTGCGCCATCTTCGTTTCAAGGTCCCTTGAACACCTTGAAGCAAACACAAGAGAAGCGATCACGTTATCGCTTTTTTTGTGCCTGTCCTGAGGCCATCGCGCCGGAAGGGTAGACCCAGGTTTCAATCGGGCGCAAGCCTGAATGCTGCGCAGCGGTAGTTCAGTCGGTTAGAATACCGGCCTGTCACGCCGGGGGTCGCGGGTTCGAGTCCCGTCCGCTGCGCCATTTTTAAGTAACAGATGGGTGCCTGGCACCGGTCTGAAGCCACAAGGCAAACGCCTTGGGCTGATCCCAGTTTCAATCGGGCGAAAGCCTGAACGATACGCAGCGGTAGTTCAGTCGGTTAGAATACCGGCCTGTCACGCCGGGGGTCGCGGGTTCGAGTCCCGTCCGCTGCGCCATCTTCGTTTCAAGGTCCCTTGAACACCTTGAAGCAAACACAAGAGAAGCGATCACGTTATCGCTTTTTTTGTGCCTGTCCTGAGGCCATCGCGCCGGAAGGGTAGACCCAGGTTTCAATCGGGCGCAAGCCTGAATGATACGCAGCGGTAGTTCAGTCGGTTAGAATACCGGCCTGTCACGCCGGGGGTCGCGGGTTCGAGTCCCGTCCGCTGCGCCATCTTCGCCTCGAGGCCCCTTGAACGCCTCGAAGCCACGAGAAAGCGACCTTCGGGTCGCTTTTTTCGTTTTACGCCTGGCAATTGCCGCCCTTGACCCAGATTTACACGAACCTGACAGACTCTTCACCGATCAGCGGTTCCTGTGCCTGCCTGCTGTGTTGCACAATAGGCACCTTCTTGACTTACCCGGAATTCGCAATGACCAGATCTTCCGTCTTTGGTGCGCTCGGGCTGGCCCTGGTGCTGGCGGGCGTGACCGGTTGTTCCTCGAAAAAAGCCGCCGTCTACGAGCACGAGAACTTCGATGACTCGGGCACCTTCTCGCGCAGCTTCCCGGTGAGCGATGCCGGCTCCTGCGAGGCCGCCCGGCGCGCCTTGCTCAGCCAGGGTTACATCATCACCAGCAGCGGCGCCAACCAGGTGGTGGGCAACAAGAGCTTCCAGCAGAACAGCGAGAACCACCTGCAGATCAGCTTCAACGTCACCTGTGCGCCGGATGTGAGCGACGAGCAGCGTTCGACCATGTTCGCCAACGCCCTGCAGGACCGCTACGCCCTGAAAAAGTCCAACACCTCCGCCAGCCTGGGCGTTGGTGTACTGGGGTCTGTGTCGATGCCGATCGGCTCCAGCGACGACTCGATGGTCAAGGTGGCCAGCGAGACGGTGACGGCGGCGCAGTTCTATGACCGCTATTTCGCCCTGGTGGAGAGCTACCTGCCAAAGCCCAAGCCTAAGCAGGAGAGCAAGGCCAAGGTCGAGGAGCCCGCGCCGAAGGTCGAAGCGCCGGCGGCTGCCTTGGGGCTGCCGGAGCAGGCCGCGGCAGCGCCGGTGGCACCGGCCCCGGTGGCGGCGCCTTTGGTTGAAGCGGCGCCAGCCCCGGCCCCTGTTGTCCCGGCCAGCGAGGCGGTAGCCGCGCCGGTGGTGGATGACAGCCAGGGCTCGCAACCGGTGGCCCCACCGGCGGAGGCGGCACCGATCGAGGTGCAGCAGGAAGCCCAGCCTGCCGAGGCCGCCGAGACCGCTTCCCCCGCCCTTTGATAGCTTGCCTGTACCGGCCTCTTCGCGGGTAAACCCGCTCCCACAGGTACTGCGCAGTTCTCAACATCTGCGCAGTACCTGTGGGAGCGGGTTTACCCGCGAAGAGGCCGGTGCAGGCAGTCCATCCCCTGTTACAGACGCACCGCGATAACTTCCTGAACACCTGCTACGTTTACCACTCATAAGCTTGTCATCATTCCTTCACTCCACCTGCTTAGGTTGAAGGCGACACCGATAAAGATCATGAGATGAGAGGACGCAGGGCTATGGACGAATACCAGGAAGAACTTCTCGAATTCCAGGCTTATGAACTGGACACCCCGGAACCGGCTGACGACGCTACCGAGCTCTAGCCCGCCCGCCGCTGGCTGCGGCGAAACTCCCCCGGTGTAAGGCCCGTCCAGCGCTTGAAGGCGCGCTGGAAGGCCTCGGCCGACGCAAACCCCAGCAGATAGGCAATCTCGCCAAAGGCCAGCTCCGTATCGCGGATGTAGGTTTCGGCCAGGTCGCGCCGTGTTTCGCTGAGCAGGTCGCGAAAGCGCGTGCCTTCCTCGGCCAGTTTGCGGCGCAAGGTCCAGGTCGGCAGTTGCAGGTGCAGCGCCACTTCTTCCAGGTCCGGTTCACGGCCACCATTGAGCAACGGGCCTAGCAGGTGGGTAATGCGCTCACCCAGGCTGCGCACCCGCGTACGCTGCAGCATTTCCGCCTCGCACAGCTGCAGCAGGTGCTGCCAGGTGCTCGGGCAATGCCTGGGGTTGGCCAGCTGCAGCGTGGCGCGGCTCAGGCGCAGCTGGTTGCCGTCGGCCGCGAACTGCACGGGCGCGTTGCACAGCGGCTGGTAGCGCGCGGCATAGGCGGGTGCGGCAAACTCGATGTCCATATGTTCGGCCTGCACCGCCGTACCGGCCAGGTCGGCAAGCTGCGCGAGCCAGCCGGCGAGTAGCGAATCGACCACGAAACGGTTATAGGCGTTGTAGGGGCTGATGGAGTAGAAGCGTAGCCAGGCGCCCTGGGCATCTTCCTGAAAACTGGAGTGGCCGCGGTAGTTGGCGGCGTACAGCGGCTCGAAGCGCAACAGGGTGCGTGCCGCCTCGCTCAGGTTCGGTGCCTGGGCCGCGGTGACCCCGGCCAGGCCGGCATGCGCCAGGCGGCTCAGGCGCCCCATGTGCAGGCCCAGCGCGGGCTCACCGCACAGTTCGATGGCGGCGTGCCCCAGGTGCATGTAGCGCGGGATCGACAAGCGCGCACCGGCTTCGCCCAAGCGCGCCGCATCCAGGCCATAGCGGCGCAGCAGCGGCTCGGGGTCGTGGCCCAGTTCGCGCAGGGCCTCGGTCAGCGGCTGGACAAAACCAACCGACAGGTCGCCCAGGCGCACGCGGGGGCGGGCCATGGGCTTATAACCACAGGTTCAGCAAGCGGGCGCCAGGGCTGGGGGTGCCCGCCAGCAATTCACCCGCCTGGTGGGCAAAGCCCTGGCCGTCGCTGCCCTGTTCCCAGAACTGCCCACGCATGAACACGCTCATGCTGCTGACGCCGGCCCCGGCCGCTTCGGTCAGGCGCTGCCAGGCCGCCTGTTCGCTGACTTCGCCGCGCTGCAAGGCCAGCCCGGCGCTGGCATCCTGGTGGCGATTGCCGCGCCAGGGCGCTTGCCAGCTGCCCTTGCCGCTGAGGAACACCGGGTTGGCGATCAGTTGTACCGCCTGTCGTGCCAATTGCTGGTGGTTTTCCGGGTACCAGCTGTCACTGCCTACCAGCACGCCCAGGCGCCCGGCAGGGGTTTGCAGTACCTGCAGCGGGTGCTGGCGGCCATCGTGCACATAGCGGCGCATTTCGCTGTCGGGGAACTGCTGGCGTTGCGGTTGGCCCAGCAGCGAGCCGTCACCGGCGAACACCACGCTGCTGTTGAACAGCGGGCCGCTGCCGGCATGCAGCACACCCTGTTTCACGTAGGGGGCGGGCAGCACGATGGAGCCGGCCACCAGGGTGACGTTGAATTCCTTGGCCAGGCCACCGAACAGTTGCTGGTAGTCCGCAGCCATCTGCTCGGCTTTCATGCGCAGGTGCGCGTCGGCGCGCCAGTCGTCCCCGTCGGCACGGAGCATGGCCAGGCCATAGCGCAGCGGGTTGCTCAGTTCCAGCCATTGCAGGGCTTCGCGGCTTTGCGTGACCTGGTACAGCTCGTTCTTTTCTCCGCGTGCCCACAGCCAGGTACCGATGTGCTCTGGCAGCACCACCACCGTACGCGGGCCGACAAGCCCTTGGCTACGTGCCTGCTCCAGGTAGGCCGCGAGTTTGCGGTGCAGGCGTTGCAGGTTCTGGTAGTCGCCCGGGTAGAGCAGCGGTTCGACGCCGAGCAGGTTGCCGTGCTCGCCCGGCACGCCGTGGTTCAATGCCAGTTCGATGCGCAGGTCGGACAGGTAGTGGCCTTCCGGGCGCTGCTGGGTCCAGAAACCGTAGCCGCAGAGGGCGGCGATCATCACCAGCGCCAGGGCGCTTGCCAGGAGTTTTCTCATGAAGCAGGACAGCGCCTTGGAAACGAGAGTTTCCTAGGGTAGTCGTGCTGTGCGCGAGGATCAATAACTTGTCAGTTTCGATCATTGAGCCCGTTCAAACGGCTGTTTAATGTCGCAGGCAGACAAACGACGGGGCCCGCCAACCGGTGCGGCATCCGCATTCCGTGATCACGCCACCTGGGGACCTTTCCATGGCCGCCGACCGCTACCCGCACCTGCTCGCCCCGCTGGATCTGGGCTTCACCACCTTGCGCAACCGCACCCTGATGGGCTCGATGCACACCGGCCTCGAAGAGCGCCCGGGCGGCTTCGAGCGCATGGCGGCGTACTTTGCCGAGCGCGCCCGCGGTGGCGTCGGCCTGATGGTCACCGGCGGCATCGCGCCCAACGATGAGGGTGGGGTGTATTCCGGGGCGGCCAAGCTCAGCACCGAGGAAGAGGCCGACAAGCACCGCATCGTCACCGAGGCGGTACACGCTGCCGGCGGCAAGATCTGCCTGCAGATCCTGCATGCCGGGCGCTACGCCTACAGCCCGCGCCAGGTGGCGCCCAGCGCGATCCAGGCGCCAATCAACCCGTTCAAGCCCAAGGAACTGGACGAGGCGGGTATCGAGAAGCAGATCGCCGACTTCGTCAATTGCGCGGTGCTGGCCCAGCGCGCCGGTTACGACGGCGTCGAGATCATGGGTTCGGAAGGCTACTTCATCAACCAGTTCCTCGCCGCCCACACCAACCACCGCACCGACCGCTGGGGTGGCAGCTATGAAAATCGCATGCGCCTGGCGGTGGAAATCGTCAGCCGGGTGCGCGGCGCGGTCGGGCCGAACTTCATCATCATCTTCCGCCTGTCGATGCTCGACCTCATCGAGGGCGGCAGCACCTGGGACGAAATCGAGCTGCTGGCCAAGGCCATCGAGCAGGCCGGCGCGACCTTGATCAATACCGGCATCGGCTGGCACGAAGCGCGTATCCCGACCATTGCCACCAAGGTGCCGCGTGCGGCCTTCAGCAAGGTTACCGCCAAGCTGCGTGGCGTGGTGAACATTCCGCTGATCACCACCAACCGCATCAATACTCCGGAGGTGGCCGAGGCGGTGCTGGCCGAGGGCGATGCCGACATGGTCTCGATGGCACGGCCGTTCCTGGCCGACCCGGACTTCGTCAACAAGGCCGCTGCCGGCCGCGGCGACGAGATCAATACCTGCATCGGCTGCAACCAGGCCTGCCTGGACCATACCTTCGGCGGCAAGCTGACCAGTTGCCTGGTCAACCCGCGTGCCTGCCACGAGACCGAGCTCAACTACCTGCCCGTGCGCACCGTGAAGCGCATTGCCGTGGTCGGCGCTGGCCCGGCCGGCCTGGCGGCAGCCACGGTGGCGGCCGAGCGCGGCCACGCGGTAACCCTGTTCGATGCCGCCAGCGAGATCGGCGGGCAGTTCAATGTGGCCAAGCGGGTACCGGGAAAGGAAGAGTTCCATGAAACCCTGCGTTACTTCCGCAACAAGGTCAAAAGCACGGGCGTGGACCTGCGCCTGAACACCCGGGTCGATGTGCAGGCCCTGGTGGACGGTGGCTACGACGAGATCATCCTGGCCACCGGCATCGCCCCGCGCACGCCGGCCATTCCCGGTGTCGAGCATGCCAAGGTGCTCAGCTACCTGGACGTGCTGCTCGAGCGCAAGCCGGTGGGCAAGGCTGTCGCGGTGATTGGTGCGGGCGGCATCGGTTTCGACGTTTCCGAGTACCTGGTGCACCAGGGCGTGGCTACCAGCCAGGACCGTGAGGCGTTCTGGAGGGAGTGGGGCATCGACACCCATCTGCAGGCACGTGGTGGCGTGGCCGGGATCAAGGCCGAGCCGCATGCCCCGGCGCGGCAGGTGTACCTGTTGCAGCGCAAGAAATCCAAGGTGGGTGACGGCCTGGGCAAGACCACCGGCTGGATTCACCGTACCGGGTTGAAGAACAAGCGGGTGCAGATGCTCAACAGCGTCGAGTACCTGGGTATTGACGATGCCGGCCTGCACATTCGCGTGGCCGATGGCGAGCCGCAGGTGCTGGCGGTGGACAACGTGGTGATCTGTGCCGGGCAGGAGCCGCTGCGCGAGCTGCAGGACGGGCTGGTGGCGGCGGGGCAGTCGGTGCACCTGATCGGTGGGGCCGATGTGGCGGCCGAGCTGGATGCCAAGCGGGCGATCAACCAGGGTTCGAGATTGGCGGCTGAGCTCTGAGATCGCCGGGGCCGCTTTGCGGCCCATCGCCGGCAAGCCGGGCTCCCACAGGTACAGCGTGATGCTTGAGGTTGGCGCTGTACCTGTGGGAGCCCGGCTTGCCGGCGATGGGCTGCAAAGCAGCCCCCAGGCTTTCACTGGTAAACTCGCGCGATGCAATTTGACCTCCCCCAACCCCCCCTGCAGCCCCTGATCCTGCCCTGGCTCCAACAAGCCCAGGTAGAAGCCGCCATCCTGCGCCTGGACCTGATCGACCCGCTGATCAGCGGCAACAAATGGTTCAAACTACGCCACCACCTGCAACAGGCCAGCGCCAGCAACGCCCCGGGCCTGATCAGCCTCGGCGGCAACCATTCCAACCACCTGCACGCCCTGGCCGCTGCCGGCAAGCGCTTCGGCTTCGCCACCGCCGGCCTGCTGCGTGGCCACGCCCAGGACACGCCAACCGTGCGTGACCTGCAGGCGCTGGGCATGGAACTGCACTGGCTGGGCTATGGCGGCTATCGCGCACGAAACCAAGCGGGTTTCTGGCAGCCTTGGCAAGCGCGCTACCCGGGTTGGCACTGCATCCCCGAAGGGGGCGGCGGGCTGGCTGGTGCACAGGGCTGCGTGCTGATCATGCAGCAGGCGCGCGCGCAGATCGCGGCACTGGGCTGGTCGGGCTACGACGTCTGGTGGCTGGCTGCCGGAACGGGGACTACCCTGGCCGGCCTGGTAATGGCCGAGGCGGGCGCACATGTGGTGCATGGCGCATTGGCGGTACCCAGGGACCATGGTGTGCCGGAGGCGGTAGCGACACTGGCCGGCGCGCATGGCTACCAGCTGCACGACGCCTGCCGTGGCGGTTTCGGCAAATTCGACGCTGAGCTGCTGGCGTTCATCGCCGATTGCGAGCGGCACACCGGCGTGCCGCTCGAAGCCCTCTACACCGGCAAGGCCCTGCTGGCCCTGCGTGAGCAGGTCGAGGCCGGGCTGTTCTCGCCCGGCACCCGCTTGATCGTGGTGCACACCGGCGGCCTGCAGGGCCGGCGCGGTTACTTGTAGGGCAGCATGCGCAGCAGCGTGTTGTCGCGCTGCACATAGTGGTGATACAGCCCGGCCAGAGCGTGCAGGCCGATCAGCCAGTAGCCCCAGCTGCCGATGCGTTCATGCCAGCCTTTGATGAACTTGGCCTGGTCCGGGTTCGGGCCGATCAGGTGCGGCAGCTCCAGGCCGAAGAACGGCACTGGTTTGTCGGCGGCGCTGAGGATCAGCCAGCCGGCCAGTGGCAGGATGATCATCAGCAGGTACAACGCCAGGTGCATCAGGTGCGCGAGGCCGGTCTGCCAGGCCGCAGGTTTGGGCACGATGGGTGGAGTCGGGCGGCTCAGGCGGATGGCCAGGCGCAACCAGACCAGCACGAACACACTGAGCCCGAGCATGAAGTGCAGGTCCTTCATCAGGTTGCGTTCGACGCTGTCCTTGGGGAACAGGCCACGCAGTTCGATAAGGGCATAGACAGCGGCCAGCAGCACCAGCATCAGCCAGTGCAGGGCGATGGACAGGCGCGCGTAATGGGTCGCGGGGGTGGATGAAACCATGATTGGTCCTCGTCATCAGGTCGGAATGGCGCTCTTGCCGGCGCTCAGGAAGTACTGTAATGGCTACGGGGGAACAAATCTTTGCGCCAGGTCTGTGAAAATTGTGTTGTCTGCACCGGCCCTTTCGCGGGTGAACCCGCTCCCACAGGCACAGCGCAGAGCCAGAGACCTGTGCAGTACTTGTGGGAGCGGGTTTACCCGCGAAGGGGCCAGCCCAGACAACATCAGACATCGGGCAGATGCGGCCAATCATCAGCCACCAGAAACACCCGTTCAGCCTCCTGCCAGGCGCCATCAGCCTCTTGCTCCAACCTCACCAGCAACTGCGCCGGACCCTGCCGCTCCAGCACGTGCAGCCACGCCGCAAACTGCTCCACCGCCCAGCACTCCTGCGCCTCGACCCGCGCCGGCGCCAGCCAGGCATGCCGTTGCAGCGGCTGCCATCGCTCACCTTCGCCCATGACCCAGTCCCTCCGCCGCAGCCAGCGCCCGCGCAAGTGCTGCGGGTTGGCGCCCTGTGGTGGCTGCGCATGCCCAGGCCACGGGTAGAACAGATAGCCACCCAGCCACACATGCGCCTGCACCTGCTCCACCCCCAGCCGGGCCAGCACCTCGCGGCTGTGCGCCCCCGCTGACATGGGCAGCTGGTGCCGCGCCAGGTGCGCCAGTTTGCTTCCCAGTCGGTCATGGCAGCCCGGCCCCAGCCAGGCAACGGGGTCGTGCCCGGGATGCTCCGGGCCCAGGTACAGCTTGATGGCCAGTTCCAGGTGGTGCACACCGTCGCGGTCGCGCAGCACCACATCCAGCTCGCCCAGGGTGCGCCCGCCTTCGCGAATCGCCAGGTTGGCCGCCAGTAGTTCAATGCCCGGGGCCTGGCCCAGGGCGAATTGCCACAGCCGTTCGTAGTAGTGCCCCAGGCGCCGGCTGCCCAGCTGCGCCAGCCAGTCGCGCAATGGGCGGTCATCGTCATCCAGCGCCCGCAGCCAGTCTGCCAGGCGCTGTGGCTGGTCCGCCCACAGGCTACCCGCCAGCGGATGGCGCTGGGGGCAGGGCGGGGCGCTGAGCAACGGGGGCGACAGCAGGGCCCAGGCCAGGTCGCGCACGTTGGGGCGGCGTAGCTGCCGGGGCAGGTCGTGGAGCAGGGCGAATGGCATCATCCTGCGAGCATAGCCGGTTTGCCGCTACCCGGTGGTTTCGCCCATAATCGCGGCATAGTCACCCGCCGCAGAGCCTCGCAGGAGCCCCATGGAGCAATTTCGCAATATCGGTATCATCGGCCGCCTTGGCAGCTCGCAGGTGCTCGACACCATTCGCCGACTGAAAAAATTCCTCCTCGAGCGCCACCTGCACGTGATCCTCGAGGACACCATCGCCGAAGTGCTGCCCGGCCATGGCCTGCAAACCTCCACCCGCAAGCTGCTGGGCGAGGTCTGTGACCTGGTCATCGTGGTCGGCGGCGACGGCAGCCTGCTGGGCGCCGCCCGCGCCCTGGCCCGGCACAACATTCCGGTGCTGGGCATCAACCGTGGCAACCTGGGCTTCCTTACCGACATCCGCCCCGACGAGCTGGAAGAGAAGGTCGCTGAAGTGCTCGACGGCCACTACCTGGTGGAAAACCGCTTCCTGCTGCAGGCCGAGGTACGCCGCCACAACGAAGCCATCGGCCAGGGTGATGCGCTGAACGATGTGGTGCTGCACCCGGGCAAGTCGACGCGCATGATCGAGTTCGAGATCTACATCGATGGCCAGTTCGTCTGCAGCCAGAAGGCCGACGGCCTGATCGTCGCCACCCCCACCGGCTCCACCGCCTACGCGCTGTCGGCCGGCGGCCCGATCATGCACCCCAAGCTCGACGCCATCGTCATCGTGCCGATGTACCCGCACACTCTGTCGGGCCGGCCGATCGTGGTCGACGGCAACAGCGAGCTGAAGATCGTGGTGTCCAAGGACCTGCAGATCTACCCGCAGGTATCCTGTGACGGCCAGAACCACTTCACCTGCGCCCCTGGCGACACCATCACGGTGAGCAAGAAACCGCAGAAGCTGCGCCTGATCCACCCGCTGGACCACAACTACTACGAGGTCTGCCGCACCAAGCTAGGCTGGGGCAGCCGCTTGGGAAGCAGGGACGACTGATGCTCGATCCGGCGCGTAGTTTCGACATCATCGGTGACGTGCACGGTTGTGCGCTGACCCTTGAACGCCTGCTCGACGCCCTTGGTTACAAGCGAGTGGCAGGCGTGTGGCGCCACCCGCGGCGCCAGGCGCTGTTCCTTGGCGACATCGTCGACCGCGGGCCACGCATTCGCGAGGCGCTGCACATCGTCCACGACATGGTCGAGGCCGGCCAGGCGTTCTGCATCATGGGCAACCACGAGTACAACGCGCTGGGCTGGGTTACCCCGGCACTGCCTGGCAGCGGCAAGGCCTTCGTGCGCGAGCATACGCCGCGCCACGCCCGGTTGATCGACGAAACCCTGACTCAGTTTGCCCATCACCCCGCTGACTGGCACGACTTCGTCAACTGGTTCTACGAATTGCCGCTGTTCGTCGACGCCGGGCGCTTCCGCCTGGTGCATGCCTGCTGGGACCCGCGGCTGATCGAGCCGCTGCGCCAGCAGTACCCCGACGGGCGCGTCGACGAGCACTTCATCCAGGCCTCGGCGGTGAGCGGCAGCTTTGCCGCCACCGTGTGCAACCGCCTGCTGCGCGGCACCGACATGCGCCTGCCGGACGGCCTGACCCTCACCGGTGGCGACGGCCTGACCCGTGCCTTCTTCCGTACCAAGTTCTGGGAAGAAGATCCGCAAACCTACGGCGACATCGTGTTCCAGCCAGACGCCCTGCCCGCGGAAGTGGCCAGCACCCCGCTCAGTCACAGCCAGAAGAACGCCTTGCTGCGCTATGCCGAAGACGAGCCCATGCTGTTCGTCGGCCATTACTGGCGTAGCGGCCGCCCGGCGCCGATCCGCGCCAACCTGGCCTGCCTGGACTACAGCGCCGTGCTCTACGGCAAGCTGGCCGCCTACCGGCTGGATGATGAAACCCGCATCGACCCGCACAAGTTCGTCTGGGTCGATGTCGACCGCCCACAGGCCAACCAATGAACATTATCGAAGTGATGCGCCTGCCGCTGTCGGTCGACCTCAGCGGCTTCGTTCACCTGCTGCAGCGCCTGCAGGTGCCGCACCGGGTCAGCGAGGAGGGCGATGCCCAGGTGCTCTGGGCCCCCGACACCCTGGCCGCAGACGTCCGCGAACTCTACCAGCGCTACCCCGACGGCAACGCCGACCTGCCAGCCACCACCGATCCTGTGGGAGCGGGCGAGCCCGCGAAAGGGCCCTCCCTGGCGGAACAGGCCCGCGCCTGCAAGATCACCACCCTGACCCTGCTGCTGTGCTTCATCGTTGCCGGCCTCACCGGCCTGGGCGACAACTTCACCACCATCAGCTGGTTCACCTTCCTCGATTTCCGCGTCCAGGGCGACTACCTGTACTTCAGCCCGCTGGCGCAAAGCCTGGACGAAGGCCAGTGGTGGCGCCTGGTATCGCCCATGCTGCTGCATTTCGGCGTGCTGCACCTGGCCATGAACAGCCTGTGGTACTGGGAACTGGGCAAACGCATCGAATTGCGCCAGGGCCCGTGGGCGCTACTGGGCCTGACCCTGCTGTTCAGCCTGGTGTCCAACCTGGCCCAGCACTACAGCAGCGGGCCGAGCCTGTTCGGCGGCCTTTCCGGCGTGCTGTACGGCCTGCTCGGGCACATCTGGCTGTACCAGTGGCTGGCACCCGACCGTTACTTCAACCTGCCCAAGGGCGTGCTGGTGATGATGCTGATCTGGCTGGTGGTGTGCCTGAGCGGCGTGATCGACACCCTGGGCCTTGGCCAGATCGCCAACGCCGCCCACGTCGGCGGGCTGCTCATCGGATGCCTGACCGGGCTCTTGGGTGGGGCGCTGGCCCGGCGTAAACTGTCGGCTTGAATCAGGAGACACTATGTCCACTTTCGCGCAAATGATTGAAAACATCACCCCGGAAATCTACGAGAGCCTGAAACTGGCCGTGGAAATCGGCAAATGGTCGGATGGCCGCAAGCTCACTGCCGAGCAGAAAGAGCTGTCGCTGCAGGCGGTAATCGCCTGGGAGATGAAAAACCTGCCCGAAGACCAGCGTACCGGCTACATGGGCCCGCAGGAATGCGCCTCGAAGTCCGCGCCGATCGCCAACATTCTGTTCAAGTCGGACTCGGTACATTGATCGAACTCGCTCGTGGCTCGTTGAGCAAGATGGCGGTAAGCCTGCAGGCGCCAGTGGTGCAGTACAGCTTCCGCCTGGATGACACGCAGGTGCCGGTCAACCCGCTGATTGGCCAGCGCCTGCGCCTTGAATACCTCGGCGCCATTCACTGCAGCCATTGTGGCAAGCGCACCAAGACCAGCTTCAGCCAGGGTTACTGCTACCCGTGCATGACCAAACTGGCCCAGTGCGACGTGTGCATCATGGCCCCGGAAAAGTGCCACTACGACGCTGGCACCTGCCGCGAACCGTCGTGGGGCGAACAGTTCTGCATGACCGACCATGTGGTCTACCTGGCCAACTCGTCGGGGATCAAGGTCGGTATCACCCGCGCCACCCAGCTGCCCACCCGCTGGCTCGACCAGGGCGCCAGCCAGGCCCTGCCGATCGTGCGCGTGGCCACCCGCCAGCAGTCCGGCCTGGTCGAAGACTTGCTGCGCAGCCAGGTGCCGGACCGCACCAACTGGCGCGCCCTGCTCAAGGGCGATGCCGAGGAGCTCGACCTGGTCGCCATTCGTGAACAGGTGTTCGACGCCTGTGCCGATGGCCTGCGCGAGCTGCAGGGGCGCTTCGGCCTGCAGGCGATCCAGCCGCTGGCCGACGCCGAAGTGGTGCAGATGAAGTACCCGGTCGAGGCCTACCCATCGAAGATCGTCAGCTTCAACCTCGACAAGGACCCGGTAGTGGAAGGCACGCTGCTGGGCATCAAGGGCCAGTACCTGATCTTCGACACCGGTGTGATCAATATTCGCAAGTACACGGCCTACCAGTTGGCCGTGCTCCAGTAAAAAGGACCTGCACATGCGTACCGAACAACCGCAAGTGATCTACCTCGAGGATTACCAGGCGCCCGAGTACCTGATCGACGAGACGCACCTGACCTTCGAGCTGTTCGAGGACCACACCCTGGTTCACGCGCAACTGGTCATGCGCCGCAACCCGGCACGCGGTGCCGGCCTGCCGCCACTGGAACTCGATGGCCAGCAGCTGGAGCTGCTGCGCGCCTCGCTGGATGACCAGGAGCTGCAGCCGGGCGACTACCAGCTCGATGCCGACAGCCTGACCGTGCAGCCCAAGGCCGAGCGCTTCACCCTCGACACCAGCGTGAAGATCCACCCCGAGAGCAACACCGCACTGGAAGGCCTGTACAAGTCGGGCAAGATGTTCTGCACCCAGTGCGAGGCCGAAGGCTTCCGCAAGATCACCTACTACCTCGACCGCCCGGACGTGATGAGCACCTTCACCACCACGGTCATCGCCGAGCAGCATCGCTACCCGGTATTGCTGTCGAACGGCAACCCGATCGGCAGCGGGCCGGCAGACGATGGTCGCCACTGGGCGACCTGGGAAGACCCGTTCAGGAAGCCGGCCTACCTGTTCGCCCTGGTGGCCGGTGATTTGTGGTGCGTCGAGGACAGCTTCACCCGCCAGTCCGGCCGTGACGTGACCCTGCGCATCTACGTCGAGCCCGAGAACATCGACAAGTGCGACCACGCCATGGTCAGCCTGAAGAAGTCCATGCGCTGGGACGAAGAAGTCTATGGCCGCGAGTACGACCTGGACATCTTCATGATCGTCGCGGTCAACGACTTCAACATGGGCGCCATGGAAAACAAGGGCCTGAACATCTTCAACTCCAGCTGTGTGCTGGCCCGTGCCGAAACGGCCACCGATGCCGCACACCAGCGCGTCGAAGGCGTGGTTGCCCACGAGTATTTCCACAACTGGTCGGGCAACCGGGTCACCTGCCGTGACTGGTTCCAGCTGTCGCTGAAGGAAGGCTTCACGGTGTTCCGCGATGCCGAGTTCAGCGCCGACATGAACTCGCGCACGGTCAAACGCATCGAAGACGTGGCCTACCTGCGCACTCACCAGTTCGCCGAAGACGCTGGCCCCATGGCCCACCCGGTGCGCCCGGACAGCTTCATCGAGATCTCCAACTTCTACACCCTGACCGTGTACGAGAAGGGCGCCGAAGTGGTGCGCATGGTTCGTACCCTGCTGGGCGCAGACGGCTTCCGCAAGGGCAGCGACCTGTATTTCGAACGCCACGATGGCCAGGCGGTGACCACCGACGACTTCATCAAGGCCATGGAAGACGCCAACGGCGTCGACTTCACCCAGTTCAAGCGCTGGTACAACCAGGCCGGCACCCCGCGCCTGGAAGTCAGCGATGCCTATGACGCGGCCGCGCAGACCTACAGCCTGACCTTCCGCCAGAGCTGCCCGCAGACCCCGGACAAGGCCGAAAAACTGCCGTTCGTGATCCCGGTGGAGCTTGGCCTGCTGGATGCCGCAGGCAACGACCTGCCGCTGCAACTGGCCGGTGAAGCGACGGTGCACGGCACCAGCCGCGTGCTGTCGGTGACCGAGGCCGAGCAGACCTTCACCTTCCAGGGCATCCAGGCCAAGCCGCTGCCTTCGCTGCTGCGTGGCTTCAGTGCACCGGTCAAGCTCAGCTTCCCCTACGACCGCGACCAGCTGATGTTCCTGATGCAGCACGACAGCGACGGCTTCAACCGCTGGGAGGCGGGGCAGCAGTTGTCGGTGCAGGTGCTGCAGGAGCTGATCGGCCAGCATCAGCGCGGCGAAGCACTCAAGCTCGACCAGCGCCTGATCAGCGCCCTGGGCACCGTGCTCGGCAACGACTCGCTGGACCCGGCCATGGTTGCCGAAATGCTCTCGCTGCCGGGTGAGGCCTACCTCACCGAAATCAGCCAGGTGGCCGACGTGGACGCCATCCACGCCGCCCGCGAGTTCGCCCGCCAGCAGATCGCCGAGCAGCTGTTCGACGCTCTGTGGGCGCGCTACCAGGCCAACCGCGAAGTGTCGCGCAGCACCGCCTACGTGGCCTCGGCCGAGCACTTCGCCCGCCGCAGCCTGCAGAACATCGCGCTGTCGTACCTGATGCAGAGCGGCAAGCCGCAGGTGCTGCAGGCGACCCTGGAGCAGTTCGAGCACTGCGACAACATGACCGAGCGCCTGACCGCCCTGGCCGTGCTGGTCAACTCGCCGTTCGAGGCCGAGCGGGCCAAGGCGCTGGAAGCCTTTGCCGAGCACTTCAAGGACAACCCGCTGGTCATGGACCAGTGGTTCAGCGTGCAGGCGGCCAGTACGCTGCCGGGCGGGCTGGCGCGGGTCAAGGCGCTGATGCAGCACCCGGCGTTCACCCTGAAGAACCCGAACAAGGTACGTGCGCTGGTCGGCGCCTTTGCCGGGCAGAACCTGGTCAACTTCCATGCGGCGGATGGCTCTGGCTACCGCTTCCTGGCGGACCTGGTGATCGAGCTGAATGCGCTGAACCCGCAGATCGCCTCGCGGCAACTGGCACCGCTGACCCGCTGGCGCAAGTATGACGATGCGCGTCAGGCCCTGATGAAGGGCGAGCTGGAGCGGATTCTGGCTTCTGGTGAGCTGTCCAGTGATGTGTATGAGGTTGTGAGCAAGAGCCTGGCTTGAGTTTTCCGTAGCCTGAGCCGACCTCTTCGCGGGTAAACCCGCTCCCACAGGTACTGCACCGCTTTCATGGGCTGTGCAGGACCTGTGGGAGCGGGTTTACCCGCGAAGCTTTTGGAGCCGACAACAAAACATAACACCCCGCCCGTTGTGTTCCCGCAAATATCCCCGCTACGATCCCCTCAAGCTATTGCAGGCCTCTAGATCAGGCTTTTCGCAGTACCTGCAGTGCATTGACCCACCACACAAGAACACAACAGGGGGACAGTCATGAGGGAACAGAACAGGCGCTTTGCCTGGCCATTGGCAGCCGGCGCGGTACTGGCGCTGGGGCTTGGCATGTGGGCTGACAGCGTGCAAGCCGCTGCCGCCGACGAGTATTCCACCGAATCGGCCAAGGCCAGCCAAAGCCTGCTGATCGACGCCACCCATGCCGGCAAGCGCCTGGTGGTGGTGGGCGATCGCGGTCATATCCTGTTCTCCGACGATCAGGGCAGCACCTGGACCCAGGCGCGAGTGCCCACCCGGCAACTGCTGACCGCGGTGTTCTTCCTCGACGACAAGCGCGGCTGGGCCGTCGGCCACGATGCGCTGGTGCTCGCCAGCAGCGATGGTGGTGCCACCTGGAGCAAGCAGTTCGAAGACCTGTCCCGCGAAGCACCCTTGCTCGATGTCGCCTTCCTCGACGCCCAGCACGGCTTTGCCGTAGGTGCCTATGGCGCCTTGCTGGAAACCACCGACGGCGGCCAGCACTGGCAGGATGTCGCCGAGCGCCTGGACAACCCCGACCAGCTGCACCTGAACGGTATCGCCCAGGTGCGTGACGCGGGCCTGTTCATCGTCGGCGAGCAGGGTGGCATGTTCCGCTCCGCCGACAACGGCCAGACCTGGGCCAAGGTCGAGGGCCCTTACGAGGGCTCGCTGTTCGGCGTGATCGGCACTGCCCAGCCGCACACCCTGCTGGCCTACGGCCTGCGCGGCAACCTGTTCCGTTCCACCGATTTTGGTGACAGCTGGCAGCCGATCGAGCTCAAGGCCGCACGTGGAACCCTCGAATTCGGCCTGGCAGGCGCTACGCTTGTCGAGGACGGTAGCCTGGTGCTGGTCGGCAATGGCGGCAGCGTGCTGCGCAGTACCGATGATGGCCAGACCTTCAGTGTCTACAACCGCGCCGACCGCATTGCCCTGGCCGGCGTCAGCGGCCTGGCCGATGGCGGCCTGCTGCTGGTAGGGCAGGGTGGCGTGCACCTGGCTGACCCGCAGGGTGCTGACCAGGAGGTGCGTCCATGACCAGCAGGGAGAGCATCACCATGCACCCGCATCACCAGGACAAGGCCACGCTGCTCGAACGCCTGATCTTCAACAATCGCCCCGTGGTCATCGCCCTGTGCGTACTGGTCAGCATCTTCCTGTTCTGGCAGGCCACGCAGATTCGCCCGTCCACCAGCTTCGAGAAGATGATCCCGCTGCAGCACCCGTTCATCGAGCAGATGATGGAGCACCGCAACGACCTGGCCAACCTCGGCAACACCGTGCGCATTTCGGTGGAGGCCGTGAATGGCGACATCTTCGACAAGGACTACATGGAGACCCTGCGGCAGATCCATGACGAAGTGTTCTACATCCCTGGCGTCGACCGTGCCGGGCTGAAGTCGCTGTGGAGCCCCAGCGTGCGCTGGAGCGAGGTCACCGAGGAAGGCTTTTCCGGTGGCGAGGTGATCCCCAACACCTACAACGGTTCGCAGGACAGCCTCGACACCCTGCGCGACAACGTGCTCAAGTCGGGCCAGGTGGGGCGCCTGGTGGGCAACAACTTCAAATCCAGCATCGTCGACGTGCCGCTGCTGGAGAGCTACCCAGACCCGCAGGACCCGGGCAAGCAGGTGAAGCTGGACTACCAGCAGTTCTCGCACCAGCTGGAAGAAAAGATCCGTGACAAGTTCCAGGCGCAGAACCCCAACGTGAAGGTGCACATCGTCGGCTTCGCCAAGAAGGTCGGCGACCTGATCGACGGCCTGGTGATGGTGGCGATGTTCTTTGGCGTCGCCCTGGCCATCACCTGGGTGCTGCTGTACTGGTTCACCTGGTGCATCCGCAGCACCATCGCCGTGCTCATCACCACCCTGGTGGCGGTGGTCTGGCAGCTGGGCCTGATGCATGCGGTGGGCTTTGGCCTGGACCCGTATTCGATGCTGGTGCCGTTCCTGATCTTCGCCATCGGCATTTCCCACGGGGTGCAGAAGATCAACGGTATCGCCCTGCAGTCGAGTGACGCCGACAACGCCCTGACCGCCGCCCGGCGCACGTTCCGCCAGCTGTTCCTGCCGGGGATGATCGCCATCCTCGCCGACGCCGTGGGCTTCATCACCTTGCTGATCATCGACATCGGCGTGATTCGTGAACTGGCCATCGGTGCTTCCATCGGTGTGGCGGTGATCGTGTTCACCAACCTCATCCTGCTGCCGGTAGCCATCTCCTACGTCGGCATCAGCAAGAAGGCCGTCGAGCGCAGCAAGCAGGACGCCACCCGCGAGCACCCGTTCTGGCGCCTGCTGTCGAACTTTGCCAGTGCCAAGGTGGCGCCGGTGTCGGTGGCCCTGGCGCTGGTCGCCTTCGCCGGTGGCCTTTGGTACAGCCAGAACCTGAAGATCGGCGACCTCGACCAGGGCGCGCCGGAGCTGCGCCCCGATTCGCGCTACAACCAGGACAACAACTTCATCATCAGCAACTACTCGACCAGTTCCGACGTGCTGGTGATCATGGTCAAGACCCCGCCGGAAAGCTGCTCGATCCACTCGACCATGGCGCCGATCGACGAGCTGATGTGGACCATGCAGAACACCCCGGGCGTGCAGTCGGCAATTTCCCTCGTGACCGTGTCCAAGCAGGTGATCAAGGGCATGAACGAGGGCAGCCTGAAATGGGAAACCCTGTCGCGCAACCCGGACATCCTCAACAACTCCATCGCCCGCGCCGATGGCCTGTACAACGGCGACTGCTCGCTGGCGCCGGTGCTGGTGTTCCTCAACGACCACAAGGCCGAAACCCTGGAACGGGTCACTGCCGTGGCCAAGGCGTTTGCCGACAGCCACAACAAGGAAGGCCTGCAGTTCCTGCTGGCGGCGGGCAATGCCGGGATCGAAGCGGCGACCAACGAGGTGATCAAGTCGGCCGAGCTGACCATCCTGATCCTGGTGTACATCTGTGTGGCGGTGATGTGCCTGATTACCTTCCGCTCGTTCGCCGCCACCCTGTGCATCGTCCTGCCGCTGGTGCTGACCTCGGTGCTGGGCAACGCGCTGATGGCCTACATGGGCATCGGGGTCAAGGTGGCGACCTTGCCGGTGGTGGCGCTGGGTGTGGGCATTGGCGTGGACTATGGCATCTACATCTACAGCCGGCTGGAAAGCTTCCTGCGTGCCGGGTTGCCGTTGCAGGAGGCTTATTACGAGACCCTGCGCTCGACTGGCAAGGCGGTGCTGTTCACCGGGTTGTGCCTGGCCATCGGCGTGTGCACCTGGATTTTCTCGGCGATCAAGTTCCAGGCGGACATGGGGCTGATGTTGACCTTCATGCTGCTGTGGAACATGTTCGGTGCGCTGTGGCTGTTGCCGGCGTTGGCGCGGTTCCTGATCAAGCCGGAGAAGATGGTGGGCAAGGAGGGCGGGTCGATTTTTGCCCATTGAATTGCAGGGGGCCGCTTTGCGGCCCATCGCCGGCAAGCCAGCTCCCACAGGTACAGCGCAAGCCTCCAGATTTGTGCGATCCCTGTGGGAGCTGGCTTGCCGGCGATGGGCTGCAAAGCAGCCCCAGGGCTATAATGCCAACTCATTTCAGATTGGTACCCCCATGTCCCCCCTCGCCACCGCCCTGCAGTCCTGCGACATGCTCCTGATCGACGGCCTGCACGCCTTCGACTTCACCTCCGATGAATCCGGCCTCACCATCGAATGCATGGACGGCCGCCAGCTCCGCCGCTGGTCCTTCACCCCCGAGCAGATCACTGCTGCCATCGCCGTGGGTGACGAGTGGCAACTCGACGATGCCAACGGCGAGCATCGGCTAGTCTGTATGAGTGCCTTTCGTGCCCCGGATGATGACGAAGATGAATCGGATCTGGACGAGCCTGCTGACCGTTAGCCTGATGAGCATGACCCTCCACGCCCACGCCGCCACCTTGCTGGTGGGCAGCTACACCGATGGCGCCAGCCAGGGCATCTACCGCTATCAGTTTGACGAAAAGACCGGCCATATCGAACCTGCGCCGCAGCAGGTGGTGAAGAGTGTCAGCCCTTCGTGGCTGGTATTGTCGGCCGATCAACGCCAGCTGTTCGCGGTCAATGAAACCCCGAACGGCCATGCCAGCAGCTTCAGCGTCAGTGCAAAAGGCGAGATCAAGCCCATCAACCAGGTGGCCAGCCAAGGTGACGAGCCGACTCACGCCAGCCTCAGCCAGGACCAGCGTTATCTGTTCGTGGCCAACTACGCAGTCAAGCCCGACCCTGGCGGCAGCCTGGTGGTAATCCCGGTGGCCAAGGACGGCAAGCTCAAGCCGGTGGTGCAACAGGCCCGGCACAAGGCGAGCGGGGTCAACCCCGAGCGCCAGGCCGGCGCCCATGTGCATTCGCTGGTGCTGTCACCCGACGGCCGCCACCTGTATGCCAGCGACCTGGGTGCCGACAAGGTGTTCATCTACCGCTACGACGGTGCCAGCGCAGACCACCCGTTGACGCCGGCGATCCCCGCGTCGGTGGACCTGCCGCCGGGCAGCGGGCCGCGCCACCTGTTGTTCGACGCCAAGGGGCGGCACGCCTACCTGACCCTGGAAATGAGTGCCGACGTGGTCATGTTCGATGTGCAGGAGGGCAACCTGGTCGAACGCCAGCGCCTGCCCCTGACCGAGAGCAAGGAAGCTGCGGCGAAAGCGGCAGGTGGCTTGCACCTGTCGGCAGACGGGCGCTTCCTGTATGTGAGCAACCGAGGCACGGCCAACGAGATCGTGGTGTTCAGCGTGGGCAAGCAGGATGGCCAGCTGACATTCCTGCAGCGCCGTTCGGTGGAGGGGGATCATCCCCGCGAGTTCGCCCTCGATCCGAGTGACAACTTCCTGCTGGTGGCCAACCAGAAGAGCAACCAGATCGTGGTGATACGCCGCGATCCGCGCAGCGGCAAGCTGTTGGAGACGGTGCAGACGCTGAAGCAGGATGCGCCGTCGGACCTGAAATTCATCGAGTGATATCGATCGGCGTGATAATCGATACTGCCGCAATGAATTTTTGCCTGCGGCTTCGGCGGCGTAAGTTTGACCCAAGGCCCAAACGGGCCAACGTCAAACCACCGCCGTCGAGGTCAGCCCAGATGAACTTCAATCTCTTCCCGGTCATTGCCGCATCCGCCATTTCCGCTTCGGTCGTATTGCCGACGCATGCCCATGCCGACAGCAGCGGCAAGGCGTCTGCTACCCATAGCTACACCGAACAGTACCTGCGCCAGAGCGCCAACTTCCATGCGGCATTGAGTGGCAAGCACAACCACTGAATCCTGTGCTGGCCCTATCGCCGGCAAGCCAGCTCCCACAGGGGTTGAGCAGGCCTCAGGTCCAGCGCCGTACCTGTGGGAGCTGGCTTGCCGGCGATAGGGCCAGTACAGGAAACAGGGTTCATTTGGCCATTACGGCCTTGAACAGCTCCGAAGCCAACCACCCCTCCAGCCAGCTCCGCACCCGCGGATAAGCCGCCTCGGCGAACCACTGCGGTTCGACCCCGGCAAACTGGCGCATCAGGGGCAGCAACGCGGCATCGGCAATGCTCGGGTGCGTGGCCAGCAAGTAGGGCCTGCTTGCCAGCAGGCCTTCGAGTTCCGCCAGCCAGGCCTCGGCCTGCTGGCGGTAATGCTCGCGGGTATGCTCGGGGTAGCGCTCGGCATACTTGTACAAGTTCACCTGCGCCTTGAACGTGCTGTCGTTGCGCGCAATCAGGGTTTCAGCCTGCTGCGCCGCCACTGGGTCGGCCTGCAGCCGCCAGTCCTGCGGGTCGTTTTGCGCCAGCGCCCAGCGCATGATGTCCAGGCTTTCTTCGAGCACCCCGGCACCGGTATCCAGTACCGGCACCGTGCCCTTGGGTGACAAGGCCAGCAGTTCTGCCGGCTTGTTCTTCATCGCTACCTCGCGAATCTCCACCTCGCACCCCGCATAGCGCAGGGCCAGGCGCGCGCGCATGGCCCAGGGGCAGCGGCGGAACGAGTAGAGGATCACCCGCACACCTCCACGTCACTCAGGCCATTGCCTTGGCGGCGCACCTGGATCTGCACCGGGATGCGTTCGTGCATTTCCTGCACGTGGGAAATAACCGCCACCTTGCGGCCCTGGGCCTGCAAGCCGTCGAGTGCATCCATTGCCAGTTGCAGCGACTCGGGGTCGAGGCTGCCGAAGCCTTCATCGATGAACAGCGATTCGATGCGCAGCGTGCTGGAGGCCATCGAGGCCAGGCCCAGGGCCAGGGCCAGCGACACCAGGAAGGTTTCTCCACCAGACAGCGAGTGCACCGAACGCAGTTCGTCACCCATCTCGGTGTCCAGCACCAGCAGGCCGAGGGCGCTGCCGCCGCGTTTGAGGCGGTAGCGGCGGGCCAGCTGGCGCAGCTGGGCGTTGGCGTGGTGCAGCAGCAGGTCGAGGTTGTAGCCCTGGGCGATCTTGCGGAACACATCGCCCGAGGCCGAACCGATCAGGGCGTTCAGGCGAGCCCAGCGTTGCCACTGCTGGTGGGCCTGTTCGATTTCCGCCGCCAGCGCCTGGTGCGCCTGTTGGCGACGCTGGTCATCGGCCTGCTGTGCACGCAGTTCGGCGCATTGCTGCTCATGGCCGGCCAAGCGTTCGCGCAGTTCGGTCAGGGCCTGTTCCAAAGCGTCGGCCGAGGTGTCCACGGTCATTTGCGCGGCATGTTGCTGCAGGCGTTGTTCACGTTCCTGCAGCAGCACGCGGCCCTGTTCGATGGCCTTTTCGGCGCCTTGCAGGCGCTGGCGCAGCTCATTGACCTGCGCGTCCTCCATGCCCAGCAGGCGATCCAGGCCGGCGTCGTCCAGTTCCGGGTGTTCTGCGCGCCACTGGGCGATCTGGCCCTGCAACTGCTGGCACTCGGCGTCCAGCGCCTGCTGCTGCTGGGTGTTGGCCTTGAGTTCGCTGGCCAGTTGCACGCCTTGGGTACGCAGCTCCTGCAGGCGCTGGGCAGTGTCGGTGTCGAGGGCGCGGGCCTGCTCCAGCGCGGCGTCCATGTGCTGTTGCCAGGCCTCGGCGCTTGCGTGACCGCCAAGCAGTTCGCCAAGCGAAGCCTGGGCCTGTTGGCGCTGCTCGTCGAGGGCGGCAAGTTTCTGCTGCAGCTGCTGCTGGGTCTGCACGCGTGCCTGCTGCTGGTCGCGCAGCTTGTCCAGCTGGGCCTGGCGGGCTTGCTGTTCTTCCTGTTCGTCCTTGCGCTGCTCCAGTTGCTGCAGGCGTTGGGCGATCTGCTGGTCCAGGGCGAGGAAGGCATTGGCCGGGTCGTCGTTCAAGGCCTTGAGGGCCTCTTCGGGCAATACGCCGGCAAGGTCCGCGAGGCCTTGCTGCAACTGCTGCTCGTCGCTGGCCAGGGCCTGGTGCTGTTGCTCCAGGTGGCGCTGGGCTTGCTGTTGCGCCTGCTGGGCGGCCTGCAGTTGCTGGTTGAGACGGGCTGCATCTTTTTGCAGGGCGAGCAGGGCGCTCTGGCGTTTCTCGTCCTGGCCGATTTCTTCGTCCAGGCGCCGCAGCTGGCTGTCGAGCCAGGCACTGCGGGCCTTGTCGTCCTGCGGGGCCAGGGCCGGCCACAGGCTGTGCGCCTGCACCTGGGCCACCAGCGGTTGCAGCTGTTCGTCCAGGTGCTGCTGTTGCTGCTGGAAGTCCTTGAGCTGGGCGTTGACCACGCCCAGCTGGGTGCGCAGCTCCACCAGCTTGCTGTTGAGGGTTTCGACCTGCTTCTGCGCGGCATCTTCTTCGGCCTGGTCATGGCGACCCAGGCTTTGCAGCAGCGCTTCAGGCTGGTGGAACGGGTGCTCGGCGCTGCCGCACACCGGGCAGGGTTCGCCGTCGCGCAACTGGCCGCGCAACTCTTCGACGCTGGTGTTGCGTGCCAGGCGCTGGCGTTCCAGCAACTGGCGGGTGAGGTTGAGCGCTTGCTCGGCGGCTTCCAGCTCGGCCTTGGCGGCGGTGCCTTCGGTAATCAGTTGCTGGCGCTGCTGCATGGCCTGCTGCTGACGCACGCGCACGGCCTCCAGCTGCTGGCGCAGTTCCAGTTCACGGCCATGCAGGCGTGACAGCTCTTCCACGGCGCGCTGCTGCTTGCGGTTGTCCTGCAGCATGCCACCCAGCAGGTCGATCTGTTCTGCCAGGGCCTGGGGTTCGGCCTTGGCTTCGCGGAACAGCAGCTCGAAGGCATCGCGCTCGGCCTGCAAGTGCGCATTGGCCTGGCTGGCCTGGGCCTGCAGGCCGGGCAGCTCTTCACGGCCCTTGGCCAGGCGGCCCCCGATCAGCATCACTTGCTTCAGTTGCGGCAGGTAGGCGTGCCAGGCATTGGCCAGGCCCGCCAGGTGCTGGCTGTCGGCGAGCGCGGTGTCGATCTGCGCCAGTTGCTGCAGGCTGCGCTGCTGGTTGTCTTCCAGCTGCTGCAGGTGCTGCTGGCCTTCGGCGACCTGCTGCTCGGCCTGCTGGCCGGCGCTGCGCTGTGCTGCCAGCTCCTGCTCCAGGCGGGCCAGGTTGTCCTGGGCGGCAAAGGCCTGGCGCAGGCGAGGGGCGTTCTCGCTGTGTTGGGCCTGGCTATCGGCAAGCGCCTGACGCGCGGCGTCCAGCGCCTGTTCGAGCTCGCTGGTGCGCACTTGCAGCTCGGCTTGCTGCTGCTGTTGTTCGGCGATCTTCGCTGCCAGCGGTGCCAGTTGCGCGGTCAGTGTCTGCTGGCGGTGGAACTGGTGGCGCTGCGGGGCCAGGCGCTCCAGGCGCACAAGGTCCAGGCGCTGGTCAGCCAGTTGTTGCCAGCCCTGCTCGGCGGCCTGCAGCGCGGTGCCGGCTTCGGCGTGCTGGGCCTGCAGCTGGCGCTGCTCGTTCAGCCAGTTGCGTTGCTGCTCCAGCTGGCGCTCGCCGGCCTGGTCGGCCTTGAACTGCTGCTGCGCCTGTTCCAGGCGCTGGTCGAGCTCGGCGCGGGCTTCGGCGGCCATCGGCAGCAGGTGGCTGGCACGGTCCTTCAGGGCATTGTGGGCCTCGCCGGCTTCGCGTGCCTTGCTGAAGGCCCGCTGGCCCAGGCGGGTGTAGATGGCGGTGTTGGTGAGCTTTTCCAGCAGCTCGCTGCGTTCTTTGTCGTCGGCCTTGAGGAAGGCGCCGAATTCGCTCTGGGCCAGCATCACCGCGCGGGTGAACTGTTCGAAGTTCAGGCCCAGGCGGGCTTCGACCAGTTGTTTGTATTCGTTCTTGCCGCTGCCCAGTACCTGCTCGCTGTCCAGGTCATAGAAGCTCTGGCGGCTGTGCTGCAGCTTGCCGTTGGCCTTGTCGCGAGCACGGTTGGCTTCCCAGCGGGCGCGGTAGCGGCGGCCATCGATGCCGACGAAATCGACTTCGGCAAAGCCGCTGCCGGTGCCGCGGCGCAGCAGGTTGCGCGGGTCGGAGGTAGGGATCTCGCCGTCTGCATCCGGCACCTTGGCCTCGCGGCCAATGTCGTTCAGCCGTGGCACGGTGCCGAACAACGCCAGGCACAGGGCGTCGAGCAGGGTACTTTTGCCCGCCCCGGTAGGCCCGGTGATGGCGAACAGGCCGGCGCTGGCCAGCGGTTCGGCGGTGAAATCGATATCGACCGGGCCGGCCAGGGATGCCAGGTTCTTCAGGCGGATGGCAAGAATCTTCATGGCTGTTCCTCTTCCTGCTGCACGTCCTGCAACAGCAGGGCGAAGTCGGCCAGCGCCTGTTCGTCGGCGGGGTTGCCATAGGCTTGCTCCCAGGCGCGGCTGAACAGGTCCTGCGGGGTCATCTGGGACAGCTCTACAAAGGCCAGGTCATCGTCTTCGGCATTGTTGCGGCCGGCGTATTCGGCGCTGATGCGGATCAAGCGCACGGCCTTGCCTTCCAGTGCGGTTTCGATCTGCTGGCGCAGGTCGGGTTGCGGCTCGTCCAGTATCACCCGCACCTCCAGCCAGGGCTGGCGGTTGGGGTCTTCGAGCAGGTCGATCACTGGCAGGTCGGCCAACTGCTCCAGCAATTCGCCCAGTGGTGCCGGGCCGACCCGTTGCAGGGCCACGGCGCGCGGTACCGGGCGTGGTTCGACGCTGACCAGGCCAGTGCCGTCCAGCTCCACTTCCAGCACCTGGTGCGGGTAGTTGATTTCGGCGAACGACAGCGGGATCGGCGAGCCGCTGTAGCGGATGCGTTCTTCGCGGTTGACCTTCTGCGGCTTGTGCAGGTGGCCCAGGGCGACGTAGCTGATGGCCTTGTCGAACAGCTTGGCAGGCAGCGCCTCGGCGTTGCCGATGATCAGGCTGCGCTCGGAGTCTTCCGACACCGCGCCACCGGCCATGTGCGCGTGGCTGATGGCGATCAGCGCCTGGTCCTTCTTGCGCTTTTTTTGCGCGGCGGCGATCAGCTGCTGGTGCACCTGGGTGATGCCTTGCAGGTAGTCGTCGCCCAATTGCGGGCCGGTCACCTCGGCCGGGCGCAGGAAGGGCAGGGCCAGGCACCAGGCAGCGACCTTGCCACGGCCGTTGGTCAGCGGAATCAGCAGGCGCTCGGCGTCCAGCTGGCCCTCGTCCAGCCAGTGCACACGGCCCAGGGCATGAGTGCGCAGGCGGCGCATCAGTGCCGCGGGCAGCTCGATGCGCGAGCCGGAGTCGTGGTTGCCGGCGATCATCACGATGTCCAGCTTCGGCTGTTGTTCGTGGGCCTGGACGATGAAGTCGTAGAGACGTTCCTGGGCTTTGACCGGCGGGTTGACCGTGTCGAAGATATCGCCGGCGATCAGCAGCGCATCCGGCTGGCGCAGGCGCAGCTGGCCGAGCAGCCAGTCGAGGAAGCAGGCGTGTTCGAAGTCGCGTTCCTGGCCGTGCAGGCTTTGGCCCAGGTGCCAGTCGGAGGTATGAAACAGACGCATGGATGACCTGTTGGTGTCGAGTCGAGCAAGCGGGGAAAGGGCGGTATGGTAACCCAAGCATGGGGCTAACAGGTGCTCGCCTGAAAGTGTGTCGGCGAACACCTGGCAGCCTTGATGCGATCACGCTTTCTGTAGGAGCGGCCTTGTGTCGCGAAAGGGCCGCAAGGCGGCCCCGGCGATTTTGCGGTGATGCGAAGATCCTGGGGGCGCTTTGCGCCCCTTTCGCGACACAAGGCCGCTCCTACAGGGGCCGCGCTTGTCTTGGGGCTGTGTAGTCAGTGCAGGGTGATATCCCCGGTTTGCCGGTGCAACAGCAACTCGGCCAGGGCCTTGGTCATCTGTACGTGATGCACCGCGTTGACCAGCATGTTGATGCCGGGCTCGCCGGCATTGGCGCAGATGTATTCGTCCAGCGAGTCTTCGATGCCGGCCATCAGCTGGAGGGTGTGGATCAGGGCGTCAACCGAGGGTGTGTCCTGGTTGATGGTGTAGAAGGGGCGGGCCGTTAGTTTTACGGGTGGATCGGGGACGAGTTTCTTCATGGCGTATTCCTCTGAAGGAGAAGGGAACTGCCACCTGAATCTTTCTCACGGATTGAGGGTGGCAGCCGTACGCGGGGTGAGAAACCGAGGAGAAATACGCAAAGACTCGGCCAGGCCAAGGCCCGCCCACGTACGGCCACCATAGAGGTGCTGCGTAAAATCTCTGTCGGGTTCTCACACCCGGTCACCGAAGCGACCCGGAAACGTTATCCGTGAGGTGTTTCCCCGACAACAGCGATAGTTCGGCAGCGCGCGTAGGATAATTCCTAAGCGGGTTGATTCTGAAGCATTGGGTTGCAGGTTCAGAAATATCTTACGGTGGCACCGGCTACGCCGGTGTTCGCGGGTGAACCCGCTCCCACAGGTACTGCGCAAGGTTTGTGGGAGCGGGTTTACCCGCGAAGAGGCCTGCACAGGCAGCACATCACTTGGGATAGAGCGGCGGCAGGCTGCCGTTCTCGCCGGTCGGCAGCAATACCTGCTCAGCCGGCGGAATCGTACCGATCGCCCGCCACAAATCTTCACCCTGCCAGTACTGCCCGCTCTCGCTATACAGCGCCCCGTTCAACCCATCCAGTGCATCCGACAACGGTACGAACCGCGCCGCCATCTCGGCCAGGGTCTCCGGCTGCTGGCGAGCCCAGGCGTCCAGCGCCTGGCGGGTTGCCTGTGGGTCGTTGGCCTGGCACGCGCGCTTGAGATCATCCAGCAAGGTACGCGGGCTCGGCCCGGCCTGCGCGGCGCGCAGCACCGCTGGCTGCGAGCGGGCGCGCCACCACAGGGCAAAGCCCAGCAAGGTGGTGAGGGCGAACACCAGGGTGGCCAGCTGCCACGGCCAAAGCAAGCTGCTGGCACTGCTGTTGTCGCCAACCGGGGTGTCGGCGCTCAGCGCCGGGTTGTCCTGCACGTTCAGCGTGCGCGCCGGCAGGCTGCTGTGCTCCAGGTGATCTTCGCGGGTGTTCCACCAGGCCACTTCCAGCGCCGGCAGGGCCAGCGTACCGCTGTGGGTCGGCACCAGGGCTTCGCGCTCTTCGCGGTTGGCGGTCATGCCGCGCTCGCTGATTTCATTGCGCAGCAACGGCTGGTCGGGGTAACGGCGCAGGCCGGTGATTTCGGTGGCTGGCAGCGGCGGCAGCTGGGTGCTGGACAAGCCTTCGGCACGCAAGGTGATGTTGCGGGTCAACGAGTCGCCAATCTGCACCTGCTGGTTGCCAGGGTCGGGGTTCCAGTGCTCTTCCAGGGTCAGGCTGCGGGCCGGTAGCCATGGCACGCCAGCAGGCCAGGCCGCCGGAATCGGCCGTACGGCCAGGCGCAATGGCAGCGAGCTGACCTGCACCTGGTGGCCGGCCCGGGCCGTGCCGTTGGCTTGTGGGGCTTGGTCCGGGCTGGCGGCGGCGGTGGCGGTGAAGGTCAGTGGCGGGATGTCGAGGGTGCCGCTTTGCTGGGCATACACGGCATAGCGGGTTTCGATCACGCCGTGGCGGACGCCGTTGATTTCCTTTTCATAGGTGCGCGATTCACCCAGCGGTTCGACTTTGGCGTTTTCCAGTTGCAGCGGGCTGAGGCTGCTGTCGTCGTACAGTGCCACCGAATGGTAGATGCGCAGGGTGAGCACGGCCTGGGCCTGGACGTAGACCTCGCTGCTGTCGAGCGTGGCTTCGATGAACACCTGCGAGGCACTGTCCTGGCGGCTGGCATCGGCCTGCAGCACTTGCAGTTCGATGGCCTGGCTGTGCGATTGGCCCAGTTGCAGTTCGGGGATGCGCAGGCTGCCGCTGCGCCGCGGCAGCAGGGTGATGATCCAGCGGGTGCTGGCGCGGGTTTCGCCGTCGAGGCTGTGCAGGCTGTTCAGCTGGCGCGTGCCGCGCACTTCGAAGTCACCCTCCAGCGCGCGCAGGTCGGGCTTGCCGAACTGGGTGACGTCCTGGCTTTCCAGGGTCAGCTCCAGGCTTTCGCCGGCTTCCAGGCGGGTACGGTCGACGCTGGCGCGCAGCAACGGTTCGGCCTGGGCCAGCACGGCCCACAGCAGACTGAGGAGAAAGACGCCGAAGCGACTCATCGTGGGGTTTCCTGATGCAATTGCTGTTCATACCAGAATTTGCGCCGCAGCAGCTCCGCCGGGTTGTCGGGGATCTCCCGCAGCCATTGTTCCAGGGCCTGGCGCTGTTCGGCATCGAGGCTGGTCGATACCGGGCGCTGCGGCGGCTGGATGACGCTGTCATCCGCGCCCGCCTGGTTGCCGGGCGCTACCTGGCTGTTGCTGCTGCCTTCGCCGGGCTGTTCGGCGCTGGCTTGTTCGTCGTTGCCGGGCGTGCCCTGGGCCGGGCTGCTGGCCGAGCTGCTGTTGCCTTCGGTTTCGCTGCCGGGCGTGCCTTGGGCATCGCTGCTGGCTGGTTGTTCCTCGGCCTTGGCTTCCCGCTGTTGCAGCAGTTGCTGCACCAGTGCCTGGTTGTCCAGCGCCGCTTGCAGGTCGGGCTGGCGTTCCAGGGCTTGTTCGTAGGCGTCCAGGGCTGCTTCCAGTTCACCGCTATGGGCCAGGGCATTGCCTCGATTGTAGTGGGCGGCGGCGGTGTCGCCTTGGGAAAAGGCTTCGGCGGCGCCAGCATAGTCGCCCGCCTGGTACAGGGCCATGCCGCGCCATTGCGGGTCCTGGAACTGGCGCGCGGCACTGGCCGGGCGGTTCTGCTCCAGCAGGCGCTGGCCTTGTTGGTCGGGGCGCAGCCACAGGTCGTTGAACTCGAAGGCCTGGCTGGGCTGGGGCAGGGCCAGCAGCAGCGGCAGGCAGAACAGCCAGCCGCGTCGGCCGGCACAGGCGGCCAGCAGCAATAGCGGCAGCAGCAGCCAGTAACCCTGGTCGGCCCAGCTGTCCAGTTGCAGGGTCTGGCCGTCATTGCGCCCGGCGCGCGGGTTGTCGAACAGGCCCAGGCCACGCAGGTCGAGGTCGTCGATGCGGGCATGCCGGTAGCGCCCGCCGGTGCCGCTGATGAAGCCCTTGAGGCTGGCGCTGTCCAGGCGTGGCAACAGGATGCCGCCCTGGTCGTCCTTGAGGTATTCGCCATTGGCCTGGCGCACCGGTGCGCCTTCGCGGCTGCCGATGCCCAGCATCAGCAGGCTCGGGCCCTGGCGGCCGAGGGCCTGGGCGATGCCTTGGCGCTCCGGGGCGCTGAGCGACGAGCCGACCAGCAGCAGGCGGCCCTGGCCCAGGCCGCTCTGGGCCAGCAGGGCCAGGCCTTTTTGCACGGCCAGGTCGGCGCGCTGGCCGGGTTTGGGCATGATCGACGGGTCGATCGCCTCGAGCAGATTGCGGCTGGTGGCCAGGTCATCGGACAGCGGCACCAGGGTGTGCGCGGAGCCAGCGTAGACCACCAGTGCAGTCTGGCTGTCGCGGCGGTGCTCCAGCAGGTCGAGGATCTTGCGCCGCGCCTGCTCCAGGCGGTTGGGCGGGCTGTCCTCGGCGAGCATCTGCGGGGTCAGTTCGAGCAGGATCACCAGCGGGTCGGCCGGGCGCTGGCGGCTTTCTTCCACGCGCTGCCAACTGGGCCCGAGCAGCGCCAGGATCACCAGCACCCAGGCCAGGCCCAGCGCCACCCACGGCAGCTTGCTGGTGCTGCCGCTGCCACCGCCGAGCAGGACGCCATGGAACGCCGGCGGCAGAATCATCTGCCAGCGCCCGGCGCGCTTGCGCCGGTGCCACAGTTTGTACAGCAGCCAGGCGAGCAGGGGCACGGCCAGCAGCCAGAGCGGGCGCAACCATTCGGGCCACAGTTCGATCATCGCCGCCTCCTCAGGCGCAGGCGCTTCAGGCGCTGGCGCCATTCCGGGTGCGGTTGCAGGAAGCGCGGCTTGCGCAGCAGGCGGTGCAGCAAGTTGTCGGGCCATTGCACGGCCAGCACCAGCAGCACGCTCAGCAACAAGGCCAGGGCCAGGGGCCAGGCATACAGGGCCTTGGCCGTGCGCGCCTGGGTCGGTTGCTGGGCCACCGGTTCGAGCTGGTCGAGGGTGTCGCCGATGGCGTCCAGTTCGGCGCCGTCATGGGCGCGGAAGTAGGTACCGTGGGTGATGTCGGCAATTTCCTTGAGCGAGGCTTCGTCCAGGTCCAGGCTCGGGTTCAGGCCGAGCAGGCCGGGGGTGCCACTGGCCTCGGGGTTGGCGCCGATGCCGATGGTGTAGATACGCACGCCTTCCTGGGCGGCCAGGCGGGCGGCGGTCAGCGGGTGGATCTGCCCGCCGTTGTTGGCGCCGTCGGTGATCAGCACCAGCACCCGGCTTTGTGCCGGGCGTTGACGCAGACGCTTGACCGCCAGGCCAATGGCGTCGCCAATGGCGGTGTTCTTGCCAGCGATGCCGATCTGCGCCTCGTCGAGGAAGGTGCGCACGGTGCGCCGGTCGAAAGTGAGCGGCGCCTGCAGGTAGGCCTGGCTGCCGAACAGGATCAGGCCCACGCGGTCGCCCTCGCGGTCCTGCAGGAAGTCGCCGAGCAGCGCCTTGACCAGGTCGAGGCGGCTGATTTCTTCGTTCTGCCACTGCATGTCGGGGAAGTCCATCGACCCGGACACATCCACCGCCACCAGCAGGTCGCGGCCGCTGGCAGCCACTGGCACCGGCTCGCCCAACCATTGCGGGCGGGCGGCGGCGCACAGCAGCAACAGCCAGATGACGACAAAGGGCGCCTGCTGGCGCCAGGTCGGCAGGTTGAGCCGCGCGCGGCGCCCGGCCAGGCCTTCCAGTTCGTCGAGGAAGCCCACCTTGAGCACCGGTTCGCCGCTGTCGGCGGCCGGCAGCACCAGGCGCGCCAGCCACGGCAGCGGCAACAGGGCGAAGACCCACGGCCAGGCCAGTTCAAACATGCTTGCGAATCCAGGTTTCGACGGCTTGGCTGAGCCCGGCGATGGCCTTGTCGTCGAGCTTGCACTCGGGTTTGTAGGCGCCTTCGACCAGTACCATCCAGCGGGTCAGGCCGGCGGCCGGGCAGCGGTTGTCGAGAAACGCCAGCCACTGGCGGCCGTTGAGGGTGTGGCTGTTGGCGCCCGGGTAGTGGCTGCGGCACAGGCGCTTGAGCAGGGCGTTGATCTGTTGCAGCCAGGCCCCGGCCGGGGCGCCGTCGTAGGGGCGCGGCAGGCGCGCCAGTTCGGCCAGCGCTTCCACGCGCACCGGGTCCAAGGGTTGTTCGGCACGCACGATGCGGCGTTTGCCCGGGCGCCAGTGGCGCACCCGCCACAGGCCCCAGGCCAGTAGCGGCAGCACGGCCAGCAGCAGCCACCAGCCGGGTGCCGGTGGCCACAGGCCGATCGGCGCGGGGGCGATCAGCGGCTGCAGTTGGTCAAGCGGGTTCATTGGCCGCTGCTCTTCATGACGCGCTCCGTGGCCGCTGGGCGTTCAGGTACTCGCGCAGTTGCTCGATCATCTCGCTTTGGGTGCTCAGTGGCATCAGCAGCACGCGCAGCTTTTGCGCCATCAGCTCCCAGCGCTCGATGCGCGCTTCGGCCTGCTGGCGGTAGGCCTGGCGCAGGTTGGCGTCCAGGGTGTCGAGCTCCAGCTGCGCGCTGCGCTGGGCGAAGCGCAGCAGGCCGGCGGCGGGCAGGGCGTGGTCGAGCGGGTCGGACACCGGCATCAGCAGCAGGTCGCAATGGCGCGAGAGCATGGCCAGGTGCTGCTCCACCTGGGCAGTGAGCGAGCGCTCATCGCAGATCACGATGGCCAGGCTGCCGGGGCGCAGCACTTCGCGGGCGCGGCGCAGGGCCAGGCCCAGGCTGTCGGCCCCGGGCGTGGCCTCGGTGTGCAGCGCCTGGTTGACCTTGGCCAGGCGGTTGAGCAGTTGCAGCAGGCTCTGCTTGCTGCGCCGGGGCTTGATTTCGTGGTGTTCGTTGTCGCCGAACACCAACCCGCCGATGCGGTCGTTGTGGCCCAGCGCGGCCCAGCCGAACAGCGCGGCGGCCTGGGCGGCCAGCACCGACTTGAACATCAGCCCCGAGCCGAAGAACAGCCGTTGGCTCTGCTCGACGAGGATGAAGATGGGCCGTTCGCGCTCTTCGTGGAACAGCTTGGTGTGCGGTTCCTGGGTACGCGCGGTGACCCGCCAGTCGATGTTGCGCACATCGTCGCCGGCTTGGTAAACGCGCACCTGGTCGAAGTCCACGCCGCGCCCGCGCAGCTTGGAGTGGTGCAGGCCCACCAGCGGGCTGCGCTGGCCGGGCCGGGAAAACAGCTGGATTTCGCGCACGCGGTGGCGCATGTCGATCAGCTCGGCAAGGCCGATGCGGATGCCGGGTTCGGCCAGCGACGCGGTGGGCATGGGCTCAGGCAACGGCGACGACGTCGAGGATGCGCTGGACCACGCGGTCCTGGTCGATCCCTGCCGCCTCGGCCTCGAACGAGAGGATGATGCGGTGGCGCAGCACGTCGAACAGCACCGCCTGGATGTCTTCGGGGCTGACGAAATCGCGCCCGGCCAGCCAGGCGTGGGCGCGCGCGCAGCGGTCCAGCGAAATGGAACCACGCGGGCTGGCGCCGTAGGCGATCCAGTCGGCCAGTTCGGCGTCGAACTTGGCTGGGGTGCGGGTGGCCATCACCAGTTGCACCAGGTATTCCTCCACCGCGTCGGCCATGTACAGGCCGAGGATTTCCTTGCGGGCGGCGAAGATCGCCTGCTGGCTGACCCGGCGCTCTGGCTTGGTCTCGCCGCCCAGGGCTTCACCACGGGCCTGCAACAGGATGCGCCGCTCTACCGCAGCGTCGGGGAAGCCGATTTTCACGTGCATCAGGAAGCGGTCGAGCTGGGCTTCGGGCAGCGGGTAGGTGCCTTCCTGCTCGATGGGGTTCTGCGTTGCCATCACCAGGAACAGCGGCGACAGGTCGTAGGTGCTGCGGCCCACGCTGACCTGGCGTTCGGCCATGGCTTCGAGCAGTGCGGACTGCACCTTGGCCGGGGCGCGGTTGATTTCGTCGGCCAGCACCAGGTTGTGGAAGATCGGCCCCTGCTGGAACACGAAGCTGCCGGTTTCCGGGCGGTAGATTTCGGTGCCGGTGATGTCGGCCGGGAGCAGGTCGGGGGTGAACTGAATGCGATGGAACTGCGCCTCGATGCCTTCGGCGAGCTCTTTGATGGCCTTGGTCTTGGCCAGGCCCGGCGCGCCTTCGACCAGCATGTGGCCGTCGGCCAGGAGCACGATCAACAGCCGCTCGACCAGTTTCTCCTGGCCTAGGATCTGGGAAGAAAGAAAGGTGCGCAGCGCGATCAGCGCTTCACGGTGTTCCATCGGTGACGGTTCCTGGTATGGGGCCGCAGGCGGCTGGAAGCAGCTGCCCTGGCAAGGGGTGATACTTTAATCCATCCGGGGGGGTGGCGACCAATGGCGGCAGGGAAATTTATCCTCGCCGGGGGTCATGCAGGTGCGGAAATGTCCTGCATATGGCTGGCCATTGGCTGATGTTCCGCGGCGGTGTGCTGGCGCCTGCTTGTGCTTTTTGTACAAGCAGGAGGCAGGACAATGGGCCTGAACAGCTGTAGCACTGCACGCATCACGCCGGTCACTCTGCGTTTTGGCGTGTTCTTCGATGGCACCGGTAACAACCTGAACAATGTGATGCCGGTGGATGCACCGGTGGGTAAAGGGGGCAGTTATGCCAATGCCTTGAGCAACGTGGCCCTGTTGCATGCGCTGTATCCGGTGCAGGGGGCCAATGCTGACGGGACCATGGCGTTTCTGAAGCGCTATGTCGAGGGCGTGGGCACCCTGGCCGGGGAGGCGGATCATGCCTATGCCTCGGCCACCGGGTGTGGGCGCTGGGGGGCCGAGGCGCGGGTCGCCGAGGCCTTGGCGGGGATTGCCGGGCAGTTGCGGGACTGGGGCCAGGCGCACCCACAGGCAAGCCTTGAGCGGGTCGAGTTCGACCTGTTCGGTTTCAGCCGGGGCGCGGCGGCTGTGAGGCATCTGGCCAACCTGCTGCATGATGGCGGCGGCAGCCTGTTGGCTGTGCCCTGCGGCATCGTCATCAATTTCATCGGCCTGTTCGACACGGTGGCGGCGATCATCGCGCCGCTGCAGGGCGACTTCGACCCCGCCGACGACCGCCATGGTGGCTTGCGCCTGGGCCTGGGTGCGGGCATTGCCCGGCAAATGGTGCAACTGGTGGCGGGGGACGAGCAGCGGCACAACTTCCCGCTGGTGCGCAGCGGCCATGACATCGTGTTGCCGGGCGTGCACTCGAACATTGGCGGTGGTTACCCGGATACCACGCAAGAGCAGGTGCTGCTGTGCAAACCGCATTCTCAGCGGGTGCCGCTGAGAATGCGCGTCGAGCACACGCGTGTGCATGCAACAGTCAGTGCGTTGCTGGCGTCGTCGTTTGGTGAAATGGGCGCGCCCAGGCCGCGTGTGCTGGCCTGGGAGGAGCCGATTGCCGGTGGCCTGCCTAGCGAGGCGCAAAAGCAGGTGTATGCGGCGGTGTACCGCGAGCGGGAAGTGGCGGGGCAGCTTTCCCGGGTGTACCTGAGCATCATGCGTGAGTTGGCGGTGCGGGCGGGTGTGCCGTTTGCGCCGTTGGGCGGGCAGGCTGAGCATCGGTTGCCGGAGGAGTTGCTGGGCATCAGCCGCAAGTTGCACGGGTTTGCCTTGGGTGAGAGTGAGCAGCCTGGGTTGACCGAGGATGAGCTGCGTTTGTTGCGCGACAGGTATGTGCATGCGTCGGCGAACTGGAATGCATTGAAGGGGTTGCGTAACAGTGTGCTGGATGTGCTGTTCGTCGATCGGCCAGGGGCAGCAGGGCGGGTGATGCATGCCAACCCGGTCGCTTGAGTCGTCTGTGGGCGTGGGTTTGCATGGCACCGGCTGCGCCGGTGTTCGCGGGTGAACCCGCTCCCACAGGTCCTGCGTCAACCTGAGAGCGGCGCGATACCTGCGGGAGCGGTCTTGCGGCTGCGATGGGTCAGTCAGCCGCGCCCAGGGCGTCCAGCAGGCCCTTCAGGTAGGCGCTGCCTTGCGCATCCAGCGGCTGCAGGGGCAGGCGTGGAGCGCCGACATCCTGGCCGAGCATCTTCAAGCCGGCCTTGATGGTGGTGGGCAGGCCACGGCGGGTGATGTATTCCAGCAGTTCGTACTGGCGGTAGAACAACGCGCGAGCTTCAGCCAGGTCGCCTTGCTGCACCGCGTCCCACAGCGCCAGGTTCAGCGCCGGGATCAGGTTGGGCGCGGCAGTGCACCAGCCGGTGGCGCCGGCCACCAGGGCTTCCAGGGTGAGCGGGTTGCAACCGTTGTAGAAGGCCACCTGGCCATCGGTGGCCTTGAACAGGCGGTGCATGCGCTGGATGTCTCCGGTGCTTTCCTTGACCATCGTCACATTGGGCACTTCGCCGAGGATGCGCAGGATCAGCTCCACAGACAGGTCGGTGCCGCTGGTGCCCGGGTTGTTGTAGAGCATGATCGGAATGTCGATGGCCGCGCCCACCGCCTTGTAGTGGGCGACCACTTCGGCTTCGTTGAGCTTCCAGTAGGAGATGGGCAGCACCATCACCGCCGTGGCGCCGCAGGCCTGTGCCAGGCGGGCGCGCTGCACGGTGCGTGCGGTGGTCAGGTCGGAGACGCTGACCACGCTGGGCACGCGGCCGGCAATGCGTGCCAGGCTGAAGCGCACCACTGTTTCCCATTCGCTGTCGGACAGGTAGGCGCCTTCGCCGGTGCTGCCCAGCGGTGCGATGGCGTGCACGCCGTCTTCTATCAGGCGGTCGATGGACAGGCCCAGGGCATCCAGGTCGAGCGTGCCGTCTGCCGTGAAGGGAGTGATGGTGTAACCGATAACGCCGCGAATTACAGGTGTAGACATAGCCAGGCACCTCTGCCGTTGTTGGGGAAAGAGTACAACTTCAGTCAGCCCAGGCAGTCGCCATGGGCACGCAAGGCACGGCGCGCGTAATAGCTGAAGGCGGCGCCATGACGTTTGGGGGTGGAGATCCAGTCGTGGGCTTCCTTGCCCAGGGCATCCGGGATGGGGCGGATGTCACCGGCACCCATTGCCAGCAGCTGCATCTTTGCCGCGCGCTCGAACAGCAGGGCGAGCACGCAGGCTTCCTCGATCGAGCGGCCGGCAATCAGCAGGCCATGGTGGGAAAGCAGGATCGCGCGCTTGTCACCGATCGCCCTGGAAATGATTTCACCTTCTTCGTTGCCCACCGGTACGCCGGGCCATTCCTTGAGGAACGCGCAGTCGTCGAACAGCGGGCACAGGTCCATGTGCGAGATGGCCAGTGGCACTTCCAGCATCGACAGGGCGGCGCTGTGCAGCGGGTGAGTGTGGATGATGCAGTTGACGTCGGGGCGTGCGCGGTACAGCCAGCTATGGAAGCGGTTGGCCGGGTTGGCCATGCCGCGGCCTTGCAGCACGGTGAGATCTTCGTCGACCACCAGCAGGTTGGAAGCGGCGATCTCGTCGAAGCCCAGGCCGAGTTGTTGCGTGTAGTAGGTGCCAGGCTGCTCGGCGCGGGCGGTGATCTGCCCGGCCAGGCCGGAATCGTGGCCGCCGTCGAACAGGATGCGGCAGGTGAGGGCGAGTTTTTGTCGAGAGGTATAGGTGTTGTCGGCCAGCGCCGTCAGCATCTGCTGCTGGGCGAGTTTGACGAGTTGGTCCTTGGGGGTCTGCATGGTGGTCGTCATGGGCGGTACCTGCATCGGGAAGGGCGATGAATTGCTGATCGGCGAGGACGCCGTCAGGACACAATCGCGATATTAATGACACAAAGTGTCATATGCAAGCGATGTGTCATCGCCAGCGCCAGTCATCTGAGACTGCGAGGAGGGAGGTATGGCGGGGTTGTCAGAGGTGGTGCAGGCAACGATCGGCAGGCCAGCCCTGGTCACAGGGCTGGCACGTGCCCTTCAAGGCGCGCCGAACAGCATCGTCCAGTAAACGCCGTTATCGCTACGCGAGTTTTCGGCAAAGGCCGCACCCACCTGGGTAAACATCGGGTTCATCAGGTTGGCGCAATGCCCGGGGCTGGCCAGCCAGCCGGCCATCGCCTTGCTCGGTGACCCCTGGCCTGCGGCAATGTTCTCGCCGATCTGCCGCCCACGGTAGCCGGCATCCCATGCCCGATCCGCGGGCAGATCACCGTCGAGGTCGCGGTGCGCGAAGAAATTGTCGTTGGCCATCGCCCGGCTGTGGCGCTGCGCCGCCGTTCCCAGGGCGGTGCTCCAGGTCAACGGGCGTGCAGCGGCAAAGCGCTTGCGACCACACAGGCGCGGCTTCGCCCGTGCAGCGTTTACCTGTGCCAGCAACGCGTTGCTTGCCGATCGCCTATCGCCAAGCTGGGCATCGAGCAGGGGCCGAGCCAGCAGCACCCGCCACTCGTTGCGTGAGCGACTGACGCCGATATCGGCATATTGGCTATCGAGCAGGGCCGTGCAGTAGTCGCTGCGGAGCATGTCAAAGGCCTCCTCGGCATCTCGCGCGCCGACCAGGCGGATGGCCCGCACCTTCACCGCCTGATAACCCGCGGCCTTCAATCCTTCCCGCAAACCCCCGCCGTAGCCGACCGGCAATGCCAGTTTCGGTTTCAGCACAAGTGGCGTCGAGCCCCGGACAATGCGCCGCTCGCAGCGTTGTGGCTGGGTGCGATAGTCGTTGATGGCTGCCACCAGTTGCCTTTCCCCGCTGGCATGGGCGGGGTTGGCGAACAGGGGAAGAAAAGGAATGAAGCAGAGCGAGACAAAGGGGGAGCGACGGACTGCTTGGCGCATGGGGTGAATGGCTCAGGTGAATGACGGCGGCAAGGCCGATTTGAGGGCTCGCCTAAGACTGTGCGCCTCAATACAGGTTCACGTGTACGGGGTACAATTTTTCGCGGTTACTCAACTTGAATGCTGCAACAAGGTAAACCGCAATGACACAAGCTACCGATCAGGCTTTTTACGACCGCGCGGATGCGCATATCGAACTGGCGAACCAGCAGATCGAGAAAATCGAAGACCTGGGCAAGGTCAGTGCCTCACTGACCTTCGGCGCCTCGCGCTTCAATGCCTGGATGAGTGCCCGCAGTTTCAAGACCAGTGCCGAACTGGCTGCCGCGCGGGAGGAGCTGTTGAAGTATTTCTGCGAGCAGTACCGGATGATGCTCGAGGACAACCTGGACGAGCACATCGAGCATTTTGACCGGTATGTGCTGGGCAAAGGCGACTGAACCATGGGGGCGCGAACTCATGGAACTGCACAAGGCTCATTGAGTTAGCAGGGACCCTGTGGGAGCGGCTTTAGCCGCGAACACCGGCGCAGCCGGTGCCATGCACCGCGTTGGATTCTTCGCGGGTAAACCCGCTCCCACAGGGTACGCGGACCGCTTGCGAGTTCAGTCCTCTACCCGCCAGCGCAGCCTTATCGGGTCTTTTTCTCCAGAATCCGCGCCCCGGTACCTTCCTTGCCCAGCACATCCTCGGGGTTGCGCAGCGGGCAATCCTCCAGCGACAGGCAGCCGCAGCCAATGCAGTTGTCCAGGCTGTCGCGCAACGCTTCCAGGGTGCGGATGCGGGCGTTCAGGTCCTCGCGCCAGGCGGTCGACATCTCGCCCCATTGCGCTGCCGTGAGCTTGCTGTTGGGCGCATAGCGGCTGAAGGCCTGCTTGATCTCCTCAAGCGGAATACCGGTGCGCTGCGCCACCTTGATGATGGCCAGCGTACGCAACACCAGTGAAGGATAGCGGCGCTGGTTACCCGCCGTACGGACGCTGGCGATCAGCCCCTTGGTCTCGTAGAAGTGCAGCGCAGAAACCGCCACGCCGCTGCGTTTGGCCACTTCCCCTACCGTTAGCATCCGTGTGTTGTCCGCTGCCATGCCTGTTGACCTCAAGTTAAGTCGAGCTCTTATAGTCCTGCCCGATCTTCCCCGCAACCGCTTTCCCTGATGATCGGAGCACTGCATGAACAAAAGGACGTTACTGGCCTGGGCTGGCGCTGTTGCAGGTGTGCTGGCCGCTGCCTATGCATTGGTCGGCAGTGGCTCGGCGCCGCCGGCTGCGGCGGCATGGCCGGCGACCAAGGTGGCGCTGGCCACGGCCGAGCAGGTGCAGCTGGCACGACAGAACTTTGCCTCGGGGGAGCTGGAGGCGGTCAACCAGGTACAGGTGGCGGCCGAGACGGCGGGGCGCATCACCCGCATCGCCTTCGAGTCGGGGCAATGGGTGAGTGCAGGGCAATTGCTGGTACAGCTGAACGATGCCCCGGAGCAGGCCCAGCGCGTGCAGTTGCGCGCCAGGCTGCGCAATGCCGAAGTGGTGCTGCAGCGCAGCCGCAAGCTGCGCGCGGTGAACGCCGTGTCACAGGAGCTGCTCGACAATGCGGCCACCGCCGTGGACGTGGCCAGCGGTGAGCTGCAGCATGTCGAGGCGCTGATCGCGCAGAAGGCGATACGCGCGCCGTTTGCCGGCAAGCTCGGCATTCGCCGGGTGCATCAGGGCCAGTACCTGAGCGCCGGTGAGACAATCGCCAGCCTGGCCGACATCAGCCAGCTGCACGTCAATTTTTCCCTGGGCGAACAAGCCGCCCCCGAAGTGCACGTGGGGCAACTGCTGGCGCTGACGGTGGATGCGGTGCGCGGGCAGGACTTCCAGGCCCGGGTGGTCGCGGTGGACCCGGTGGTGAGCAAGGCGCGCCTGGTGCAGGTGCAGGCGGCCTTGCCGAACCCGGGCGGGCAGTTGCAGCCGGGCATGTACGCCGGCGTGCGCCTGGATGCCGCGCAGCCGTCAAGCGTGCTGGCCGTGCCGGAAACCGCGATCACCTACACCGCCTACGGGCAGACGGTGTTCGTCGCTACCCGGGACCCGGAACAGGGCACCCGGGTCAGCCGGGTGCAGGTGACTACCGGTGAGCGCTGGCAGGGGCGGGTGGAGATCACCTCAGGCCTGGCGCCCGGTGACCAGGTGGTGGTTTCCGGCCAGTTGAAACTGAGCGACGGCATGCCGGTCGAGCCTGTGGCGCAGGACAGCCTGCAAGCCAGCCAGGGAGGGCGGCAATCGTGAAGTTCACCGACCTCTTTGTCCGCCGCCCGGTGCTGGCGCTGGTGGTCAGCAGCCTGATCATCCTGCTGGGGCTGTTTGCCATGGGCAAGCTGCCGATCCGCCAGTACCCGCTGCTGGAAACCTCCACCATCACCATCAGCACCGAGTACCCGGGCGCCTCTGCCGAGCTGATGCAAGGCTTCGTGACCCAGCCGATCACCCAGGCGGTGTCGTCGGTCGAGGGCATCGACTACCTGTCCTCGTCGTCGCAGCAGGGGCGCAGCCTGATCACCTTGCGCATGGTGCTCAACCGCGATTCGACCCAGGCGCTTGCCGAAACCATGGCCAAGGTCAACCAGGTGCGCTATCGCCTGCCGGAAAAGGCCTACGACCCGGTGGTGGAGCTGTCGGCAGGTGACTCCACGGCGGTGGCCTACGTGGGCTTTGCCAGCGAAACCTTGTCGATACCCGAACTGAGCGATTACCTGTCGCGGGTGGTGGAACCGCAGTTCTCCGGCATCGACGGTGTGGCCAAGGTGCAGTCGTTCGGCGGGCAGCGCCTGGCCATGCGCCTGTGGCTGGACAGCGAGCAGATGGCCGGGCGCGGGGTGACGGCCGCCGACGTGGCACAGGCGGTACGTGCCAACAACTACCAGGCGACGCCGGGGCAGGTGCGTGGGCAGTACGTGCTGGCCGATATCCAGGTGGACACCGACCTGACCCGGGTCGAGGACTTCCGCGAGCTGATCATCCGCAACGATGGCACCGACCTGGTGCGCCTGCGTGATGTCGGCACCGTCGAGCTGAGCGCGGCGGCCACCCAGACCAGCGCCACCATGAACGGCAAGCCCGCCGTGCACCTGGGGCTGTTCCCCACCCCGACCGGCAACCCGCTGGTGATCGTCGAGGGTATTCGCCAGCTGCTGCCGCAGATCCGTCAGACCCTGCCACCCGGGGTGGAGGTGGCGCTGGCCTATGAGACCGCACGCTTCATCGATGCCTCGATCGACGAGGTGCTGCGTACCCTGGTGGAAGCCATGCTGATCGTGGTACTGGTCATCTGGCTGTGCCTGGGTTCGCTACGCAGCGTGGTGATCGCGGTGGTGGCCATCCCGCTGTCGATGCTCGGTGCGGCAGGCCTGATGCTGCTGTTCGGCTTCAGCCTGAACCTGCTGACCTTGCTGGCGATGGTGCTGGCCATCGGCCTGGTGGTGGACGATGCCATCGTGGTGGTGGAGAACGTGCACCGCCATATCGAAGAGGGCAAGTCGCCGGTTGCCGCGGCACTGGCCGGGGCGCGGGAAATCGCCGGGCCGGTGATTGCCATGACCCTGACCCTGGCCGCCGTATACGCGCCGATCGGCTTGATGGGCGGGCTGACCGGCACGCTGTTCCGTGAGTTTGCCCTGACCCTGGCGGGGGCGGTGATCGTTTCCGGCATCGTCGCGCTCACCCTGTCGCCGGTGATGAGCTCGCTGTTGTTGCAACCCGGCCAGCAGCATGGCGCCATGGCCAACATGGCCGACCGCCTGTTCGGCATGCTGACCGGGGCCTATGGGCGAGTACTTGCCTACACCCTGTCGCATCGCTGGATCAGTGGTGATGTGGCGCTTCTGGTGTGCCTGAGCCTGCCTTGGCTGTACCTGCTGCCGCAGCGCGAACTGGCCCCGCCAGAGGACCAGGCGGCGGTGCTGACGGCCATCAAGTCGCCGCAGCATGCCAGCCTGGATTATGTGGAGCGCTTTGCCCTGAAGCTGGACCAGGTGATGAAGTCCCTCGCCGAAACCACCGACACCTGGATCATCAACGGCACCGACGGCCCGGCCGCCAGTTTCGGCGGCATCAACCTCAGCGCCTGGCAGGCCCGCGAGCGTTCCGCCGCGCAGGTGCAGGCGCAGTTGCAGCAGGCCGTGGCGGACATTGAAGGCAGCAGCATCTTCGCCTTTCAGGTGGCCTCGCTGCCGGGCTCCAGCGGTGGTTTGCCGGTGCAGATGGTGTTGCGCAGCGCACAGGACTACCCCGAGCTGTACCAGACCATGGAGGTGATCAAGCAGCGTGCCCGCGACAGCGGCCTGTTCAGTGTCGTGGACAGCGACCTCGACTACAACAACCCGGTGGTCAAGGTGCGCATCGACCGCGCCAAGGCGGCCAGCCTGGGCATCAGCATGCAGGCCATCGGCGAGTCGCTGGGCGTGCTGGTGGGCGAACAGTACCTCAACCGCTTCGCCCTGTTCGGGCGCTCCTACGACGTGATCCCGCAAAGCATCCAGGACCAGCGGCTGACGCCGGCGGCGCTGAACCGCCAGTACGTGCGCGCCGAAAACGGCAGCCTGGTGCCGCTGGCCACGGTGGTGCACCTGGACATCGAAGTGGCGCCCAACCGCTTGCTGCAGTTCGACCAGCAGAACGCCAGTACCCTGCAGGCGATCCCGGCGCCCGGTGTGTCGATGGGTAATGCCGTGGCATTTCTCGAACAGCTTGCCGCCGAACTGCCACCTGGCTTCAGCCATGACTGGCAATCGGAATCGCGCCAGTACGTGCAGGAGGGCTTTGCCCTGATGTGGGCGTTTCTCGCCGCCCTGGTGGTGATCTACCTGGTGCTGGCCGCGCAGTACGAAAGCCTGGTGGACCCGCTGATTATCCTGGTGACCGTGCCGCTGTCGATCTGCGGTGCGCTGCTGCCGCTGGCGCTGGGCTGGGCCACGCTGAACATCTACACGCAGATCGGCCTGGTGACCCTGATCGGCCTGATCAGCAAGCACGGCATCTTGATGGTGGAGTTCGCCAACGAGATCCAGGTGCGTGACAACCTCGACCGTGCCGCCGCCATCGTCCGCGCCGCGCAGATACGCCTGCGGCCGGTGCTGATGACCACGGCTGCGATGACCTTCGGCGTGCTGCCGCTGCTGTTCGCCAGCGGCGCAGGGGCCAACAGCCGCTTTGGCCTGGGGGTGGTGATCGTGTGCGGGATGCTGGTGGGGACCTTGTTTACCCTGTTTGTGCTGCCGACGATCTATGCCTTGCTGGCGCGCGATCATCGGGTGACCACGGTGCGGGGGCAGCAGTTGGCGGAGGCTGAGCGGGTGTTGGGCGTGTGAGGGGGAAACAGGGCCATCGGGGCTGCTGCGCAGCCCATCGCCGGCAAGCCAGCTCCCACCTCGATCGCATTGTCCTCAAGCCATGCGCTATCTCTGTGGGAGCTGGCTTGCCGGCGATGGGCCGCATAGCGGCCCCGATGGCCCGATCAGGACGGCGACCGATCCCGGCGCATCTGGGTAACCAGGGTAAAGCGATCATCCGGGTGCACCGTCTCGGACACCGCCATCAGGTCGCCGTTTTCCTCGCGGTAATGGCGAATGATCTTCAGCCCCGGCGCGCCTGCCTCGGCCTTCAGCACCCGGGCCATTTCCGCGGTCAGCAACACTGCCCGCACCTGCTGGTCGACCACCGCGATCGCCCGGCCATAGTGCTGCTCGATCAGCCCCGCAATCAGTTGGTCGGGGTGCTCGCGGGCCAACTCGATGACCTCGGCATAGTCGCGCTGCGCATACACATCGGTCCAGCACAGCGGCGCCGCGTTGTGCACGCGGTCGACACGGATGCTCGACACGCAGAAGTAGTGCTCGCCCGGTACCAGCCCCAGCCGCGCCGCCTCGCTCAGGTCGGCGACGAAGTGGCGCACGTCCTGGATTTCCCGTTGCTGGGTTTCCGCCAGGTGCGCCAGGTCCGCCACGCTGGCCAGTGACTGCGAGTAGCCACCGCGCGGGCTGCTGGCCTCCACCCGGGTACCCACGCGCTTGCGCCGCGATACCAGCCCTTGGTTGAGCAACTGGTTGATCGCCGCGCGCACAGTGTGTCGGCTCACATCGTACAGGTCGCACAGCTCGAACTCGGTCGGCAGCAGGCTGCCCACCGGGTAGCGGCCGCTGGCGATGCCTTCCATCAAGTCCTTTGCCACGGTGCTATAGCGCGTCGGGTTCATACCTTTGGTCTGTCTCGCGAATTTGTAACAGCGGCGGGGCGCAATGCGGCCCCGGAAATCAAGCCTGTGCGGGCAGGCTCATATGCAGCAAGGGGAATGGCCGGCCTTCGCCATCCAGCGGTGAACGGCCGGTCTGGATAAAACCGTAGTGCCGGTAGAACCCCACCGCCTGCGGGTTCTGCTCGTTGACATCGACGCTCATCACGCTGTGCTTCTGGCGGCCGAAGTCCAGCAGCGCGCGGCCTATGCCCTGGCCATGGCGCTCGGGGGCGACGAAGAGCATTTCCACGTGGTTGCCATTGAAACCGATGAAGCCCAGCGGGCGGTCTTCGGTGTCAACCCCGACCCAGAGCTCGACGGCCAGGAGGTAGACGTCACGCAATTGCGGCAGCAGCGCGTCGATGTCGGACGCTTGCAGAAAGTGGTGCGTGGCGCGCACGGCGCGCAGCCAGATATCGAGCAGTTGCGGGTGGTCTGCAGCGATGCTTTGGCGAATGATCATGGAGTCATGCCTGGGGAGACCGGGAGGAAAAAAGGGTACCCGGATTGTGTGGGGCGGGGCAATGGACGGTGGGGCAGGGCATCAGCTGATGTGTTGCCCGGGCCGGCCCTTTCGCGGGTAAACCCGCTCCCACAAGTACGGCACTGCCCTCGAGCCCGGCGCCGTACCTGTGGGAGCGGCTTTAGCCGCGAACACCGGCGCAGCCGGTGCCATGCACCGCGTTGGATTCTTCGCGGCTAAAGCCGCTCCCACAGGGTACGCGTACCGCTTGCGAATTCAGTTCTCTACGCGGCAGCGCAGCCCAACGTGCTGCCTGAAAAACGGTATTTAGAAACCCGCCTCCAGGCCCAGCAGGTCCTGCACCGTCTGCCTGCGGCGAATCATCCGTAGCGCTCCATCCTCGATCAGGAACTCCGGCAGCAACGGCCGGCTGTTGTAGTTCGACGACATCGACGCGCCATAGGCCCCGGCGTCGTGGATCACCAGCAGGTCACCCACCTGCGCCTGGGGCAGGTCGTGCGGGGTCAGTTCCTGGTCATCCTGGGTAAACACATCACCCGACTCGCACAGCGGCCCGGCCACCACGGTCGGCTGCCGTGGGCGGTCAACCGGCTGGCCGTCGGCGTCGAGCAGGGTCATGCGGTGGTAGGCCCCGTACATCGCCGGGCGCATCAGGTCGTTGAAACCGGCGTCGATCATGACGAAGGTGTTGCGGCCCACCTGCTTCACGGCGCGTACCTCGGCCACCAGGTAGCCCGATTCCGCCACCAGGAAGCGCCCCGGCTCGATCTCCATGCGCACGGGGTGGCCCAACATCGCTTCGATCTCCTTGCGGGCCACGGCCCAGGTCCGGGCGTAGCGTTGCAGGTCGACCGGTGTGTCGCTGCTGCGGTACGGGGTGGAAAGGCCGCCGCCAATCGAGAATGCCTCGATGTCCACGCCCAGGCGGCCGATCAGCTCGATCATCGAGCGCGCCACTTGCTCCAGATGCTGGTAGTCCACCCCCGAGCCGATGTGCATGTGCACCCCTACCAGGTGCAGGCCATGGGTTTTCACGCAGGCCAGCGCTTCACCCAGCTCTTCGTGCCAGATACCGTGCTTGCTGTTCTCGCCGCCGGTGTTGGTCTTGCGGCTGTGGCCATGGCCGAAGCCGGGGTTGATGCGGATCCACACGCGGTGGCCGGGCGAGCGTTCACCCAGTTGGCGCAGCATGTCGATGGAACCGGCGTTGACTTCGATCTTGGAGGCCACCACCCGCTCCAGGGTCGGCCGGTCCAGCGCGTCGCAGGTCAGCACCACGCCGGCAGGGTCGCCATCCACGCTGGCGCCCGCGGCAAAGGCCCGTTCCATTTCGCCCAGCGACACTGCGTCCAGCACCAGGCCGTGGGCGCGCATCAGGCGCAGCACATGCAGGTTGGGGTTGGCCTTCTGGGCGAAGCGCACGGTGTCGAACACCTTCAGCTGTTCGACACGCTCGGCTATGGTGCCGGCGTCATAGGCCCACAGCGGCGAGCCGTGCTGGCGGACAGCCTCGGCCAGAAGAGTGAAGGGTGCAGTCATGGCGGCGCTACTCATATAAGGAAGGCCACGAGGATGAGCCAAAGCAGGAATTCAGAAAAATAGCTATTTTTCTGTCAGCCATTCATATCTGATATGACCATTGCCGACTTGCCAGGTGTTGCCCGTGAAACTGTCCGTCCGCCATATCGAAGTGTTCCGCGCCATCATGGCCGCGGGCAGCGTCACCGGTGCGGCGCGCCTGCTGCTTACCTCGCAGCCCACCGTCAGCCGTGAGCTGGCGCGGCTGGAGCAGGTAACCGGGCTGAACCTGTTCGAGCGCGAAGGTGGCCGCCTGGTGGCGACGGCCCAGGCGCTGCTGTTGATCGAGGAGGTTGAACGGGCCTACGTAGGGCTGGAGCGCATCGACCGCTTTGCCCAGGCCATCCGCAATTTCGAGCAGGGCCGGCTGGCCATTACCTGCCTGCCGCTGTTTTCCCAGACCTTGCTGCCCAAGGCTTGCCAGCGTTTTCACCAGCAGCACCGGGGCGTGAGCGTGAGTATCCTGGCGCAGGAGTCGCCGTTGCTGGAGGAGTCGCTGGTTGCCCAGCAGCATGACCTGGGCCTGACCGAGGTAGAACAGATACCGCGTGGCGCCTACGGCGAATTACTGTTCAGCGCCAACATGGTGTGCGTGCTGCCCGACGGGCACCCGTTGCAGGCCAGGGCCGAGCTGGAGCTGAGCGACTTCCACGAGGTCGACTTCATCAACCTGGCCAGCCTGGACACCTACCGGCAGCGCCTGGACCAGCACTTTCGCGCGGCAGGGGTGAACCGCCGCACGGTTATCGAGACCACCAGTGCTGCCTCGGTGTGCGCCATGGTCAGGCAGGGCCTGGGGGTGGCGATCATCAACCCGCTGAGCGGGCTGGAGGCGGCGCAGGGCGGGTTGCCGATCCGGCGGTTGCGGGTGTCGGTGCCGTACCAGGTGATGCTGATCAGGCCGGACCACCGGCCAGCGTCGGCGGCGGTGGAGCCGTTTTGCCAGGCGTTGCGGCAACAGGCCCAAGAGATGCAAGCGGCACTGATCTGAAGCCTGGCGCGCTCCAAGGGGACGCTCAAAATTCGCACCCTTGTGCTGGTTGTACCGGCCTCATCGCCGGCAAGCCAGCTCCCACAGGTACGGTACATGGCTCGAGGCCGGTGCGGTCGGGGTGGGAGCTGGCTTGCCGGCGATGAGGCCGGTACAACCAGCAGAAGACAGGGCGTCTGTGAAGGCTGCGGCTCAGAGTTCGCAGACGAAGGTGCCGGTCCCGGCCAGGATGTTCTCCAGGGTTTCCTTCACTTCATCCATGTCACTCAACTCGCTGGTCAGGTTGATCTCCAGCACTTCATCCCCCTTCAGCGCATCCCGGTCGCCGGCCGCCACTTCGATCAGCAGGCGCTTGGCGCTCAGGGTCACTTTCAGGCCATCCAGCGTCGACGGCTCGTCATCCAGGGTCAGGTCGACGGTGTCTTCGTCCGGGTAGCGGGTCAGCAGGAACATCTGACCCTTGTCGCTGTGGCAGCACAGGGTCGCCATGTTGTCTTCCTCGTCATCGCAAGGGGTGGCGAACAGCAGGGCAGTATTGATTTGCATGGACAAGGCTCGGATCAAAGGAAACGGAAGGGAATTCTGACAGTCTTGCCGACAGGCATAAACGTAAAGTTACCCCCCCTTGACCGAAATTGTCGCAGCGCTGCAAGCCTTGATGACCGATCAGTCGTTAAGCTTCGGCGAGCCCTGGGCGTGCCTGCGCACGTTCAACGCCTGGTTTTACCGTCCGCCTTGCCACGGGTTGGCTATCGTTGATCCGTACACGGCGCACGCAGCGACGCTTCAATTATTACAAAGCCCAAGCGGAGTACCACAGATGGCGTTCTTCACCGCAGCCAGCAAAGCCGACTTCCAGCATCAACTGCAAGCGGCCCTGGCGCAGCACATCAGCGAACAGTCCCTGCCACAAGTCGCGCTGTTCGCCGAGCAGTTCTTCGGCATCATCTCTCTGGACGAACTCACCCAACGCAGGCTTTCCGACCTGGCCGGCTGCACCCTGTCAGCCTGGCGCATCATCGAGCGTTTCGACCCCGAATACCCGCAAGTACGGGTGTACAACCCCGACTACGAACGCAATGGCTGGCAATCGACCCACAGCGTGGTCGAAGTGCTGCACCACGACCTGCCGTTCCTGGTCGACTCGGTACGCACCGAGCTCAACCGCCGCGGCTACAGCATCCACACCTTGCAGACCACCGTGCTCAGCGTGCGCCGCGGCGCCAAGGGCGAGCTGCTTGAACTGCTGCCCAAGGGCACCCAGGGCGAGGGCGTACGCCATGAGTCGCTGATGTACCTGGAGATCGACCGTTGCGCCAACGCCGCCGAGTTGACGGTGCTGGCCCGCGAGATCGAGCAGGTGCTGGCCGAGGTGCGGGTGGTGGTGGCCGACTTCGAACCGATGAAGGCCAAGCTGCGTGAAGTGGTGGCGGAGGTGGAGCAGACCGCCTTTGGCCCGGCGCAGCACGAAAAGGGCGAGGTGAAGGCTTTTCTCGAGTGGCTGCTGGACAACCACTTCACCTTCCTGGGCTATGAAGAATTCACCGTCAAGGGCGACGCCGATGGCGGCCAGATGGTCTACGACGAGCAGTCGTTCCTCGGCCTGCCGCGCCGCCTGCGCGTGGGCCTGACGAGCGACGAGCTGCGCATCGAAGACTATGCCGTGGCCTACCTCAACGAACCGTTGCTGCTGTCGTTCGCCAAGGCCGCGCTGCCAAGCCGCGTACACCGCCCGGCCTACCCGGACTACGTGTCGATCCGCCAGCTGGACGCCGATGGCAAGGTGATCAAGGAACACCGCTTCATGGGCCTGTACACCTCGTCGGTATACGGCGAAAGCGTGCATGCCATCCCTTATATCCGCCAGAAGGTCACCGAAGTCGAGCGCCGCTCGGGCTTCGATCCCAAGGCCCACCTGGGCAAGGAACTGGCCCAGGTGCTGGAAGTGCTGCCGCGCGACGACCTGTTCCAGACCCCGGTCGACGAGCTGTTCAGCACCGTCATGTCGATCGTGCAGATCCAGGAACGCAACAAGATCCGCGTGTTCCTGCGCAAGGACCCGTACGGCCGCTTCTGCTACTGCCTGGCCTATGTACCGCGGGAAATCTACTCCACCGAAGTGCGGCAGAAGATCCAGCAGGTGCTGATGGAGCGCCTGAAGGCCAGCGACTGCGAGTTCTGGACCTTCTTCTCCGAATCGGTGCTGGCCCGTGTGCAGCTGATTTTGCGGGTAGACCCGAAAAACCGCATCGACATCGACCCGCAGCAGCTGGAACGCGAAGTGATCCAGGCCTGCCGCTCGTGGCATGACGACTACTCAGCGCTGGTGATCGAGAACTTCGGCGAAGCCCAGGGCACCAACATCCTCGCTGACTTCCCCAAAGGTTTCCCGGCTGGCTACCGCGAGCGCTTCGCCGCGCACTCGGCGGTGGTCGACCTGCAGCATGTGCTGAACCTGTCGGAAAGCAAGCCGCTGGCGATGAGCTTCTACCAGCCGCTGACCCAGGTCGGCGAGCGCACCCTGCACTGCAAGCTGTACCACGCCGACACGCCACTGGCGCTGTCCGACGTGCTGCCGATCCTGGAGAACCTTGGCCTGCGCGTGCTCGGCGAGTTCCCGTACCGCCTGCGCCATGCCAGTGGCCGCGGCTACTGGATCCACGACTTCGCCTTCACCTACAGCGAAGGCCTGAGCCTGGACATCCAACAGCTCAACGACACCCTGCAGGATGCCTTCATCCACATCGTCCGCGGCGATGCCGAGAACGACGCCTTCAACCGCCTGGTGCTGACCGCCGGCCTGCCATGGCGCGACGTGGCGCTGCTGCGCGCCTACGCCCGTTACCTGAAGCAGATTCGCCTGGGCTTCGACCTGGGCTACATCGCCAGCACCCTGAACAACCACACCGACATCGCCCGCGAGCTGACCCGGTTGTTCAAGACCCGCTTCTACCTGGCGCGCAAGCTCACCCAGGAAGACCTGGATGACAAGCAACTGCGCCTGGAGCAAGCCATCCTGACCGCGCTGGACGACGTGCAGGTGCTCAACGAAGACCGCATCCTGCGTCGCTACCTGGACCTGATCAAGGCCACCCTGCGCACCAACTTCTACCAGCCGGACGCCAACGGCCACAACAAGTCGTACTTCAGCTTCAAGTTCAACCCCAAGCTGATCCCCGAACTGCCTAAACCAGTGCCCAAGTTCGAGATCTTCGTCTACTCGCCACGGGTCGAAGGCGTGCACCTGCGCTTTGGCAACGTCGCCCGCGGCGGCCTGCGCTGGTCCGACCGCGAGGAAGACTTCCGCACCGAGGTGCTGGGCCTGGTGAAAGCCCAGCAGGTGAAGAACTCGGTCATCGTGCCGGTCGGTGCCAAGGGCGGCTTCCTGCCGCGCCGCCTGCCGCTGGGCGGCAGCCGTGACGAGATCGCCGCCGAAGGCGTGGCGTGCTACCGCATCTTCATTTCCGGCCTGCTCGACATCACCGACAACCTCAAGGACGGTGGCGTGGTACCGCCGGCCAACGTGGTGCGCCATGACGATGACGACCCGTACCTGGTGGTGGCGGCCGACAAGGGCACCGCGACCTTCTCGGACATCGCCAACGGCATCGCCATCGACTACGGCTTCTGGCTGGGCGACGCCTTCGCCTCGGGCGGCTCGGCCGGTTACGACCACAAGAAGATGGGTATTACCGCGCGCGGCGCCTGGGTGGGCGTGCAGCGCCACTTCCGCGAGCGCGGCATCAATGTGCAGGAAGACCCGATCACCGTCATTGGCGTCGGCGACATGGCCGGCGACGTGTTCGGCAACGGCCTGCTGATGTCCGACAAGCTGCAACTGGTGGCGGCGTTCAACCACCTGCACATCTTCATCGACCCGAACCCGGAGCCAGCCGCAAGCTTTGCCGAACGCAAGCGCCTGTTCGACCTGCCGCGCTCGGCCTGGAGCGACTACGACACCAGCATCATGTCCGAAGGCGGCGGGATCTTCCCGCGCAGTGCCAAGAGCATCGCCATCAGCCCGCAGATGAAAGAGCGCTTCGCCATCGAAGCCGACCGCCTGACCCCGACCGAGCTGCTCAATGCGCTGCTCAAGGCACCGGTAGACCTGCTGTGGAACGGTGGCATCGGTACCTACGTCAAGGCCAGCACCGAGAGCCACGCCGACGTCGGTGACAAGGCCAACGACGCGCTGCGGGTCAATGGCAACGAACTGCGCTGCAAGGTGGTGGGCGAGGGCGGCAACCTGGGCATGACCCAGCTTGGCCGGGTCGAGTTCGGCCTGCATGGCGGCGCCACCAACACCGACTTCATCGACAACGCCGGCGGCGTGGACTGCTCCGACCACGAGGTCAACATCAAGATCCTGCTCAACGAAGTGGTGCAGGGTGGCGACATGACCGAGAAGCAGCGCAACCAGTTGCTGGGCAGCATGACCGACGAAGTGGCCGGCCTGGTGCTGGGCAACAACTACAAGCAGACCCAGGCGTTGTCGCTGGCGGCCCGCCGCGCCCGCGAGCGGATTGCCGAGTACAAACGCCTGATGGCCGACCTGGAGGCCCGAGGCAAGCTGGATCGCGCCATCGAGTTCCTGCCGTCCGAAGAGCAGTTGGCCGAGCGCCTGGCCGCCGGCCAGGGCCTGACCCGCGCCGAGCTTTCGGTGCTGATCTCGTACAGCAAGATCGACCTCAAGGAACAGCTGCTCAAGTCGCTGGTGCCGGACGACGACTACCTGACCCGCGACATGGAAACCGCCTTCCCGCCGTCGCTGGTCAGCAAATTCGCCGAATCCATGCGCCGCCACCGCCTGAAGCGCGAAATCGTCAGCACCCAGATCGCCAACGACCTGGTCAACAACATGGGCATCACCTTCGTCCAGCGCCTGAAGGAGTCGACCGGCATGAGCCCGGCCAACGTGGCCGGGGCCTATGTGATCGTGCGCGACATCTTCCATCTGCCGCACTGGTTCCGCCAGATCGAGGCACTGGACTACCAGGTGCCGGCGGAGATTCAGCTGACCCTGATGGACGAGCTGATGCGCCTGGGCCGCCGTGCCACCCGCTGGTTCCTGCGCAGCCGCCGCAACGAGCAGGACGCCGGGCGCGACACCGCGCACTTCGGGCCGAAGATCGCGCAACTGGGGCTCAAGCTCGACGAGTTGCTCGAAGGCCCGACCCGCGAGCGCTGGATGGTGCGCTACCAGGGCTTCGTCGAGGCTGGTGTGCCGGAGTTGCTGGCGCGCATGGTGGCTGGCACTACCCACCTGTACACCCTGTTGCCGATCATCGAGGCCTCGGATGTTACCGGCCATGACCCGGCGCAGGTGGCCAAGGCGTTCTTCGCCGTGGGCAGCGCACTGGACCTGACCTGGTACCTGCAGGAAATCAGCAACCTGCCGGTGGAGAACAACTGGCAGGCGCTGGCCCGTGAGGCGTTCCGCGACGACATCGACCTGCAGCAGCGGGCGATCACCATCTCGGTACTGCAGATGGCCGATGCACCGGAAGACATGGACGCCCGCGTGGCGCTGTGGGCCGAGCAGCACCGGGTGATGGTGGAGCGCTGGCGCGCCATGCTGGATGACCTGCGCAATGCCACCGGTACCGACTATGCGATGTACGCGGTGGCCAACCGCGAGCTGGTCGACCTGGCCATGAGCGGGCAGGCGGCGGTGGTGCCGTCCTGAGCCATGAGCTGAAATGAAAAGCCCCGGCAGTGATGCCGGGGCTTTTTTATTCCTGTGCTGGCCCTTTCGCGGGTGAACCCGCTCCCACAGGGATATCACAAGACTTGAGTGCAGTGAGGTCCCTGTGGGAGCGGGCGTGCCCGCGAAGAGGCCGGTACAAGCTTACTTGAACCTGCGCTCCACCCCTTTCTCCACCAGAATCTTCGCCGAAATCTCCTCCCACAGGGATGTCACAAGACTTGAGTGTAGTGAGGTCCCTGTGGGAGCGGGTTTACCCGCGAAGAGGCCGGTACAGGCTTACTTGTACCTGCGCTCCACCCCTTTCTCCACGAGAATCTTCGCCGAAATCTCCTCCACCGAAAAATGCGTGGAATTGATGTTGGGAATGTTCTCCCGGCGGAACAGGTTTTCCACCTCGCGCACTTCGAACTCGCACTGGGCAAAGCTGGAATAGCGGCTGTTGGGCTTGCGCTCGTGGCGGATGGCGGTGAGGCGGTCGGGGTCGATGGTCAGGCCGAACAGCTTGTTGTGGTGCTTTTTCAGCACCGCCGGCAGCTGCAGGCGCTCCATGTCGTCCTCGGTCAGCGGGTAGTTGGCGGCGCGGATGCCGAATTGCATGGCCATGTACAGGCAGGTGGGGGTCTTGCCGCAGCGCGATACGCCTACCAGGATCAGGTCGGCCTTGTCGTAGTAGTGGGTGCGTGCGCCATCGTCGTTGTCCAGGGCGAAATTCACCGCCTCGATGCGTTCCATGTAGTTGGAATTGCCGCCGATCGAGTGCGACTTGCCGACGGAATACGACGAATGGGCAGTCAATTCTTGTTCAAGCGGGGACAAAAACGAAGAAAAGATGTCGATCATGAAGCCATTCGAGGTAGCCAGGATCTCACGGATGTCCTGATTGACGATGGTGTCGAAGATGATCGGGCGTACACCATCACGCTCGGCCGCGGCGTTGATCTGCTGGACCATGGTCCGCGCCTTTTCCGGCGAATCGATGTAGGGACGGGTGAATTTATTGAACGGAATGCTCTCGAATTGAGCGAGCAGACTCTGGCCCAGGGTTTCGGCGGTAATGCCGGTGCCGTCGGAGATGAAGAACGCGGTTCGTTTCATTTGCGATCTGGGCCTTAAGCTGATGACGTTTCTTGGATATGATAAGTTCGGTTTGCCGAATGCGGCTGTCGGCATTCTCACTTATTTTCCAGGTACAGGCCACAAGCGTCCGGCCAAGTCAACGAAGGCAGGCGGGCGCCCTTGAGCTTTTCCAATACAGTTAGTGGAGAGATCACCTTGGTAGAGTACGTAGTTTCCCTCGATAAGCTCGGCGTCCATGATGTGGAGCATGTGGGGGGCAAGAACGCATCCCTGGGCGAGATGATCAGCAACCTCGCAGGTGCTGGTGTATCGGTGCCGGGCGGCTTTGCCACTACGGCGCAGGCGTACCGCGATTTTCTCGAACAGAGTGGTCTCAACGACCGTATCCACGCCGCGCTCGACGCACTCGACGTGGATGACATCAACGCCCTGACCAAGACCGGCGCGCAGATTCGCCAGTGGGTCATGGAAGCCGACTTCCCGGCCCGCCTGGATTCGGAAATCCGTACGGCCTTCGCCGAAATGGCTGCCGGCAACGACAACATGGCAGTTGCCGTGCGTTCCTCGGCCACCGCCGAAGACCTGCCGGACGCCTCGTTCGCCGGCCAGCAGGAAACCTTCCTCAACATCCGCGGCGTCGACAACGTGATCCGCGCGGCCAAGGAAGTGTTCGCCTCGCTGTTCAACGACCGTGCCATCGCCTACCGCGTGCACCAGGGCTTCGACCACAAGCTGGTAGCCCTGTCCGCCGGCGTGCAGCGCATGGTCCGCTCCGAAACCGGCACCGCCGGCGTCATGTTCACCCTCGACACCGAGTCGGGCTTCCGCGACGTGGTGTTCATCACCGGCGCCTACGGCCTGGGCGAAACCGTGGTGCAGGGTGCGGTCAACCCTGACGAATTCTACGTGCACAAGAACACCCTGCAGGCAGGCCGCCCGGCCATCCTGCGCCGCAACCTGGGCAGCAAGGCAATCAAGATGGTCTATGGCGAAGAAGCCAAGGCCGGCCGCTCGGTCAAGACCGTCGAAGTGGACCGCGCCGAGCGCGCGCGCTTCTGCCTGACCGATGCCGAGGTCAGCGAGCTGGCCAAGCAGGCCATGATCATCGAGCAGCACTACCAGCGCCCGATGGACATCGAATGGGCCAAGGACGGTGACGACGGCAAGCTGTACATCGTCCAGGCGCGCCCCGAAACGGTGAAGAGCCGCTCCAGCGCCAACGTCATGGAACGCTACCTGCTCAAAGAGAAGGGCACCGTACTGGTCGAAGGCCGCGCCATTGGCCAGCGCATCGGCGCCGGCAAGGTCCGCGTGATCAACGACGTATCGGAAATGGACAAGGTCCAGCCGGGCGACGTGCTGGTCTCCGACATGACCGACCCGGACTGGGAACCGGTGATGAAGCGCGCCAGCGCCATCGTCACCAACCGTGGCGGGCGTACCTGCCACGCGGCGATCATCGCCCGTGAGCTGGGCATTCCTGCCGTGGTCGGCTGCGGCAACGCCACCCAGGTGCTGAAAGATGGCCAGGGCGTGACCGTATCCTGCGCCGAAGGCGATACCGGCTTCATCTTCGAGGGCGAGCTGGGGTTCGACGTCAAGCAGAACTCGGTCGACGCCATGCCTGACCTGCCGTTCAAGATCATGATGAACGTCGGCAACCCGGACCGTGCGTTCGATTTCGCCCAGTTGCCCAACGCCGGTGTCGGCCTGGCGCGCCTGGAGTTCATCATCAACCGCATGATCGGCGTGCACCCCAAGGCACTGCTGAACTACGCAGGCCTGCCAGCCGACCTGAAGGACAGCGTCGACAAGCGCATCGCCGGCTACAACGACCCGGTCGGCTTCTACGTCGAGAAGCTGGTCGAGGGCATCAGCACCCTGGCTGCGGCCTTCTACCCGAAAAAGGTCATCGTGCGCCTGTCGGACTTCAAGTCCAACGAGTACGCCAACCTGATCGGCGGCAAGCTGTACGAGCCGGAAGAAGAAAACCCGATGCTGGGCTTCCGTGGCGCTTCGCGCTACATCAGCGAATCGTTCCGTGACTGCTTCGAGCTCGAGTGCCGTGCGCTCAAGCGCGTGCGCAACGAGATGGGCCTGACCAACGTCGAGATCATGGTGCCGTTCGTACGCACCCTGGGTGAAGCCAGCCAGGTCGTCGACCTGCTTGCCGAAAACGGCCTGGCCCGCGGCGAAAACGGCCTGCGCGTGATCATGATGTGCGAACTGCCGTCCAACGCCATCCTCGCCGAAGAGTTCCTGGAATACTTCGACGGCTTCTCGATCGGCTCCAACGACCTGACCCAGCTGACCCTGGGCCTGGACCGTGACTCCGGCATCATCGCCCACCTGTTCGACGAGCGTAACCCTGCGGTGAAGAAGCTGCTGGCCAACGCCATTGCCGCGTGCAACAAGGCTGGCAAGTACATCGGCATCTGCGGCCAGGGCCCGTCGGACCACCCGGACCTGGCCAAGTGGCTGATGGAACAGGGCATCGACAGCGTGTCGCTGAACCCGGACTCGGTACTCGAAACCTGGTTCTACCTGGCCGAAGGGCAGGGCGCGGTCTGATGCAGTAAAACGCGGGGGTACGTCTGGCGTACCCCCGCCTGGTTTTTTCCAGGGCGAGCTCCAGCAATGGATCCCGCCCTTTTTTGTGCACCAAGCAACCTTATGCAAAGCAGCAGCACTCTATTCCCCGTGGCCCTGCTCAGTGCCGAACGCCGCGGCGACCTCAGCGAAGACGTGTACCGGATCAAGGCCGGCAACGGCCCTGACCCCAGCGTCGAGCTGGCTGTCACCCGCCTGGGGCTGGCCGATCAGGGCCAGGCCCAGGGCGTGCCGGTCATTCTCCTGCACGGCAGCTTCTCCAACCGCCGCTTCTGGTACTCGCCCAAAGGGGTTGGCCTGGGGGCCTATCTCGCCCGCGCCGGCTTCGATGTGTGGATCCCGGAAATGCGCGGCCACGGCCTGTCGCCGCGTAACCATGACTGGAAGCACAACAGCGTTGCCGCCTATGCCCGCGATGACCTGCCGCTGATTGCCGCGTTCGTGCGCGAGCAATCGGGCCAGGCGCCGCACTGGGTCGGCCATTCCCTGGGTGGTACGACCCTGGCGGCAGCGCTGGGCGGTGGCTTTCTGCCAGCCGAGCAGGTGGCCAGCGTGGCGCTGTTCGGTACCCAGATCAGCCGCGTGTACTGGCCGTTGAAGGTGCCGCCGCTGGCCTGGGGGGCGAAGCTGCTGCTCAAGCGCTGGGGGCAGATTTCCGGGCCGCGTTTCAAGCGTGGGCCGGAGGATGAGCCGATCGGCCTGGCCCTGGAGAGCATGCGCTGGCATGGCCTGTTCGGGCGCTTTGGCGACAGGCAGAGCGACTGGTGGGCGGGGCTGGCCGAGGTGGATGTGCCGCTGCTGGCGGTGGCTGGTGCGGGGGACTTCCAGGACCCGGTGTGGGCCTGCCGCAAGCTGTTCGAGCAATTGGGCGGTGAGCGCAAGCAGTTTTTGCGGCTGGGGCTCGAGGAAGGCTTCGAGGCTTTCGGGCATGTCGACATGCTGGTGAGCAAGGCCGCGCAGGTGCAGGTGTGGCCGCTGGTGGAGCGTTGGCTGCGGGATCCGCTGGTGCCGGTGCATGAGTCCACGGTGGTGGCGGAGCCTGTGCCCGCCAGTTGATTCTGCTGTGTCTGGACTGTCCCTATCGCCGGCAAGCCAGCTCCCACAGGAGTATCACTAGCCTGAAGCCAGCGGGGTCCTGTGGGAGCTGGCTTGTCGGCGATAGGGCCGGTACAGGCAAAACACAACTGACTGCTTGGTCCCGGATGACTGCAATGGGCTCTACGGTGTAGCCTTGGCCGATACCCGCTTTCGTTGTGACTGACAGGAGCTTCCCATGCAGCATTACGTTACGCCCGACCTGTGTGATGCCTACCCGGACCTGGTGCAGGTGCTGGAACCGATGTTCAGCAATTTCGGCGGCCGCGATTCGTTCGGCGGCCAGATCGTCACCATCAAGTGCTTCGAAGACAACTCGCTGGTCAAGGAGCAGGTCGAGCTCGATGGCAAGGGCAAGGTCCTGGTCGTCGATGGTGGTGGCTCGCTGCGCCGTGCACTGCTCGGCGACATGCTCGCCGAGAAGGCTGCCAAGAACGGCTGGGAAGGCCTGGTGATCTACGGCTGCGTGCGTGACGTCGACGTGCTGATCCAGACCGACGTCGGCGTGCAGGCCCTGGCCAGCCACCCGATGAAGACCGACAAGCGCGGCATCGGCGACCTCAACGTGGCAGTGACCTTCGCCGGGGTGACCTTCCGCCCGGGCGAGTACGTGTATGCCGACAACAATGGCGTGCTGGTCTCGCCAAGCCCGCTGAAAATGCCGGAGTGATGCGCCGCCCGCGCTGATGGAGCTTTGATGTTCGAGGAAGACAACGCGCAGTGGGGGCTGGTACACGCCCTGGTGCTCGATGGCAAAGGCGGCGCGCGCTCGATTGCCCGTACCGAGCTGGACGACCTGCAGCTGCAACCCGAGCAGAGCCTTTGGCTGCACTGGGACCGCAGCCATCCGCAAACCCGCACCTGGCTGCTGCACGACAGCGGCCTGAGCGCGTTCGCCTGCGAGCTGCTGCTGGAAGAAAACACCCGGCCGCGCCTGCTGCCCCTGGCCGATGAACAGTTGTTGCTGTTCCTGCGTGGGGTCAACCTCAACCCGGGTGCAGAGCCTGAAGACATGGTCTCGGTGCGCATCTTCGCCGAGGCGCAGCGGGTCATCTCGCTGCGCCTGCGGCCGTTGCGCGCCAGTGACGAGATTCTTCAGCAGCTCGAAGAGGGCAGGGGCCCGAAATCGGCTTCCGAGCTGTTGCTGCTGATGGGCGAACTGCTGACCGAAAAGGTCCAGGGCCTGGTCAGCGACCTGTCCGAACTGGTCGACCTGGAAGAAGAAAAGGTCGAATCCGACGAGCGGTACACCCCAGAGAATGGCTGCCTGCAGCAGATCCGCCGGCGTGCCGCCGGTCTGCGGCGTTTCCTGGCGCCGCAGCGGGAGATCTACGCCCAGCTGTCGCGCAGCAAATGGAGCTGGTTCGCTGATGCCGACGCCGATTACTGGAACGAGTTGAACAACAGCCTGATCCGCTACCTCGAAGAGCTGGAACTGACCCGCGAGCGGGCCGCCCTGGTGCTGGAAAGCCAGGATCGTCGGCGCAGCGAGCGCATGAACCGCACCATGTACCGCTTCGGCATCATCACCTGCATCTTCCTGCCCATGAGCTTCATCACCGGGCTGCTGGGCATCAATGTCGGCGGCATCCCGGGGGCGGAAAACCCCTATGGCTTCCTGTTTGCCTGCATCGTCGTGCTGGGGCTGGCGGTGGGGCAGTGGTGGCTGTTCCGGCGGTTGCGGTGGGTATAGATGCTCATTGACCTGCACCGGCCCTATCGCCGGCAAGCCAGCTCCCACAGGTGCACCACAGGTTTCAAGGCTTGTGGTACCCCTGTGGGAGCTGGCTTGCCGGCGATAGGGCCAGTGCAGGCAAGCGCCATTCATTTTGAAACACTCGTCCTAATGCGATGTGTGACCCATCGACCGGCCATCTCGTCTCTGACTGACACTGCGCGAGGTGCCCATGCACGATCCGTTTGAAGAATCCCTGCGCGACCTGCTCAAGGCGTCACCCTCCGGCAATGACCGGGACGACCGGGACGACGCCGCTTGCCTGGGTCGCGTGCTGAAAACCGCCAACCGCCAGGTTGGCGCGGGCGATCTGTTCAGCCTGCTTGGCCGCTGGAGCCAGGCGCTGCTGATCGCCGTGAACAATGGCGCGGCGCATGTTGCGCCGGTGCGTCGACACTCTTCCCGCAACGCTGCCAACGGCAGCAAAGCAGATAAGGCCGATTGAATATGGAACTCGATCTCTGGACCCAGAGCCTGGTCACCGCCATGACTGCCCTTTGGACCAAGGTAGCGAACTTCATCCCCAACCTGTTCGGCGCGCTGGTCGTGGTGCTGCTCGGTTTCGTGGTGGCCAAGCTGCTCGACACGCTGCTGTCCAAACTGCTGGCCAAGTTCGGCCTGGACCGCCTGATGGCCGGCACCGGCCTGACCAAGATGCTCGGCCGGGTCGGCATCCAGGTACCCATCTCCACCCTGATCGGCAAGATCGTCTACTGGTTCGTGCTGCTCATCTTCCTGGTCTCGGCCGCCGAGTCGCTGGGCCTGGAGCGGGTGTCGGCAACCCTCGACATGCTTGCCCTGTACCTGCCGAAGGTGTTCGGCGCAGCCCTGGTGCTGCTGGCTGGCGTGCTGCTGGCCCAGGTGGCCAACGGCCTGGTACGCGGCGCTGCCGAAGGCATCGGCCTGGAATACTCGGCAGGCCTGGGCCGTATCACCCAAGGCCTGGTGATCATCATCAGCATCTCGGTGGCCATCAGCCAGCTGGAGGTGAAAACCGACCTGCTGAACCATGTGATCGTGATCGGGCTGATTACCGTTGGTCTGGCCGTTGCATTGGCAATGGGCCTCGGTAGCCGCGAAATCGCCGGGCAAATCCTTGCCGGCATCTACGTGCGCGAGCTGTACCAGGTGGGCCAGCAGGTGCGAATTGGAGAGGTCGAAGGGCACATCGAGGAAATCGGTACGGTCAAGACGACGCTGCTGACCGATGATGGCGAACTGGTGTCGCTGTCCAATCGTGAGCTGCTTGAACAGCGAGTCAATAGCCGCTAACCGCACAAAGCTGTTAATGTATGCCGCCGCGAAAATCGACCCACGGGGTCGCGCGGCGACATTGACCTGACTGTCGGCCAGATCCGTTTTGAATAAAGTTCATTCGCCGCCCATGCGTTATGACCCCCGCGAGCTCACCGACGAAGAGTTGGTGGCGCGTTCGCATGAGGAGCTGTACCACGTTACCCGCGCCTATGAAGAGCTCATGCGGCGCTACCAACGGACCCTGTTCAACGTCTGTGCGCGTTATCTGGGGAACGACCGTGACGCGGACGATGTCTGTCAGGAAGTCATGTTGAAAGTGCTGTACGGGCTGAAGAACTTCGAGGGTAAGTCCAAGTTCAAGACCTGGCTCTACAGCATCACCTACAACGAATGCATTACCCAGTACCGCAAGGAGCGCCGTAAACGTCGGTTGATGGATGCCTTGAGTCTGGACCCTGTTGAAGAGGCGTCCGAAGACAAGGCTCCGAAGCCGGAAGAAAAAGGCGGGCTGGACAAGTGGCTGGTGCATGTGAACCCGATTGACCGGGAAATCCTGGTGCTGCGTTTTGTCGCAGAGCTGGAATTTCAGGAAATTGCCGACATCATGCACATGGGCCTGAGCGCGACAAAAATGCGCTACAAGCGCGCGCTAGACAAGCTTCGGGAGAAATTTGCCGGCCTCGATGAAACTTAGTGGCGTGCAAATATCTCTAACGAACCGGCGAGTTCTGCTAGACTTGCCGTCGAGTTGTCCCCCTTGTTTGTGGTGGGACTGCTTAACTATCACCAGATGGGGATTTAACGGATGAAATTGAAAAACACCTTGGGCTTGGCCATTGGCTCGCTCGTCGCTGCTACTTCGTTCGGCGTTCTGGCTCAAGGCCAAGGCGCTGTGGAAATCGAAGGCAACGTTACCAAGCAGTACTACGACAGCGAACGTAACTTCAAGAACGACGGCACCAATCCTGGTGTTCGCCTGGGCTACTTCCTGACCGACGACGTTTCCCTGGACCTCGGCTACAACGAGACCCACAACGCTCGTGGTGAAGTCTTCAATAAAGACATCAAAGGTTCCAAGGCCAAGCTCGACGCTACCTACCACTTCGGTACCGTGGGCGACGCTCTGCGTCCGTACGTTTCCGCCGGTTTCGCTCACGAGAGCCTGGGCCAGGCCACTCGTAGCGGCCGCGACCACTCCACCTTCGCCAACGTTGGCGCTGGCGCCAAGTGGTACATCACCGACATGTTCTTCGCCCGTGCTGGCGTAGAAGCCATGTACAACATCGACAACGGCAACACCGAGTGGGGCCCGACCGTTGGTGTTGGTCTGAACTTCGGCGGTAGCCCGAAGCAAGCTGAAGTCGCTCCGGCTCCAGTTGCCGAAGTGTGCTCCGACTCCGACAACGACGGCGTTTGCGACAACGTCGACAAGTGCCCAGACACCCCAGCCAACGTTACCGTTGACGCTGATGGCTGCCCGGCTGTTGCCGAAGTCGTTCGCGTTGAGCTGGACGTCAAGTTCGACTTCGACAAGTCGGTCGTCAAGCCAAACAGCTACGGCGACATCAAGAACCTGGCTGACTTCATGAAGCAGTACCCACAGACCACCACCACCGTGGAAGGTCACACTGACTCCGTCGGCCCAGACGCTTACAACCAGAAGCTGTCCGAGCGTCGTGCCAACGCTGTCAAGCAGGTCCTGACCCAGCAGTACGGCGTGGAATCCAGCCGTGTTGACTCGGTTGGCTACGGCGAAACCCGTCCGGTTGCCGACAACGCCACCGAAGAAGGCCGTGCTGTCAACCGTCGCGTTGAAGCTCAGGTAGAAGCCCAGGCCAAGTAATTGGTTTGAAGCTTCATGAAAAACCCGGCCTCGGCCGGGTTTTTCTTTGCCTGGGATTTGTGTGGTGTGTGCTGGCCCTTTCGCGGGTAAACCCGCTCCCACAGGTTCGCCGCACCCTTCAGGTCATGCACAATCCCTGTGGGAGCGGGTTTACCCGCGAAAGGGCCGGCGCAGGCAGCGCATCATCCAGCAATTGCCACCAATTCCTGAACCACCTGTTTCCCAACCACCTCCCCAATCACCAAAATCGCCGGGCTACGCAAGCCAAACCCCCGCGCATCCTCGGCCATCCCCCGCACATCGCTCCTGCACTCCCGCTGCTGCGGCAACGAGGCATTCTCGATCATCGCCACCGGCGTCGCCGGTGCCATGCCCCCGTCCAGCAACCCTTGGCGCACCTGCTCCAGCCTGGCCACGCCCATGTACACCACCAGCGTCGTCCCGCCCTGGGCCAAGGCCGCCCAGTTCAGTTCGCTGTCGTCCTGGGTATGTGCCGTGACCAGCGTCACGCCCCGGCTCACACCCCGTGAGGTCAGGGAAATCCCGCATTGCGTGGCGCCAGCCAGGCCGGCGGTGATGCCGTTGACCACTTCCACCTCGATGCCATGCCCCTGCAGCCACAGCGCCTCTTCACCACCACGGCCGAAGATGCACGGGTCGCCGCCCTTGAGCCGGACCACGCAGCGCCCTTGGCGCGCATGGCGCAGCATCAGGCGCTGGATGAATGCCTGCGGCGTGGAGCGGCAGCCGCCGCGCTTGCCCACGGCAATCACCCGGGCCTGTGGGCAATGCTCCAGCACCGCCGGGTTGACCAGGTCGTCGATCATCACCACAGCGGCTTGCTGCAATGCGCGTACAGCCTTGAGGGTGAGCAGTTCGGGGTCACCAGGGCCAGCACCAACCAGCCAGACTTTCGCATTCATCAGGGTTTCCTCATCGGCAAGGTGCGTTCAGCCCTTGAGCAGGGTGAGCAGCAATATCAGGTTGAACAGCAAGGACAGCAGGGCCAGGGTGCGCCAGACCTTCAACGGTTCGCGCTCCAGCAACGGCCGTGGCCGGCTGGGCAGTTCCTGGCGGTCGCCACGTTCGAGCAGCAGCAACCAGTGTTCGGCGGTTTCGAAGCGCTGCGCCGGGTCCGCTGCCAGTGCCTGCTGCAGGTTGTGCTGCAGCCATTCCGGCAGGTCGGGGCGGTAGCGCGCGGCGTTGACCGGTTGGCCGAAGCGCGGGCGCTGGAAAGCCTCCACTTCGCCGTAGGGGTAATGCCCGGTCAGCAGGTGATACAGCGTCACGCCCACGGCATACAGGTCCTGGCGTGGGCTGGGCGGCTGGCCGTCGAACGCTTCCGGGGCAATGTATGACGGCGTGCCCGGCAACTCGTGCAGCGGGTCTTCGGACAGCCCCGGGCAGTAGGCCAGGCCGAAGTCCAGCAGGCGCAGCTGGCCATCGCTGCCCAGGTGCAGGTTCTCTGGCTTGATGTCGCGGTGCAGCAGGTTGCGCCGGTGCAGTACGCCGACCGCTTGCAGCAGCTGCCGGGCCAGCTCCAGCCACTGCGGCATGGGTAGCGGGCCGTGCTCGGCCAGCAGCGCTGCCAGGCTCTGGCCGGGGTATTCGCGCATCACGTAGTACAGGTGCTGGCGCTGGCTGGCGGTGTGCAGTTCGGGGAAGTGCCGGCCAGCGACCCGGCGCAGGAACCATTCTTCCAGCAACAGCCCTTGCGCCGCGCCGGGCTCCTGCTCGCGTGCGGCGGGCAGGGTCTTCAGCAGCCAGGCTTGGCCCTGGGCATCGCGCACCCGGTACAGCAGCGACTGGCGGCTTTGCGAAAGCAGCTTTTCGGCTTGCCAGCCATCGATTACCTGGCCTTCACGCAGCGGGCCGGGCACTGGCCATTGCTGCAGTTGCGCCAAGGTGTCGCCCAGGTTGGCCGTGCCCAGTTGCTCGACCTGCACCAGCAAGGCACTGGCGTTGTCCTGGCTGCCGTTCAGGTGCGCGCTGGCGACCAGGGTGTCGACGGCCAGTTGCAGGTCGGGTTGCTCGCGCAGCACCGCCTGGATGTGCTGGTCGCCCAGGCTGGCCCATACGCCATCGCTCAACAGCAGGAAGCTCTCGCCCGGCTGCAGCTCACCTTCCAGATAATCCACCAGCAGGTGCTGGTCCAGGCCCAGCGCGCGTTTCAGCACATGCTGCATGCCTGGCTGGTCCCATACATGGTCTTCGCTCAGGCATTGCAGGCGCCCAGCGTGCCAGCGGTACACGCGGCAGTCACCCACGTGGGCCAGGGTAAAGCGCCGGCCACGCAGCACCAGCGCGCTGAGGGTGGTCAGCAGTGGCTGGCCACTGCCTTGGGCACGCAGCCAGCGGTTCTGTGCCAGCAGCAGGCGGTCGAGGGCCTGGGCCACGCTCCAGGTCGCGGGGGTGGCGTAGTAGTCCAGGGCCAGCGCCTGCAGGCTGGCACGGGCTGCCAGGCCGCCATCGGCACATTGGCTGACGCCGTCGGCGAGGGCGAACAGGTAGCCTTTGCTGGCGGCCAGCTCCGGCGCCGGGGTAACCAGGCGCAGGGCGTCCTGGTTTTCCTCGCGCGGCCCGGTGGCGCTGGCCTGGGCAAAGTTCAGTTGCAGGCTCATGGCTGTGCCTCAGACCCGCGCCGCGGTAACCGCAGCCGAGCCCCAGGTGGTGCGCCAGCGCTGTTTCACGCCGTGCAGGCCGAACCAGGCCAGCAAGCCCAGGCTGGCGAACAGCCACAGCCCCAGCTGGTAGTCACCGGTGTGCTGCTTGATGGTGCCAAGCCCTGCGGCCAGCAGGAAGCCTCCGATGCCGCCGGCCATGCCGATCAGCCCGGTCATCACGCCGATCTCCTGACGGAAGCGTTGCGGTACCAGCTGGAACACCGCGCCATTGCCGGCCCCCAGGCCGAGCATGGCGCTGACGAACAGGGCCAGTGCGGCGGCGGCGCTAGGCAGGTTGAAGCCGACTGCAGCGATGCAGATGGCCGCCACGCTGTACATGCCCAGCAGGGTGCGGATGCCGCCGAAGCGGTCGGCCAGGGCGCCGCCGAGCGGGCGCATCAGGCTGCCGGCGAACACGCAGGCAGCGGTGTAGTAGCCGGCGGTGACCGGGCTCAGGCCATACTGGTCGCTGAAGTAGCCGGGCAGGGCGCTGGCCAGGCCAATGAAGCCGCCGAAGGTGACGCTGTAGAAGAACATGAACCACCAGCTGTCACGGTCGCCCAGGGCCTTGAGGTAGTCGGCCATGGCTTTTGGCTTGGGCCGCTGCGGAGCATTGCGTGCCAGCAGGGCGAACACCAACAGCGCCAGCGACAGCGGGACCAGCGCGAAGCCGAACACATTGTTCCAGCCAAAGCCCGCAGCCAGCGCCGGGGCCAGCAGGGCGGCGAACACTGTGCCGGAGTTGCCGGCACCGGCAATGCCCATGGCTTTGCCTTGGTGCTGTGGCGGGTACCATTGCGAGGCCAGCGGCAGTGACACGGCGAACGAGGCACCGGCAAAGCCGAGGAACACGCCCAGCAGCAGTGCTTGTTCATAGCTGTGCACGCCCAGGTGCCAGGCAGCGGCGAGGGCGACGATGACCACCACCTGGCCGATCAGCCCTGCGGTCTTTGGCGACAGGCGGTCTACCAGCACGCCCATGGCAAAGCGCAGGATCGCCCCGGCCAGGATCGGCGTGGCCACCATCAGGCCCCGTTGTTGTGCACTCAGCTGCAGATCGGCGGCAATCTGCACCGCCAGTGGGCCAAGCAGGTACCAGACCATGAAGCTGAGGTCGAAGTACAGGAACGCGGCGAACAGCGTGGGCACATGCCCGGATTTCCAGAAGCTGGTACTCATCGAACACCTCACTCGGCAATGCAACGGAACGAAAAAGACGCCGCTACCCGCTCCACGTGGGTGGAGGGGAGAGCGACGTCTTTGTCGGGATCAAGTGGGCAACCGCCGTTGGCTACCGGTGATATTTGTTCAGCAAGAGATGGGCCAACTCGGACCGTGGGTTGACTCGGGTTATGTGGGAGCGGCCTTGTGTCGCGAAAGGGCTGCGCAGCAGCCCCGGCAATATCTGCGGCGAAGCTGGAAATTCGGGGGCCGCTACGCGCCCCTTTCGCGACACAAGGCCGCTCCCACATGGATCGCGTGAGGTTTTGAACGAAGCGTCAGCCCAGCATCTCGTGCATGGCAATGATCTGCTCGGCCACCTGAATCAGCTTCTGCTGCCGGCTCATGGCCTGGCGGCGCATCAGGGTGTAGGCCTGTTCTTCGTTGCAGTCCTTCATCTTCATCAGCAAACCCTTGGCCTGCTCGATGCGCTTGCGCTCGGCCAGTTGCTGGTCGCGCGCAAGCAGCTGCGCCTTCAGCGCCTGGTCGCTTTCGAAGCGGGCCATGGCCACGTCCAGGATCGGTTGCAGCCGCGCGGCATGGATGCCTTCGACGATGTAGGCGCTGACCCCTGCCTGGATCGCCTGGCGCATCACCCCGGGGTCGTGCTCGTCGGTGAACAGCACGATCGGCCGCGGCTGGTCACGGCTGACCAGGACCACCTGTTCCATCACATCGCGGTCCGGTGAGTCGGTGTCGATCAGCACCACGTCCGGGCGCACCGTTTCGACGCAGGCGGGCAGGTCGATGGTCAGGTCTGGGGCTTCGATGACCTCGAAGCCGGCCTCGCTCAAGGCTGCCTTGAGGCGGCCGAGTTTGCTCTGGGTGTCGTCGATCAGCAGGATGCGCAACATGAATGGTCCCCCTCACGCGCCGACACGGGCATCGGGCAGGTCGCCCAGTGCATGCAGGCTGAAACTGCGGGCATAACCGTAGGGGTCACTACCGTCCCAGCGGCTGCCATCGATCAGCAGGCTGCTGCGCATCGGCTGCTCGGGGCAGGCCACGCCGAGGCTTTGTGCCGCCTCGCCATACAGTGCCAGCTGCTGGACCTGGCGGGCCACGCCGAGGTAGTCGGGGTCGTCGCGCAGCAGGCCCCAGCGGCGGAACTGGGTCATGAACCACATGCCGTCGGACAGGTACGGCAGGTTGGCCCGGCCATGATCGTGCAGGCGCAGGGCGTGCGGGTCTTGCCAGTGGTTGCCCAGGCCATCGTGGTAGCTGCCGAGCAGGCGTGGTTCGATACTTGCCAGCGGGGTGGCCAGGTAGGCGCTGCCGCTGAGCAGTTGCGCAGTGCTGCGGCGGTTCTCCGGGCTTTGCTCGATGAAGCGGCTGGCGGCGAGGACCGCCTTGATCAGCGCGCGGGCGCTGTTGGGGTATTGCTCGGCAAAGGCGCGGGCGCAGGCCAGGACCTTTTCCGGGTGGTCCGGCCAGATCGACTGGCTGGTGGCCAGGGTGAAGCCCTGGCCCGTGGCTACGGCATCGGCAGCCCAGGGTTCGCCCACGCAGAAGCCGTCGATGCGCCCGGCCTGGATATGCGCGGCCATCTGCGCTGGTGGCACAACCACGCTGTCGACGTCGCGCAATGGGTGGATGCCCTGGCTGGCCAGCCAGTAATACAGCCACATGGCGTGGGTGCCGGTGGGGAAGGTCTGGGCGAAGGTGAGGCGTGCGCCATGCAGGTGCACCAGGCGCGCCAATGCTTCAGGGTTGGTCACGCCTTTGCGCTGCAGGGCCGGAGACAGGTTTATGGCCTGGGCGTTCTGGTTCAGCCCCATGAGCACGGCCATGGCGCTGGCCGGTACACCGCCGATGCCCAGGTGCACGGCGTACACCAGGCCATACAGGCAATGCGCGGCATCCAGCTCGCCGCTGACCAGTTTGTCGCGCAGCCCGGCCCAGGAGCCCTGGCGCTTGAGGTTGAGGGTAAGGCCGTGCTGCTGGGCAAAGCCCTGGGTGGCGGCGACTACCACCGGGGCGCAGTCGGTCAGGGCCATGTAGCCGATGTTCAGGCTGGGCTTTTCCGGCGCGTCGCTGCCGTTGACCCAGGCCAGGGGCGTTGCTCGGGGTACAGTGTTCACAAGGTTCCTCGCCCGTACTGATAAGGCTGTGGGCTTTTCCGGTGCAACCGATGTGCCATCTGGCAGCATCCCTGTGGAGCAACTGCCTTGTGCCGCCTGCATTGGCCTCATCGCCGGCAAGCCAGCCCCCACAGATACAGCACAGTTTTCAGCCCTTGTGTTGCCCCTGTGGGAGCATCTCTGTGGAGCAACTGCCTTGTGCCGCCTGCATTGGCCTCATCGCCGGCAAGCCAGCTCCCACAGATACAGCACAGGTTTCAGCCCTTGTGTTGTACCTGTGGGAGCATCCCTGTGGAGCAACTGCCTTGTGCCGCCTGCATTGGCCTCATCGCCGGCAAGCCAGCTCCCACAGATACAGCACAGGTTTCAGCCCTTGTGTTGTACCTGTGGGAGCATCCCTGTGGAGCAACTGCCTTGTGCCGCCTGCATTGGCCTCATCGCCGGCAAGCCAGCTCCCACAGATACAGCACAGGTTTCAGCCCTTGTGTTGTACCTGTGGGAGCATCCCTGTGGAGCAACTGCCTTGTGCCGCCTGCATTGGCCTCATCGCCGGCAAGCCAGCTCCCACAGATACAGCACAGGTTTCAGCCCTTGTGTTGTACCTGTGGGAGCATCCCTGTGGAGCAACTGCCTTGTGCCGCCTGCATTGGCCTCATCGCCGGCAAGCCAGCTCCCACAGGTACAGCACAGGTTTCAGCCCTTGTGTTGTACCTGTGGGAGCTGGCTTGCCGGCGATGGGCTGCGCAGCAGCCCCACGATTTGCTGTCATGCCGGCCTCGCGCTGGCTATAATCGCCCCCTCATTCACCCCGAGCCTTGCCCGCCCATGTATACCCTGGCCCGCCAGCTGCTGTTCAAGCTTTCCCCGGAAACCTCCCACGACCTGTCCCTGGACCTGATCGGCGCCGGTGGCCGTCTTGGCCTCAACGGCATGCTGTGCAAGCAGCCGGCGGCTTTGCCGGTTACGGTCATGGGCTTGAACTTCGCCAACCCGGTGGGCCTGGCGGCCGGCCTGGACAAGAACGGCGCGGCCATCGACGGTTTCGCCCAGCTGGGCTTCGGCTTCGTCGAAATCGGTACCGTCACCCCGCGCCCGCAGCCGGGCAACCCCAAGCCGCGGCTGTTCCGCCTGCCGGAGGCAACTGCCATCATCAACCGCATGGGTTTCAACAACCTGGGCGTTGATCACCTGCTCGGCCGGGTGCGGGCTGCGCGTTACAACGGCGTGCTGGGCATCAACATCGGCAAGAATTTCGACACCCCGGTGGAGCGTGCCGTCGATGACTACCTGATCTGCCTGGACAAGGTGTACACCGACGCCAGTTACATCACGGTCAACGTCAGTTCGCCAAACACCCCGGGCCTGCGCAGCCTGCAGTTCGGCGATTCGCTCAAGCAGCTGCTTGATGCCCTGGCCGAGCGCCGCGAGCAATTGGCCGGCACGCATGGCAAGCGCGTACCTTTGGCAATCAAGATTGCCCCGGACATGAGCGACGAAGAAACCGCCCTGGTGGCCGCCGCGCTGATGGAGTCGGGCATGGATGCGGTGATCGCCACCAACACCACACTGGGCCGTGAAGGTGTAGAAGGGTTGCCGTACGGTGGCGAGGCGGGTGGCCTGTCGGGCGCGCCGGTGCTGGAGAAGAGCACCCATATCGTCAAGGTGCTGGCGGGCGAGCTGGGCGGCAAGCTGCCGATCATTGCCGCTGGCGGCATTACCGAAGGCCGCCATGCCGCCGAGAAGATCGCTGCCGGGGCGAGCCTGGTGCAGATTTATTCGGGCTTCATTTACAGAGGGCCAGCGTTGATTCGCGAGGCGGTGGACGCTATCGCTGCGATGCCGCGGTGACCTGGCCGGCCCATTCGCGGGCATGCCCGCGAAGAAGCCAGCGCGGATATGGATTCGAAGTCATAAAAAAGGGCCCCATCAAGGGGCCCCTGGGCCTTCGCCCGCCGCCCGGATAGGGCGTGCATGGTAAATCGAATTCAGTGTCCTCGTTCAGCCAACGGCGTGATTTTCGTTGAGTCTATGGATGCCAGCGGTGCCAGTCATTCCGTCCCAGTTATCACCGCGACCTTCACGCCAGCCGTTGATCCAGGCTTGGCGAACAGAAGGAAGATTGAAGGGGCAAAGTTCGCGGGATTTGCCGGTGACCCCGTATTGGTAGCCACGTGAATATGCTCTTTCCAACGGATCACGCTTAAGTCTTCTCATAGGGTGTTGCCCTCACTTGTTGACTGTAATGTCCCGTCGGCCTCTCCGAGGCCGGGCAGAGTCTTTCTGCCGGTGTGCGCTCGCTGCCGGCGTGGCGAGCTGAAAGTGCCACCTCGTTGCGAAGTGGCCTGAGACCAGTTCTATCGAATGCGAGTCACCGTGTGAATGATCGATTTGTCATAAGCACGTAACCTTTCCAAGGGTGAGGGGATAAGTAAATAAATGCGACTCAACCTTGTTTAGCGTTGAGCCCGCTATGTTCAGGGTTTGCCGATGATTGACGCCATTTCGCCAGCGTTGCTCGCGGATGACAGAAATAATTTGAAATGCGACGAAGGGTCACATCGGCCCCGGTATCGCCAGAATTTTTCGTACTGCCTGATGATCTAAGCTGTCTTTGCCACTGGGCCAAGCACAGATCGGTCAGGCGGCCCGGCCTTTCACCGCACGCGCGCGTGCCGGGAAAGGCCACCCGCACGCCTGCTGGAAAGGTGTGCGGGCAAACATCGCGGGGCGATGCGTCGCCCCGTCAGTCAAATAGCCCAAGGCGCTGGATTACTCATGTCGGACCGTTTCGAACTTTACCTCACCTGCCCCAAAGGCCTGGAAGGCCTGCTTGCCGAAGAGGCACGGGGCCTCGGCCTGGATGACGTGCGCGAGCACACCTCGGCCATTCGCGGCGCCGCCGACATGGAAACCGCCTACCGCCTGTGCCTGTGGTCACGCCTGGCCAACCGGGTGCTGCTGGTACTCAAGCGCTTCTCCATGAAGAACGCCGACGACCTCTACGACGGCGTGCACGCGGTCGACTGGGCCGATCACCTGGCAGCCGACGGCACCCTGGCGGTGGAGTTCAGCGGCCATGGCTCGGGCATCGACAACACTCACTTCGGTGCGCTGAAGGTCAAGGACGCGATCGTCGACAAGCTGCGCAACCGCGAAGGCCTGCGCCCGTCGGTGGAAAAGATCGACCCTGATGTGCGCGTGCACCTGCGCCTGGACCGTGGCGAAGCCATTCTCTCCCTCGACCTTTCCGGGCACAGCCTGCACCAGCGTGGCTACCGCCTGCAGCAAGGTGCCGCGCCGCTGAAGGAAAACCTGGCGGCGGCGGTGCTGATCCGCGCCGGCTGGCCGCGCATTGCCGCCGAAGGTGGCGCGCTGGCTGACCCAATGTGCGGTGTGGGTACCTTCCTGGTCGAAGCGGCGATGATCGCCGCCGATATCGCGCCCAACCTCAAGCGTGAACGCTGGGGCTTCAGTGCCTGGCTCGGCCATGTACCGGCGTTGTGGCGCAAGGTGCATGACGAGGCGCAGGCGCGGGCACAGGCCGGCCTGGCCAGGCCACCACTGTGGATCCGTGGCTACGAGGCCGACCCGCGGCTGATCCAGCCAGGCCGCAACAACGTCGAGCGTGCCGGCCTGGGCGACTGGGTGAAGATCTACCAGGGCGAAGTCAGCACCTTCGAGCCGCGCCCGGACCAGAACCAGAAAGGCCTGGTCATCAGCAACCCGCCCTATGGCGAGCGCCTGGGTGACGAAGCCAGCCTGCTGTACCTCTACCAGAACCTCGGCGAGCGCCTGCGCCAGGCCTGCATGGGCTGGGAGGCGGCGGTATTCACTGGCGCGCCGCAGCTGGGCAAGCGCATGGGCATTCGCAGCCACAAGCAGTACGCGTTCTGGAACGGCGCCTTGCCGTGCAAGCTGCTGCTGTTCAAGGTGCAGCCCGACCAGTTCGTTACCGGCGAGCGCCGCGAGGCGCAGCCTGAAGGCGCGGAAAGCCGCCAGCAGGCAGCACCGGCCAGCGAGCCGGCGCGCCTGTCGGAAGGGGCGCAGATGTTCGCCAACCGCCTGCAGAAAAACCTCAAGCAACTGGGCAAGTGGGCCCGCCGCGAGCAGGTCGATTGCTACCGCTTGTACGATGCCGACATGCCCGAGTACGCCTTGGCGGTCGACCTGTACCAGGATTGGGTGCACGTGCAGGAATACGCCGCGCCACGTTCGGTCGACCCGGACAAGGCCCAGGCACGCCTGCTCGACGCGCTGGCAGCCATCCCGCAGGCCCTGGGCATTTCGCCGCAGCGTGTGGTGCTCAAGCGTCGCGAGCGGCAGAGCGGCACGCGCCAGTACGAGCGCCAGGCAACCGAAGGCCGCTTCCAGGAAGTGAACGAGGGCGGCGTCAAGCTGCTGGTCAACCTCACCGACTACCTCGACACCGGCCTGTTCCTCGACCATCGCCCGATGCGCATGCGCATCCAGCGCGAAGCAGCCGGCAAGCGCTTCCTCAACCTGTTCTGCTACACCGCCACGGCCACCGCGCATGCGGCCAAGGGCGGCGCGCGCAGCACCACCAGCGTCGACCTGTCGAAAACCTACCTGGACTGGGCGCGGCGCAACCTGGCGCTCAATGGCTTCTCCGAGCGCAACCGCCTGGAGCAGGGCGATGTGATGGCCTGGCTGGAGGGCAACCGCGACAGCTACGACCTGATCTTCATCGACCCGCCGACTTTCTCCAACTCCAAGCGCATGGAAGGCGTGTTCGACGTGCAGCGTGACCACGTGCAGCTGCTGGACCTGGCCATGGCCCGCCTGGCGCCGGGTGGCGTGCTGTATTTCTCCAACAACTTCCGCAAGTTCCAGCTGGACGAGCACCTGATGGCGCGTTACGCGGTGGAGGAAATCACGGCCCAGACCCTGGACCCGGACTTCGCCCGCAATAACCGTATCCATCGCGCCTGGCGTCTGCAGCTTCGTTGAGGCGACGAGGTACATTGCGCGGCTAATGGCCAATAGCTATAACTGAGGGCAGGGCAAGATAATCCGCAGGACGCTGACGTGACGAGATGGGTGTATGTCAAAGGGTGGCGTGCGTGCGCGGTTGCTTGGCCTGTGCACAGAGGCGGTGTCCGCCTGGGCGGTGGCCCTGGTCGCCCTGGTCGTGGGCGGCCTGTTGACGGCCGTCCTGGCGTTAGCCACGCAAACCTTCTACAAGCAGCAGCTGCGCCAGCGCTTCGAGCTGCTGGCCAGCGAGCGTTTCAGCCGTATCGCCGAGCGGTTTGACGAACAGCAGCAGCGCCTTGACGGGCTGCGGCGGTTTTTCAGCTTTTCCAACGAAATCACCCCACACGAGTTCGACGGCTACGCCAGGCCATTGCTGCAGCGGACCCTGGCCTACGCCTGGGCGCCGCGTATCGAAGCCGCGCAACGCGCCGAGTTCGAGCGCCAGGCCAGTGCGCATTCCGGCCCGGGCTATGTGATCCGCGACCAGGATGAGCAAGGCCAGTGGCGGCCATCCCCCCAGCGCGACCATTACTTCCCGGTGCTCTATACCCAGTCGGGTGAATTGCCCGGGCTGCCCTATGGGCTGGACCTCGCCGGCCAGGAAGTGCCCCTGGCGGCACTGGCGCGGGCGCTGGGGCCGGGCAGCATGGCGGTGTCCGAGCCACTGCCCATGTTCGATACCAGCTCGGATGCGCGTGGCCTGCTGATGGTGGCGCCGGTGTTTTCCGATGCCAACCCCCGCGGCGCGGCAGTGGGCTATGTGATGGCCTTGCTGAGCATGCGTGAACTGGTCAGTGACGGGCGCCCGGTTTCGACAGACGATAACCTGGTGGTGCGTATCGTCGACCCCACCGGGCTACATGGCCCCGAGGTGATGTTCGATTCGCAGAACCCGGTCGCACCCCTGCCGCTGGCTACCAACCAGCTGTTGCACCTGGCTGATCACCACTTCCAGCTGAGTATCCGGCCGAGCCTGGCCTTCGTGCGCGCCAACCGTTCCTCCGCAGTGCTGGCGGTGAGCCTGCTGGGCGGCTTGTTGAGCCTGCTGCTCAGTGTCTTGCTCTACAGCTTGTTCAGCCAGCGCCAGCGCGCCTTGGCCCTGGTCGAGCAGCGCACCGCCGAGCTGCGGGTCAGCGAGCAATCCCTGCGTGGCACCCACAACCAGCTGCGCAGCGTGCTGGATGCCGCAACCCAGGTGGCGATCATCGCCACCAACCTCAAGGGTGTGGTCAGCACCTTCAACGCCGGCGCCGAGCGCATGCTCGGTTACCCCGCCAGTGAGGCGATCGGCCAGCTGCGCCTGGAAGACCTGGTGCTGCCCGAGGAGTTGAGCCTGCGTGCCCATGCCTTGAGCCTGCGTTACGGCCGGCCGATTGAAGGTGGCCAGGCCATGTTCGCCGAAACGGTGCAGGAGCATGGCGCCGAGCCGGGGGAATGGACCTTGTTGCGCGCCGATGGCAGCCAACTGGTGGCCAACATGCTGGTCACCGCCATGCTCGATGAACAGGGGTTGTGGGTCGGTTACCTGGCGATCTGCATCGATGTCACTGAACGGCGGCGGGTGCATGAGGCGCTGGCGGCGCGTGACCGCCTTCTGGAAAAGCTCAGTGCCGAGGTGCCGGGCGGCATCTACCAGTACCGCCTGGATGGCAACGGCCATTCCTGTTTTCCGTACGCCAGCATGGGCCTGTACGACATCTACGAAGTCGACCTGCAGCAGTTGCGCGAGGATGCCACGGCGGTGTTCGAGCGCATCCACCCGGATGACCTTGAGCGCGTGCGCCGCTCGGTGCGTTACTCGGCCGAACACCTGTCGCCCTGGCGCGAGGAATACCGGGTCTGCCTGCCGCGTGCCGGGCTGCGCTGGGTGCGTGGCGAGGCGACACCGGAGGTGGGCGAGCAGGGCTGCACCTTGTGGCATGGCTACCTGACCGACATTTCCGACCTCAAGGGCGTGGAGGAAGAGTTGCGTGCGCTGTCGGTGACCGACTCGTTGACCGGCATCCATAACCGCCGTTACTTCCAGGAGCGGCTCAAGCTCGAACTGGAACGGGCCCAGCGCGATGGCCAGGCACTGGCGGTGATCATGCTCGATATCGATCACTTCAAGCGCATCAACGACCATTTCGGGCATGCCGTCGGCGACCGCGTGCTGCGCAGCCTGTGCCTGCGTATCGGCCAGCGTTTGCGACGTACCGATGTGTTCTGCCGGCTGGGCGGCGAGGAATTCATGGTGCTGTGCCCGGGCAGCGATGCCGAGCAGGCGCGGCTGCTGGCGCTGGAGCTGTGGCAAGGGGTGCGCAATGTGCCGGTGGAAGGCGTGGGCAGGGTGACCGCGAGTTTTGGTGTGGCGGGCTGGCGACCGGGGGAAGGGGCCGATGCCTTGCTGTTGCGGGCTGATGCAGGCGTTTATGCGGCCAAGCAGGCCGGGCGGGACCGGGTGGAGGGGGAGTTGGCCTGACAGCTTTCAGTTGCCAATGCCGGCCCTTTCGCGGCTAAAGCCGCTCCCACAGGGACATCACAGGTCTTGAACCCTGCACTGTACATGTAGGAGCGGCTTTAGCCGCGAAGAGGCCGGTACCGGCTAACGATCAGTTGGCCGCTGTGCTGCCGGCCAGTTTCGGCTGGCGATAAAGGTCCAGCAGCACCTGGTCGAGCACCTGCGAGGCGCCCCACGGTTTCGGATCGTTGAGGATCGCCGCCACCGCCCAGGTATGGCCGTTGCTGTCACGGCTGAAGCCGGCAATTGCCCGCACGGTGTTCAGCGTGCCGGTCTTGATGTGCCCTTCGCCGGTCATGGCGGTACGCTTCAGGCGCTTGCGCATGGTGCCGTCCATACCCACCAGCGGCATCGAGCTCATGAACTCGGCAGCATAGGGGCTCTTCCAGGCGGCCTGCAGCATCGCGGCCATCTCCCGGGTGCTGACCCGTTCGGCGCGCGACAGGCCGGAACCGTTTTCCATCACCAGGTGCGGCGCGGTAATGCCCTTCTTCGCCAGCCACTGGCGCACCACGCGCTGGGCGGCGCGGGCGTCGTCACCGTCGGCATCGGTGCGGAACTGCGCGCCAAGGCTCAGGAACAGCTGCTGGGCCATGGTGTTGTTGCTGTACTTGTTGATGTCGCGGATCACTTCCACCAGGTCTGGCGAGAAGGCACGGGCCAGCAGGCGAGCGCCCTTGGGCACGTTCTCGAAGCGGTCGCCACCCTGGATGCTGCCACCCAGTTCGTTCCAGATCGCGCGCACGGCACCGGCGGCGTAGGTTTGGTGGTCGAGCAGCGACAGGTAGGTCTGCGAGTTGCAGCCGTCACCCAGCTGGCCGCTGACCGTTACGCTGATGCCATCGGCCTGCTGCACCGGGTTGTAACGCACATCACCCGAGCACTGTTTGGAGGCCACCGCCTTGACCTGGTTGTCGATACGGATGCTGGCAATCGGCGGTTCGACCGCGATGGTGACCTTGCCGCCATCGTTGCGGGCCACGAAGCGCAGGGCCTTGAGGTTGACCAGCAGCGAGTCGGGCTTGACCAGGAACGGCTTGTTCTCATCGCCGCCGTCGTCGTTGAACTGCGGCAGGTTGGGCTGCACGAAGTGGCTGCGGTCCAGCACCAGGTCGCCGGTGATGGTGCGCACGCCATTGGCGCGCAGGTCACGCATCAGCAGCCACAGCTTCTCCATGTTCAGTTTGGGGTCGCCGCCACCCTTGAGGTACAGGTTGCCGTTGAGTACACCGTTGCTCAGGGTGCCATCGGTGTAGAACTCGGTTTTCCACTGGAAGGTCGGGCCGAGCAGTTCGAGGGCGGCGTAGGTGGTGACCAGTTTCATGGTCGAGGCCGGGTTGACCGAGACATCGGCATTGAACACGGTCGGTGTGCCGGGGCCGTCCAGCGGCAGCATCACCAGCGACAGGGCAGAATCCTGCAGCTTGTTGGCCTTGAGGGCCTGCTGCACCTTGGCAGGCAGCGTGGTGTTGACGGCGGCGGCCTGGCTGGGCAGGGCGAGTGGCAACAGCAGGCCGGCAAGAACGAGGGGACGAAGCGTTTTGATCATGATCGATAAATACCCTACGGCGAGGGAAAAGGGCATTGGGGCTGTAAGGGATGATGGCCCCAGGGTGAAAGAATACGCATTATGCCCCAAGCGCAGCGACGATGCGCCACGTTCGACGGAAAAGCACCCCCAATAAAAAAGGCCACCCCTGAGGGTAATGCCTGTCAGTCAAGTAATTGGGGCCGCTTTGCGGCCCATCGCCGGCAAGCCAGCTCCCACAGGGATTGCGCAATTCCTGAGTTCTGCGCATACCTGTGGGAGCTGGCTTGCCGGCGATGGGCTGCATAGCAGCCCCATTAACGCTATCTGACAGGCATTACCCTTGGGGTGGCCTTTTCAGCGATCGAGCCGGGCCGGTATTACTCGGCCTTGTTGATCGGCTTTTCCGGGTACCAGGCGTCCAGCAGCGGGCTGACTTCGATCTTGGTCAGTTCGCTACGGCCTTTGAGCCAGGCTTCAACGGCTGCACGCTGTTCTTCGCTGACCGAGCCACGTTTGACCGAGCACACCAGGCCGAAATCGTCACCGCCTACATAGTCCAGGCCGTTGGCGTCCATGGCTTCTGCCAGGAACGCGTCGAGGAAAGCATCGATTGCCTGGTCATCCAGATCTTCCTTGAATTCCAGGTTCAGCTCGAAGCCCAATTCCTGAAACTCGTCGACACACAGCTTCTTGCGCAGACGACGGGAGCGGTTTGTGGCCATGAAACAATCCTCTTAGGTAATAACGCCGCGCAGTCTACCAGTTAACACGCTTGGCTGCCTGCCTGTGTGCAGGTGCCTGTGGCCAGTTCCTTGGCCAGGGCACGTTCTACCCGGCACATATGCCGCGCCAGTGCCTGGCGCCGCAGGCGTAACTGGTCGGGAGGCAAGCCGCTTGCCTCCAGGGCTTCGCAGGCCTTCATCAGCGCGGGGGCTTCCAGCATCCGCGCGGCGCTGAGCACCTTGTGCGCCTGTTCGGCAATGGCATCGCTGTCGCGCTGCGGATGCAATGCCATCAAGGTGGCCAGGTCGGCCTGCAGGCTCTGCTGCAATGCCTGCAGGAAGCGCTGGCGGTCGTTCGGGTCATGCCCGACCACTGTGGCCAGGCCGTCCAGGTGGTACAGCTTGCGCCGCGGTTTGTGCTGGCGGCGCGGGCGGATGCCGGCCAGGCGCTGGCTGAGCGTGCCCAGGCTGATGGGCTTGAGCAGGCAGTCGTCCATGCCCGCGCTCAGGCACTTTCGGCGTACCTCCGGCTGTGCGTTGGCGGTGTAGCCGAGAATGGTGCAGCGCGGCCGCTTGCCATGGCGTTCCTCGGTACGTACGGCGGTAGCCAGCTGGTAGCCGTTCATGTGCGGCATGTTGCAGTCGAGCACCAGCACATCGAAGTCGCCCGCCCGCCAGGTGGCCAGGCCTTCGCGACCGTCGCGGGCGCTGGTGTGCTCCAGCCCCAGGTAGCCAAGCTGCTGTGCCATCAGTTGCAGGTTGGCCGGGTGGTCGTCGATCACCAGCACGTTCAGCCGTGGGTCGGGCACATCGAGGTTCTCTATCAGCGGGGCCGGCTGCGCCGCAGCGTCAACCCGCTGCAGCGGCATTTTCAGGCGTACCTGGGTGCCGACATCCTCCAGGCTCTTGATGGTCAGGCTGCCGCCCATCATTTCGCACAGGTTGCGACAGATGGCCAGGCCCAGCCCGGTACCCGCGCGGGCGCTCTGGCTATGCGGGTTGGCCTGGATGAACGGGTTGAACAGGCGTTGCAGGTCGTCGGCGTGGATACCGATGCCACTGTCGCGCACTTCCAGCTCCAGCACGGCGGGGGTAGTGCTGCCGTCGTCCACCAGGCCGACGCAGATGCGCACCTGGCCATGCTCGGTGAACTTGATGGCGTTGCTCACCAGGTTGGACAGGACCTGCTTGAAACGCAAGGGGTCGAGCAGGGCATGGCAGCGTGCGGCCGGTGCGATCATCACCTCCAGGGCCAGGCCTTTCTGCCGCGCCTGGCCTTCGAAAATGCGCCCCACCGATTCGACCAGGGCCGCCAGGTCGACGGCCTCCGGGGCGAGGGACAAGTGCCCCGACTCGATGCGCACGATGTCGAGGATATCGCCGATCAGGCCCAGCAGGTCCTTGGCCGAGTGGTGGGCCAGCTCCAGCGCGCAACGGTCTACCCGGCCTTGGTCGGCACGCTTGACTGCCAGTTCGAGCATGCCGATGACCGCATTCATCGGGGTGCGGATTTCGTGGCTGATGGTGGCCAGGAAGGTGCTTTTGGCGCGGTTCGCATCGTCGGCCTGCTGCTTGGCCTGGCGCAGCTCCATGACCAGATGGCGGCGCTCGCTGATGTCGATCCAGCCACCGATGATGCCTTGCACCTCACCCAGTGAGTCGCGGTACGGCAGGATCCAGTGGTAGATGGTCATCTCCCGGCCCTGGATCCGTAGTGGCCGGTCCATGATCAGTGGCGAGCCTTCGGCCATCACCTTCAGGTAGTCGGCGTGGATCTGCCGGGTCTGCTCGAAATCGGCGAACAGGCTCCCCTCCAGGTTCTTGCCGATGACCTCTTCGGAGCGGGCCTGCACGGCTTCCAGGTAGCTGTAGTTGCAGCTTTGCAGGCGGCCCTCGCGGTCACGCACGTACATGGGGTGGGGCGTGCCGTTGAGCAGGGCGCGCATGAACGCCAACTGGTCGTTCAGCGCCCGTTCGGCGCGTTGCCGCTGGCGAATCTGCAGGCGCAGGCGGGCGTTCCACAGCAAGGCCAGCAGCAACAGCACGGCGGTGCCCAGTACCACCTGAATCGCCAGCCGACGGTAGCCCTGGTCGTTGCCATCCTCGTGCAGGCTGAAGCCGCGCCAGCGGTTGTTGATGACCCCCAGTTCTTCCGGCGAGATGCTCAGCAGCGCCTTGTCGAGGATCGACACCAGCGCCTGTGACGGGGCACTGGTGGCCATGGCGAAGTTGGCGGGTTCGCTGCCGACGGTAGCCCGGATGACCAGTTCGGGGTTGCCGGCCAGCGCGTGGTTGGCGTCGATCAAGGTGGTGATCACCGCATCGACGGCACCGCTGTTGAGCAACGCCATGGAATAGAACGAGCTTTCGGTCTCGACCCAGCCGATTTGCGGATAGTGCCGCGACAGCATGGCGTCCATGGCGCTGTAGCGGGTAATGGCGATGCGATGCCCTTGCAGCTGTTCCAGCGAGGTGAAGGGTTGTTTGTCCTTGCGGCTGACCAGCACATAGGCGCTTTCCAGGTAGGGCTGGCTGATTTGCAGGTCGTCTTCGTTCACCCCGCCGGTGGCCAGTGCGGCGATGACATCGGCGCGGCCATCCTTGAGGCGGGCAATCATGTCGGCAAGGCCGCTGGCGCGCTGCACTTCGAAACGCAAGCCGGTGCGCAGGCGAAGGAGCTCGAGCAGGTCGGCGGTGATGCCGCGAAAATGCCCCGAACCATCGAAGTAGGAGACCGGTGCAGCGGTGTCATCGATTGCCACGCGCATCACCGGGTGGTCTTTCAGCCATTGTTCTTCGGTGTCGGTCAGTTGCAGCTTGCGGTCGGTCAGCAGCAGGTCGCTACCGGCGCTCCAGCGCTTGAAGATACTGGCGCGTATGGCCGAGGTCTGTCTGTCCAGGGTGGCGTTCACCATCTCCATCAGCACCCTGTCCTCGTGGCGCAGGGCAAAACCGAAGCCGATGGCTTCGTGCTTGCCGAAACTGGCCATGCGCAGGCGCGGCAGGTGGCCGCGATTGAGCTGGTAGTGGGTGGAAATGGTATCGCCGATGAACACGTCGGCCTGGCCGAACGCCACGGCACTCAGGGCCTGGCTGGACGAGCCGAAGGCCAGCAGCTCGGCCTTGGGGTAGGCGCTTTTCACCTCCTGCCGGGGCAGGTAGTGGTAGAGCATGCCCAGGCGCATGCCAGCCAGGCCCATGTCCAGCGCCCGGCTTTCGTCCTCGCGCGTTACCAGCACCGGTTGGTCGATGGCATAGGGGTGCGACAGGGCCAGGCCATCGCTGGCCGCTTCGTAGCCATTGGAGCTGCCAAGCAGGTCGATGTCACCCTGCCGGAGCGCCTCCACCGCCGCTTGCCGGCTGGAAAAACGCAGCACTCGCACGGGCAACTGCAGGGCCTTGCCGATCAGGCTCGCATACTCGGCGGTAAGGCCTTGGTAGTCGCGGCCCCCACTGGTGATGTCGAACGGCGGGTAGTCTGGTGCCGAGGTACCCAGCACCAGTTCCTGACGGCCTTCGAGCCATTGCCGTTGTTCGCTGGTGAGGGCAGGCAGTGCCGGCCTGGCCGATGAGCGTGCCAGCAAGGTATAGGACGAAGCTTCGTGATGGGTAGCCTGTGCCGCGCCGCTGAACAGGAGCAGGGTGAGCAGCAGGCGAACGATAAGGTGCGCCATGACTACCCTCAGACCAGCGCGTTGCGTTTGGCCATTTCAATCAGGTCGACCAGCGTATTGACCTGAAGTTTGTGCATGAGGCGCTTCTTGTAGGTACTGACAGTCTTGCTGCTGAGGAACATGCCTTTGGCAATTTCCTTGTTGCTGCGGCCTTGGGCGAATAGTTGCAGTACCATCAGTTCGCGGTCATTTACCTGGCGGAAAAGTTGCAAGTCGGCATCTACCGCCTGGTCATGCTTGATTGCCTGGCTGGGGAAGTAGTTGTAACCGGCCAGCACGGCCTTGATTGCACTGAGCAGTTCGCTCAGGTCTTCCTGCTTGCACACGTAGCCTGCAGCACCCGAGTGCATGCAGCGTACGGCAAACAATGCGGGAGACTGCGCGGTCAGCACCAGCACCTTCATGGGCAGGGCCATGGCCTGGAACCGGGCAAGCACCTCCAGCCCATCCAGCTTGGGGATGCTGATGTCGAGGATGACCAGGTCGGGCGCGGTTTCGCGAATCATCTGCATGGCGTCCACGCCGTTGTCCGACTCGCCGACAACCTTGTAATTCTGGTTTTCCAGCAACATACGGACGGCCAGGCGGATGACGGGATGATCGTCGACGATAAATATGGAATGCATGTTCAACTTCCCTGCGGGCTATTGAGGGTGACAGGCGGCACCATATCGCAGTTGGAAGTCATCGGGCATGCGAGGAAGGGCTATTAGCCCTATATGGGAAATGGCTTACAAGATAAAACAAAACGGGCTACGAGGCAGGCGCGTTTAACTCGATGTCAAAGCGTGATTGGTAACTTTTCATTTATTCTTATTCGTGCTGTTTAACTTGCCGCCAATATATGTAGGAAGTTTCCCACAATACACGGTACAGCTCCGGGCGATGCCCGGGCTGCACCGGCAGGGCTCAGGTCGGGCTGGAGCGCCCGGTCATTTCCCGGGCCATTTCGCTGGCATAGCTGTCGGTCATCCCGGCGATGAAGTCGATCATGCGCAGGAAGGCGCTGTGTAGCGAGCCGTGTGGGTCGGGGGCATTGTTGCCGATAAGGTCCAGTACCCGGCGGCTCTTGAACGATGGCGTGCGTCCACCGTGCTGTTCCAGGGCGGCACCGCAGAAGGTGTTCAGCAGAATCTCCAGCGTGGTGTAGGCGCCGATCTCGTGCAGGGTCTTGCGCTTGTCCTGGAAGATCTTGTTGCGTGCCATGTCCTTGGCCTGCAGCACGCAGCGCTTGGCCGGGCCGTGCATGTGTTCGACCAGGTCGCCCGCCAGCTGGCCGGCCAGCAAGGCTTGCTGCTGCTCGACGAAGGCGCGGGCGGCAGCGTTGGTCAGGTGCTCGATGGCCTTGCCGCGCAGGATCGCCAGCTTGCGCCGCCGGGAGTCGCCTGGGCCGAGCTGACGGTAGGTTTCCGGCAGGTCATCGCCGACCAGGTCGAGCAGCAGCGCTTCGACTTCGGCGTACTGCAGCAACTCCATTTCCAGGCCGTCTTCCAGGTCGATCAGCGCGTAGCAGATGTCATCTGCAGCCTCCATCAGGTAGACCAGCGGGTGGCGCGCCCAGCGCTGGTGTTCCAGTTGCGGCAAGCCGAGCTTGCGGGCGATCTGCTCTAGCAGCGGCAGTTCGCTCTGGTAACTGCCGAACTTGTGCTTCTTGTAGCCCAGGGCGTCGGCGTGGCGTGCGCTCCACGGGTACTTCAGGTAAGTGCCGAGGGTGGCATAGGTCAGCCGGGTACCGCCGTCGAACTGGTGGTACTCCAGCTGGGTGAGTACGCGAAAGCCTTGGGCGTTGCCTTCGAAGTTGAGGAAGTCGGCGCGCTCGTCGTCGCTCATGTCGTCCAGCCAGCCACGCCCGGCGGCCTGCTGGAACCAGTGGCGGATGGCGTCTTCGCCAGAGTGGCCGAACGGTGGGTTGCCGATGTCATGGGCCAGGCAGGCCGACTGCACGATCATCCCCAGGTCGCTGGGGGCGCACCAGTCCGGCAGGCTGTCGCGCAGGGTTTCGCCGACGCGCATGCCCAGCGAGCGGCCGACGCAGCTGACTTCCAGCGAGTGGGTCAAGCGTGTGTGGATATGGTCGTTGCTGGAAACCGGGTGCACCTGGGTCTTGCGCCCGAGGCGGCGGAAGGCACCGGAGAAGATGATGCGGTCGTGGTCCTTGTGGAAGGGGCTGCGCCCGAGTTCATCGGCGCTGTACAGGGCTTTGCCCAGGCGTTCGCGGGTGAGCAGGGTGTGCCAGTCCAAGGCGCGGTCTCCTGTGGATCGAGGGGTATAGCTTCCGGTGTCTGGAAGGGCAGCGCAAGGGGTAAGCCTGTAATGGCCCTATCGCCGGCAAGCCGGCTCCCACAGAGATTGCACATGGCTGGAGGCCGATGCGGTCGAGGTGGGAGCCGGCTTGCCGGCGATAGGGCCGGTGCAGTCGACGGAAAACGCTCAGGGGCGGCGGCTGCCTTGCAGGTACAGGCGCAGCAGCGGCAGCAGGCTGGTGCCCAGGCGCAACAGCCGCGCCAGGTTGCCGCTGCGCACACCCTTGCCCGTGAGGAAACCCAGCGCCACCACGGCGCCAATCCCCCACAGCGGCGCATGCTTGATGCCCAGCCCGTCGTGCAACGAGCTGCCCATGCCGCGCACGCGGCGCAGTGGCTCAAGCAACTGCGCGGACTCGTGGCGGATTTCCTGGCGGTGCATTTCCATGCGCAGGCGCAGCAGCGCCTTGCGCAGTTCGCGCGGGTTTCGGGTGTTTGGCAGTTCTGGCAGGCTCATGGCAACAGGCGCTCCCGGTCCTTGGCAAGTTCCTCGAGGGTGGCGCCGAAGGGCGACGACTCGTCGAACACCGCTGCCTTCAGGCGCAGGCCGCAATACAGCGCGGCGATGCCGTAGAACACGCACAGGCCGATGATGCCGGCCAGGCGATAGCTGTCCCACAGCAATACCAGCAACAGCCCGGACAGCGCCGTCAGCAGCAGCAGGGCGAATACCAGGGCCAGGCCGGCGAACAGCAGCAGGCTCAAGGTGCGGCCCTTCTGCTCCTGCAACTCGATGCCGAACAGTTCGATATGGCTGTGCAGCAGCCCCAGGGCAGCCGCGCCCAGGCGCCTGCCCGAGGCGCTGGCGCCGTTGGCGTCGTTCTCCATGGGAACCCCTTAGCGCCGGTTGGCCAGCAGGCCGATCAACAAGCCGACGCCAGCGGCAATGCCGATCGCCTGCCATGGTTTTTCCTGCACGTACTGTTCGGCACTGCCCAGTGCTGCCTGGCCGCGCTCGCGCACCGAGTCCTGGGTCAGCTGCAGGCTTTCGCGGGCCTGGGCCAGGCGTTCGTGGATCTGTTCACGCAACTCGTCAGCCTGGTCGCCGGCCAGGTTGGCGGTGTCGGCCAGCAGCTTCTCGGTGTCGCGGACCAGTGCCTGGAAGTCAGCCATCAATATCTCTTGTGCAGTCTTTGCCGATTTGCTGGCCATGGGTGTCTCCCTGTCGATGAGTGTTGGTAGTTCGAGTGATAGCACGCGCGGAAGGTTCAAGTGCGGGCGCTGGTATGGGCCTTGCTAAGGCTTTGCCACGTTGCGGGGCGCCCCAGGCAGGTATTGCGCCGATTAGGGGCGCCAGCGCAGCGGATACCGATAAACCTTAACCCAATCCACGACAAACCCAAGAAAAAACCACGCAGGCTCCGCCCGGATCACCGAAACCGGGCAGGGGGCTGGCACCGATTCGGTGCAGGGATGCAGGTTCTTGAACTGTCCTGGTGCCTTTTTCAGCAGGTCTGCCTATTTCATGGAAAACATGCACAGCGCGATGGACTCCCTGGTCCACGGTTCCAACACCCTGTTCATTCTCATGGGCGCCATTCTGGTGCTGGCCATGCACGCCGGCTTCGCGTTTCTCGAAGTGGGCACGGTGCGCCACAAGAACCAGGTCAACGCCTTGTCGAAAATTCTCAGCGACTTCGCTATCTCGGCATTGGTGTACTTCTTCATCGGCTACTGGATCGCCTACGGGGTCAACTTCTTCCAGCCAGCGGCGGCGCTGGCGGCCGACCATGGCTATGCGCTGGTCAAGTGCTTCTTCCTGCTGACCTTTGCAGCGGCGATCCCTGCGATCATCTCCGGGGGCATCGCCGAGCGGGCGCGCTTCGTGCCGCAACTGTGTGCCACGGCGTTGATCGTGGCGTTCATCTACCCGTTCTTCGAGGGCGTGGTGTGGAACGGCAACCTGGGCGTTCAGGCCTGGTTGCAGGCACGCTTCGGCGCGCCGTTCCATGACTTTGCCGGCTCGGTGGTGGTGCATGCCATGGGTGGCTGGCTGGCGCTGGCGGCGGTGCTGCTGCTGGGCGCGCGCCGCGGGCGCTACCGCGATGGCCGGCTGGTGGCGTTTGCGCCGTCGAGCATTCCTTTCCTGGCATTGGGGTCGTGGATCCTGATCATCGGCTGGTTCGGCTTCAACGTCATGAGTGCCCAGACCTTGCAGGGTGTCAGCGGCCTGGTGGCGATCAACTCGCTGATGGCCATGGTCGGTGGCACCCTGTCGGCCTTGCTGGCCGGGCGTAACGACCCGGGCTTTCTGCATAACGGGCCGCTGGCCGGGCTGGTAGCGGTTTGTGCCGGTTCCGACCTGATGCACCCCATTGGTGCGCTGGCCACCGGCCTGGTGGCGGGCGCGCTGTTCGTCTGGACCTTCACTGCGGCGCAGAACCGCTGGAAGATCGACGATGTGCTGGGTGTGTGGCCGTTGCATGGCCTGTGCGGTGTCTGGGGTGGCATGGCCTGCGGCATCTTCGGCCAGGAGGTGCTGGGTGGCATGGGCGGTGTCAGCCTGGTCAGCCAGTTGCTGGGCAGCCTGATGGGCGTGGTGGTGGCATTGGCCGGCGGTTTTGCCGTGTATGGTGCAATCCGCGCGCTGCATGGGCTGCGCTTGAGCCATGAGCAGGAGTTCCAGGGCGCGGACCTGTCGCTGCACCGTATCGGCGCCACCAGCCAGGATTGAGCCAGGTCAGGTGCACGGACGGCAGGACGGACCTAGAATAGGTTTCTCCCTGCCAAAGCGGACTTGCCCCCATGCTGCCTGAATGCCAACTGTTCGGCACCCTCGGCTGCCACCTGTGTGAAGTGGCCGAGGCCGTGCTGATGCCCTTCGTCGACCATGGCCTGCTGGTGGAACTGGTCGACATTGCCGAGAACGAAGCCCTGTTCGAACGCTATGGCCTGATCATTCCGGTGCTGCGCCGCTGTGACAATGGCGCCGAGCTGCACTGGCCGTTCGATGCCGAACAGGTGGTGGCGTTTCTCGCGCAGTAATCGCGCCAGGGGAGGTCTGTCCCTGCTCCATGCGGTGTGCTGCGTTGTGATGATCCGCTGCCGGCACGTTGAGGCCGGCATCCTTCACCGGTCATCAGGAACCCAGCCATGCGTATTTCCCCCCATTTCACCCTCGATGAAATGACCATTTCGCAGCTCGCCGCCAGGGAAGGGCTCGACAACAATCCTCCAGCCGAAGCGCGTGCCAACCTGCAGTTGCTGTGCAATGCACTGGAGCAGGTGCGTGCGCTGTTCGGTGCACCAGTCATCGTCAGCAGCGGCTATCGCAGCCCCGCAGTGAACCAGCGCATTGGCGGGGCGCTGACGAGCAAGCATCTGCTGGGGCTGGCGGCTGACTTCACGGTGATTGAAGTGAGCCCGCGCGAGGTGGTGCGCCGGATCAGCGAAAGCGCCATCCCCTTCGACCAGTTGATCCTCGAATTCGATGACTGGGTGCACCTGGCCGTGTCGCGTAGCGCCCCCCGGCGCCAGGTGTTGACCATCCGCAAAGGCACCGGCTATCTGCCGGGGCTGCAATGAAGCGCATTGACGGCGCCAAGGGGATATTCGTATGCTGTATATAAATACAGTATCGAGGTGAAGCCATGCTCAATGTCGAGCAACTCAAGTACAGCGTCAACCGCATGCCCGTCGAGCGGGTGGCCGACGCTGTTCTGGAACTGCGCCTCGAAGGCCTGGTGACCGAAGACCGTACGCCGTTCGGCAAGGTCCACTTCAATACCTGCTTCGCCGAGATCGAGGCCCTGTTCCAGCGTGCCGGCTACCACCGTGGGCTGGACGTGGTTGGGTACCAGGGGTTGCTGTATGCCCTCTACGACCCTGGGCGCTGGGAGCCGGTGCAGGTGTTGCGCTGGCTGAAGGAGCGCTGCGAGGCCATTGCCCAGGCTGGTTGAGGGCGCGGGCTTGGGGGATAATGCGCGGCCGTGAACGTTTCGAGCCCTGCCATGACCACGCCTTTCGACCCCGCCCGCCAGCAAGCCAGCACGGTGTGCCTGCCCCCCGGTAACTGGGCGACGGTGCTCGACTGCCTGTGTGACCATTTCAAGGCCATCGACCGCGCCCAGTGGCTCGACCGCTTTGCCCGGGGCCGGGTGCTGGATGCCGAGGGGCGGGCGGTTTCTGCCGCACTGCCTTACAAGCGCGGTATGCGTTTGCACTACTTCCGTGAGGTGCCGAACGAGCGGCCGATCCCGGTGCAGGAGACCGTATTGCATGTGGATGAGCACCTGGTGGTAGCCGACAAGCCGCATTTCCTGCCCGTGACGCCGACTGGTGAATACGTCGAGCAGACCTTGCTGCGCCGCCTGATCCGCCGCCTGGGCAACCCGCATCTGGTGCCGTTGCACCGTATCGACCGGCATACCGCCGGGCTTGTACTATTTTCCGCCAACCCGCAGAGCCGCAGTGCCTACCAGCGATTGTTCCCCGAACGACGTATCGACAAGCGCTACCAGGCCATTGCCGCGGCCATGCCGCAGCACGATTTCCCGCTGGTGCACAAAAGCCGCCTGGTACATGGCGAGCCTTTTTTCCGCATGCATGAGGTAGAGGGGGAGGCCAACAGCGAAACCCTGGCCGAAGTGCTGGAGAAGAATGGCGAGTTGTGGCGTTACGGGCTGTCGCCGGTGACTGGCAAGACCCATCAGTTGCGTGTGCACATGGCGGCATTGGGGGCGGGGATCTGCAATGACCCCTTCTATCCGCAGTTGGTCAACGAAGAGGACGACTACCAGCGGCCGCTGAAGTTGCTGGCGCAGAGCCTGCGCTTTGCAGACCCGCTGAGCGGGGAAGAGCGCTACTTCGAGAGCTGCTTGCAGTTGGATTGGTAATGCTCACACGCTCGTTGCATGAGCAACTGCCGTGAATGCACTCTGAAGGCTTGCGCGGCCCCCTGTGGGAGCGGGTTCACCCGCGAAGAAGCCAGCGCGCTGGATGCCACCGGCTTCGCCGGTGTTCGCGGGTGAACCCGCTCCCACAGTGTTCGCGCAATCTTTTGGATTTTGAGCAAGACAGTTACTCCCACAGGTACGGCGCAGGTATAAAGTGCATGCCGTACCTTCGGAAGCCGCCTTAGCGGTTGAACCGCTCCACCAGCGAGTACTGGGTACCCGCCGTGCTGGTCAGCTCTTCGCTGAGCAGCGCCGAGTGCTGGGCCTGTTCGGCAGTCTGGTCGGCCAGGTCGGCGATGGTGCTGATGTTGCGGCTGATCTCGTCAGCCACTGCAGTCTGCTCCTCGGTCGCTGCAGCAATCTGGGTGGCCATGTCGGTGATGTTGGCCACCGCTTCACTGATGCCCACCAGCGCCTCGTCGGCCTGCATCACACGGTCGACGCCTTCCTGCGCCTGGCGATGGCCGGTTTCCATGGTCAGCACGGCATTGCTGGCGGTTTGTTGCAGCTTGGCGATCAGACCGTGGATCTGCCCGGTGGATTCGGCAGTGCGCTGGGCCAGCTGGCGTACTTCGTCGGCCACCACGGCAAAGCCTCGGCCCATTTCACCGGCACGTGCCGCTTCGATGGCCGCGTTCAGCGCCAGCAGGTTGGTCTGGTCGGCGATGCCCTTGATCACATCGACCACGCCACCAATCTCGTCGCTGTCCTTGGCCAGTTGCGTCACTGTCTGGCCGGTCTCGCCCACCGCCGCCGACAGGCGCTCGATGGCCTCGCGGGTTTCACCGGCAATCTGCCGGCCCTGGCTGGTCAGGCGGTTGGCTTCCTGGGTGGCATCGGCGGTGCGCTGCACGTGGTTGGCCACTTCCTGGGTGGTGGCGGCCATCTGGTTGACCGCAGCGGCAACCTGCTCGGTCTCCACCCGCTGGCGTTCCAGGCCGGAAGAGCTCTTGTGCGCCAACTCGTCGGACTGGCGCGCCTGTTCGCTGAGGTGTTCGGCGCTGTCCTGCAGGCGGGTCAGGCAGGTTTTCATGCGCGCGTCCTGGCTGAGCATGGCCATTTCCAGGCGCGCCTGCACGCCACGGCTGTCGGTGTACATTTGCGCGATCAGCGGGTCGGAAGTGGTCTGTTCGGCCAGGCGCAGCAGGCGCTTGAGGCCGCGCTGCTGCCAGCTCAGGCCCAGCAGGCCCAGCGGTACGGAAAGCCCGGCAGCCAGGGCGAAGCCCCAGGAATGGCCCAGCCAGTTGCCGATCAGGAAGCCCACCTGGCTGATCAGGATGAACGGCAACCAGTCCTGCAGCACCGGCAGCCACTTGTCCCGGCGTGGTACCGGCGGCTTGCCCTGGTTGATGCGCTGGTACAGCGCCTCGGCGCGGCGGACCTGCTCGGCGGTAGGCTTGACCCGCACCGACTCGAAGCCGACCACCTGGTTGTTGTCGAAGATCGGCGTGACATAGGCGTTGACCCAGTAGTGGTCACCGGACTTGCAGCGGTTCTTGACGATACCCATCCACGGCTGGCCCTGCTTGAGGGTTTGCCACATGTGGGCAAACACCGCTGGCGGCACATCGGGGTGGCGCACCAGGTTGTGCGGCGCACCGGTCAGCTCTTCGCGGGTGAAACCACTGATCTCGATGAAGGCATCGTTGCAGTAAGTGATCACACCTTTGGCATTGGTGGTGGAGATCAACCGCTGCTGGGCAGGGAAAGTCCGTTCTCTCTGGGTAATCGGCTGGTTGTTACGCATGGGTTGATAGTCCGCAGGGCTTTCGACAGGTATCGGCAAGCCGCTGGTTTTATTGAATGAATAATTAATGTGCTTGATCTGTGGCAATAAGCCATCGCTTGATCTGGGTTAGCCAGCGAGCACGTTCAAGCAAGTTGGCGTCATTATTGCGTTTTTACTGCTGTTTCATGACGTATAAGTCGAATGATGACCGATTAGCTAGCCAAGAGCCAGCATCGGATAGCTGAACAGGGTGAAGTGCACCAGGTTCAGGCCGAAATGGCAGAGCACCGCCGCCGCTACGCCGCCCCAGCGGTACGCCAGGCCGTAGCCGATACCGGCAAGGGTGGCCAGGTACACCCATTGCCAGCCGGCCCCCAGGTGGGCCAGGCCGAACAGCAAGGCGGCGGCGAATAACGCCAACCCTTGGTGGCGCAGCAGCCGTTGCAGGCCGGCCTGGATGTAACCGCGGAACAACAGTTCTTCGGTCAGGCTTACCAGCAGCAGGTTGTTCAGCAGCCAGAGCCAGGCCTGGTCGGGCCATTTCGGGGCCCAGGCCAGCATGCCCAGTGCCCAGGCGCCGCCCAGGCAGGCGAGCAGGGTGAGGGGCAGGGCGTACAGCAGGCTGGTCGCCAGGCCCTGGCTGCGCCACAGGAACAGCCAAGGGCAGGCCAGCAGCAGCCAGGCGCCGATCAGCGGTTTGTCCAGGTTCAGGTACATCGTGAAGGGCAGGGCGCCGGGGCTGAGGACAACGCCGTCGATGACCTTGGCAGCGTTGAAGCCGGGCAGCCAGTGCAATGCCAGGGCGATGGCCAGGAGGATGAACAACGTGTGGCCGAGGGCTTGTTGCCAGCGCTGGGGGCGGCGAGCGAGCAAGGCGCTGGCAAGCAGGGCGAGAAAGGTGGGCAGGGTGGTGATGCCGAGGTTGCCCTGGCTCAGGGCGAGGGTGTAGCCGAGTGCCAGGAGTGAAAGTGCGATCAGGTGGAAGCGAGGCACGAGTAGTCCTTCTCGTTGAACAATATTGGGGCCGCTGCGCGGCCCATCGCCGGCAAGCCAGCTCCCACAGGGATAGCATCAAGGCTGAGGGCTGTACTTACCTGTGGGAGCTGGCTTGCCGGCGATGGGCTGCACGGCAGCCCCAAGCATACGCGCCTCAACCAGCTATCAGCTGACGCAACACATAATGCAATATCCCCCCTGCCTTGAAGTACTCCACCTCATTCACGGTATCGATCCGGCACAGCACCTCGATCTGCTCCTGCTGCCCATCCTCGCGGGTGATGCGCAAGGGCAGGCTCATGCCTGGGCGGATCTGTGCGCCGTTCAAACCCAGCACATCGATCTTCTCCCTGCCGGTCAGCCCCAGTTGCTTGCGGTTGTGCCCGGCCTTGAACTGCAGCGGCAGTACGCCCATGCCTACCAGGTTGGAGCGGTGAATGCGCTCGAAGCTTTCCGCCAGTACCGCCTTGACCCCCAGCAGGTTGGTGCCCTTGGCGGCCCAGTCGCGGCTCGAGCCGGTGCCGTATTCCTGGCCGGCGATCACCACCAGCGGAGTGCCTTCCTGCTGGTAGCGCATGGCCGCGTCGTAGATCGACAGCTTCTCGCCACTGGGCACGTGCAGGGTGTTGCCACCTTCTTCGCCCGCCAGCATTTCGTTGCGGATGCGGATGTTGGCGAAGGTGCCGCGCATCATCACTTCATGGTTGCCACGCCGCGAGCCGTAGGAGTTGAAGTCGTGGGGCTCCACGCCCTGCTCACGCAGGTAGCGCCCGGCCGGGCTGTCGGCCTTGATGTTGCCGGCCGGGGAAATGTGGTCGGTGGTCACCGAGTCACCCAGCAGCGCCAGAATTCGCGCACCCTGGATGTCGGTGATCTGCGGGGGTGGCCCGCCGATGTCGTCGAAGAACGGCGGATGCTGGATATAGGTGGAGTCGGCCTGCCACACGTAGGTGGCCGCCTGCGGTACCTCGATGGCCTGCCACTGTGCATCGCCGGCGAACACCTCGGCATATTCCTTGTGGAACATCGCCGTGTCGACCTTGGCCACGGCAGCGGCGATTTCCTGCTGGCTGGGCCAGATATCGCGCAGGTACACCGGCTGGCCATCCTTGCCGGTGCCCAACGGGTCGCAGGTCAGGTCCAGGCGCACGCTGCCGGCCAGGGCATAGGCCACCACCAGCGGCGGCGAGGCCAGCCAGTTGGTCTTGACCAGCGGGTGCACGCGGCCTTCGAAGTTGCGGTTGCCCGACAACACCGAAGCCACCGTGAGGTCGGCGCTGCCGATGGCTTTTTCGATCGCTTCATCCAGCGGGCCGGAGTTGCCGATGCAGGTGGTGCAGCCATAGCCGACCAGGTCGAACCCCAATTGGTCCAGGTAAGGGCTGAGCCCGGCGGCCTTGAAGTAGTCGGTGACCACCTTGGAGCCCGGCGCCAGCGAGCTCTTGACCCAGGGTTTGCGTTGCAGGCCTTTTTCCAGGGCCTTTTTCGCCACCAGCCCGGCGGCCATCATCACGCTGGGGTTGGAGGTGTTGGTACACGAGGTGATCGCGGCAATCACCACGGCGCCATCGCGCAGGGTGTGGGTCTGGCCTTGATGGCTGTAGTCGATCTCCCCGGCCTGGTCGGCGTTGCCCACCGCCACGCCGCCGCCACCTTCGCTTTCCAGGCGGCTGACCTCTTTGGCCAGCGGCTTGGGTTGCAGTTCGATGAAGTGGTCGAAGGCCTGGCTGACCTGGCCCAGGGCTACCCGGTCCTGCGGCCGCTTGGGCCCTGCCAGGCTGGCCTCGACCTCATGCATGTCCAGCGCCAGGCTGTCGCTGAACAGTGGCTCCTGGCCGGGCTTCCGCCACAGGCCCTGGGCTTTGCAGTACTGCTCGACCAGTTGCACGGTCGCCTCGGGGCGGCCGGACAGGCGCAGGTAGTCCAGGGTCACCTGGTCAACCGGGAAGAAGCCGCAGGTGGCGCCGTATTCCGGGGCCATGTTGGCGATGGTCGCACGGTCGGCCAAGGGCAGCTCGGCGAGGCCATCACCATAGAACTCGACGAACTTGCCCACCACGCCCTTCTTGCGCAGCATCTGGGTCACCGTCAGCACCAGGTCGGTGGCGGTGATGCCTTCGCCCAGCTTGCCGGTCAGCTTGAAGCCGATCACTTCGGGGATCAGCATCGACACTGGTTGGCCGAGCATGGCTGCCTCCGCTTCGATGCCGCCCACGCCCCAGCCGAGCACGCCCAGGCCATTGATCATGGTGGTATGCGAATCGGTACCGACCAGGGTGTCGGGGAAGGCGTAGGTGCGTCCATCGGCTTCACGGGTCCAGACGGTGCGGCCGAGGTATTCGAGGTTGACCTGGTGGCAGATGCCGGTGCCCGGCGGTACCACGCGGAAGTTGTCGAAGGCGCTCTGGCCCCAGCGCAGGAAGGCATAGCGCTCGCCGTTGCGCTGCATTTCGATGTCGACGTTCTCGCTGAAGGCCTGCGGCGTGCCGTAGCGGTCTACCATCACCGAATGGTCGATCACCAGGTCCACGGGTGACAGCGGGTTGATCCGCTGCGGGTCGCCGCCGGCCTTGGCCATGGCTGCGCGCATGGCGGCCAGGTCGACCACGGCCGGCACACCGGTGAAGTCCTGCATCAGCACCCGCGCCGGGCGGTACTGGATCTCGCGGTCGGAGCGTCGCTCGCCCAGCCATTGGGCGAGGGCGCGCAGGTCGTCGCCGGTGACGGTCTTGCCGTCTTCCCAGCGCAGCAGGTTTTCCAGCAGCACCTTCAGCGACATGGGCAGGCGCTGCAGGTCGCCCAGTTGGCGGGCGGCTTCGGTGAGGCTGAAGTAGTGGTAGGTCTGGTCACCGACCTTTAGGGGTTTGAGGGTATTCAGGCTATCGAGCGAGGGCATTGCCAACTCCTTCTGCGCCGGTGCCTGGCAAGATCTGCCGGTGGCACCGCTCTGTATCGATCCGCACGGCACGGACCTGGCTGAAAGGTCAGGTTAGACCGCTTTGCGCCACCTGACCCTTTTCTGGACCGGCGGGGCGTGTCGCAGGTTCCGATCTTCCTTTATCATCGCCGCCCTGCCGGCGCCTGTGGCGCGCCAGCCGTAGTGGAGTGAGAGATGAATACCCTGTTCATGCATTGCCGGCCCGGTTTCGAGGGTGAGGTGTGCGCCGAAATCAGCGAACATGCTGCCCGCCTGGGTGTTGCCGGCTATGCCAAAGGCAAGCCGCAAAGCGCCAGTGCCGAGTTTGTCTGTAGCGAGGAGGGCGGTGCCGAGCGCTTGATGGGGGAACTGCGCTTCAACCAGCTGATCTTCCCGCGGCAGTGGGCCCGTGGCGGTTATGTCGAACTGCCGGAAAGCGACCGCATCAGTGTGCTGCTGGCGCACCTGGCCGGGTTCCCGGTGTTTGGCAGCCTGTGGCTGGAGGTGCTGGACAGCAACGAAGGCAAGGAACTGTCTACCTTCTGCCGCAAGTTCGAGGTGCCGCTGCGCAAGGCTTTGGAAAAGGCCGGGCGCCTGGTCGACGACCCCAGCCGCCCACGCCTGCTGCTCACCTTCATCAGCGGCCGCCGGGTATTTGCCGGTGTTGCCCCGGCCAACAACAGTGCGCTTTGGCCCATGGGCATCCCGCGCCTGAAATTCCCCCGCGAGGCACCCAGCCGCTCGACGCTCAAGCTGGAAGAGGCCTGGCACCAGTTCATCCCGCGCGAGCAGTGGGAGCAGCGCCTGGGCGATGACATGACCGGGGTCGACCTGGGGGCCTCGCCGGGTGGCTGGACCTACCAGCTGGTGCGCCGGGGCATGCTGGTGACCGCCATCGACAACGGGCCGATGGCCGAAAGCCTGATGGACACCGGGTTGGTCCAGCACCTGATGGCTGATGGTTTCACCTGGCAACCGAAGCAGCCGGTGGACTGGATGGTGTGCGACATCGTCGAGAAACCGGCGCGTACTACCTCGCTGATCGAGACCTGGCTGGGCGAGGGGTTGTGCCGTGAAGCTGTGGTCAACCTGAAGCTGCCGATGAAACAGCGCTATGCCGAAGTACGCCGGCTGCTCGACCGCATGGAGGCGACCTTCAAGGCGCGCAAGATCAAGGTGTCGATTGCTTGCAAGCAGCTGTATCACGACCGCGAGGAAGTGACCTGCCATCTGCGCCGGTTGGACTTGAAGCCGCGCTAGCACAGCGAACCGCTTTGCTCTTGCTCTTGCTCTTGCTCTTGCTTCGGTTTTTGCTTCTAAGCGCGCGATAGTTCAGGCGCC
>NZ_JAWJYQ010000014.1:0-3461 GCF_032971465.1 Pseudomonas sp. LSJ-87 | reverse complement strand
CCTTGTGTCGCGATTGGGCCGCAAAGCGGCCCCCTCCAGGCTCAGCCAAACAACTGATGGCAAAGGTCCCGGCTGGCCGCCAGCAGGATCGGCAAGAACCGCTGCTCCAGTTCACTGCGCGTCACCCGCCCGACATGGGTACTCACATTCAACGCCGCCAACACCTGCCCCGAGGCGTCATACACCGGCACCGCAATCGAGCGCAGCCCCTGCTCCAGCTCCTGGTCTACCACGCACCAGCCCTGGGCGCGCACCTGCTGGATACAGGCGAACAGCGACTCGGGGTCATGCAAGGTACGGCTGGTTCGCGCCTTCAGGTCGGCACGCTCCAGGTATTCACGCAGGCTGGTGTCGTCCATGGCCGCCAACAGAATGCGCCCCATCGATGTGCAATAGGCCGGCAGGCGCCCGCCCACCGACAGGTCGACCGAAATCAGCCGCTCCACGGTGGCCGAACGGGCTATATAAAGAATGTCGTCACCTTCGAGCGTGGCCATGTTGGCCGCCTCGTGCAGCTGGTCGCTGATGCGGTCCAGGTAAGGCTGGGCGGAAATCGCCAGCGGCGTCGACGACAGGTACGCATGCCCCAGCGTCAGCACTTTGGGCAACAGTGAATAGGTGCGCCCGTCGGTGGTGGCGTAACCCAGCTTGATCAACGTGTGCAGGCAACGGCGTACCGCCGCACGAGGGATTTCTGTGCGGTGGCTGATCTGGGCGATGGTCAGGTGACGCTTGCGTTCCTGGAAAGCCTGGATCACAGCCAGGCCTCGCGCCAGGGAGGTCATGAAGTCCGGGTCGCCAGTAAAGGCCTGGATGCGCTTTGCCGGGGAAGCCACGATCGGCGGTGCCAGGGCTGCCGAGGCAGACCGCCCCTGCTCCGGGTTGCCCGACTCTGGATTGACGGAATCGTTGGCCAGGGTTTCGTCACTCATCGCACACCTCAAAAAAAAACGCCCACTCGTGCGATTATCGAACAAACGGCCGATAATCGCAATTGACCGCTGACACTTTTACTTATACCTTTCTCATGCCACTTGTGGCTTCTTTGGAGAGACTGGTCAGGTACCCACCGTAGAAGTCCCCAGGCAACGGCCTCGCCTTTTGGCGAGGCCGTTTTTCATTACCCTCCCGGTCGACGGTCCCGCTGCTGCATTGCAACGAACTTTTGTCCGTCTTGCCTTTCAAACTTGTACGAAAGGCCCAAACTGTAGTCGGATGCATTGCGTTACTTGCGTCTGGTGATGTCAGGGTTAGGTAAATAACGATGTTCGGCGAAATATCGGTTGCTATAATCGATTGCGCAGGCCTCCACGATGCCGTGGCAATGGAACCTTCCGCTGTATCAAACCGTTGCGGCCAGCAAGGCATGTGCACGCTGCACAGCGCATAACAACACTCATCAAACTTAATTCAGGTACTACTGTGACGAAAGATGAACTGCGCGCGGAACTCGAGCGCCAGGCTGAACGTTACAAGGATGTTTACGGTGGCGAAGTCACCACTTACGCCGCACAACCGGATCCGGAACGCAAACCTTGGCGCAAGCGCGCAAGCGTGCGCGACCAGGCCTTCAGCCAGGAACTGGAACGTATGGAAAAGGAACTGCGCAGCGACACTCCCTGACCCCGGGACCACGCCAGCGCGTCGTCGCCCGGCCAGCCCGGGCGCGGTCGATCTTTACTGTCTGGCCGAAGGTGAAATGGAATTACACAAATTTCATACGGCCGTTTGAACAGAAGCGAAGCGGCTTTTTCTCTAGCTTTTTGCCGGTTTTCGCCAGGTTTTGCGCGTTTTAGCGGACATTTCCCTTCCTGCACGCCCCACCGTGCACATCCCGCTCCCGACAGGAAGATTGCCGTCGGTCTGTCGCGGATGCATCGATTGCCAAGGTTTTCTGGCATAATCCCGCCCCCCTAAGACCGCCAGACAACCTTCATGATCGAATTATTCAGCGGACTGGATGCCTGGGTGTTGGTGAGCCTGCTGCTCGCCTTGACCTTCGTGCTCGCCTTCGAGTTCATCAATGGCTTTCATGACACCGCCAACGCGGTAGCTACCGTCATCTATACCAAAGCCATGCCGCCGCACCTCGCCGTGTTCTTCTCCGGCGTGTTCAACTTCCTTGGCGTTCTGCTCGGCGGTGTCGGGGTGGCCTATGCCATCGTGCACCTGCTGCCGGTAGAGCTGCTGATCAATGTGAACACCGGACACGGCCTGGCCATGGTCTTCTCGCTGCTGGCTGCGGCCATCACCTGGAACCTGGGCACCTGGTACTTCGGTATCCCCGCCTCCAGCTCGCACACGCTGATCGGCTCCATCCTCGGCGTCGGCCTGGCCAATGCCCTGATCAACGACATCCCGCTGGGCGACGGCGTCAACTGGCAGAAGGCGATCGACATCGCCATGTCGCTGGTGGTCTCGCCGATGGCCGGCTTCGCCGTTGCCGCCCTGGTACTGATCGGCCTGAAGTGGTGGCGCCCGCTGTCGAAGATGCACAAGACCCCCGAGCAGCGCCGCAAGCTCGACGACAAGAAGCACCCGCCGTTCTGGAACCGCCTGGTACTGGTGGTTTCGGCCATGGGCGTGAGCTTCGTGCACGGCTCCAATGACGGCCAGAAAGGCATCGGCCTGATCATGCTGGTGCTGATCGGTATCGTCCCGGCCAAGTTCGTCCTCGACCTGAACAGCACCACCTATCAGATCGAGCGTACCCGCGACGCGACCCTGCACATGAGCCAGTTCTACCAGCGCAACGCCGCCACCCTGGGCGAGTTCCTGGCACTGGGCAAGGCCAAGGCCAGCGACCTGCCGGAGCAGTTCAGCTGCAACCCGCAGCAGACCGAGCCGACCATTGCCGCGCTGCAATCCTCGCTGCAGGGCGTGACCGACTACCACAGCCTGAGTGCCGACAAGCGTGTCGAAGTGCGCCGCTACCTGCTGTGCCTGGACGACACGGCGAAGAAGGTCGGCAAGCTGCCAGGCCTGGAAGCCCGTGAAAAGGCCGACCTGGAAAAACTGCGCAAAGACCTGACCGCCACCACCGAGTACGCCCCGTTCTGGGTGATCGTGGCCGTCGCTCTGGCCCTGGGCCTGGGTACCATGGTCGGCTGGAAGCGTGTGGTACTGACCGTTGGCGAGAAGATCGGCAAGCAGGGCATGACCTATGCCCAGGGCATGTCGGCGCAGATCACCGCGGCTTGCGCCATCGGCATGGCCAACATCTTCGCCCTGCCGGTATCGACCACCCACGTGTTGTCGTCCGGTGTGGCCGGCACCATGGTCGCCAACAAGAGCGGCCTGCAAGGCGGCACCGTGAAGACCATCCTGCTGGCCTGGGTACTGACCCTGCCTGCGTCGATGGGTCTGGCGGCCGGCCTGTTCTGGCTGGCGTCCAAAGCCATTGGCTGAGTGATACCGCAATAGAAAAAGGCGCCTGACGGGCGCCTTTTTCATAGGTGTCA
>NZ_JAWJYQ010000013.1:0-87266 GCF_032971465.1 Pseudomonas sp. LSJ-87 | reverse complement strand
CTGGCGTCCAAAGCCATTGGCTGAGTGATACCGCAATAGAAAAAGGCGCCTGACGGGCGCCTTTTTCATAGGTGTCATTCCTGTACCGGCCCTATCGCCGGCAAGCCAGCTCCCACAGGTATTGCACCGCCCGCAAGGCCTGTGCAGTACCTGTGGGAGCTGGCTTGCCGGCGATAGGGCCGGTACAGGCAAACTACCTTTTCTTGCCCCCCAGCAACGACCCCATCAACCCACGTACCAACTGCCGACCCAACTGGTTGGCCGCCTGGCGCACCGCCGACTTGATGGCCTGCCCTGCCGCACTCTGCAAGAACTCACCGGCCTTGTCGGCAAAGCTTTCTTCATCTGCCTTGGGTTGCGGCGCGGGCTCCACCGGCTCACCCTTGCGCTGGGTCAGCATCTCATACGCCGACTCACGGTCCACCGGCTTGTCGTAACGCCCCGCCAGCGGAGAATCGGCAATCAGCGCACTGCGCTCAGCCGCACTCAACGGTCCGATACGCGACTGCGGCGGTGCAATCAGCACCCGTTGCACCATCGCTGGCGTGCCCTTCTCTTCCAGCGTCCCCACCAGCGCCTCGCCAATGCCCAGTTCGGTCAGCACCGCCAGGGTGTCGAACGCCGGGTTGGGGCGGAAGCCATCGGCCACGGCGCGCAGCGACTTCTGCTCTTTGGCGGTAAACGCCCGCAAGCCATGCTGAATGCGCAAGCCCAACTGGGCCAGCACCGCATCTGGCAAGTCCCCCGGCGACTGGGTAACGAAGTACACCCCCACACCCTTGGAACGAATCAGCCGCACCACCTGCTCCAGGCGATCCTGCAATGCCTTGGGCGTATCGTTGAACAACAAGTGCGCTTCATCGAAGAACAACGCCAGCACCGGCTTGTCGGCATCACCGCGCTCGGGCAGTTGCTCGAACAACTCGGCCAGCAGCCACAACAGGAAGGTCGCGTACACCTTGGGGGCATCGTGAACCAACCGGCTGGCGTCCAGCAGGTGGATACGCCCACGGCCATCCGGGTCTGGCCGCAGGAGGTCCTCGAGCTGCAGCCCCGGCTCACCGAACAACGCCTCGGCGCCCTGCTGCTCCAGGGTCGCCAACCGGCGCAACAGCGCCTGGGTGGAGGCCGTGGTCATCAGCGCGCTGTCTTCACCCAGCAATTGCGGGTTGTCCTTCAGGTGCGCGAGCAGCGCCTTGAGGTCCTTGAGGTCGAGCAGCAGCAGGCCTTCACGGTCGGCCACCTTGAACGCCGCGTACAGCGCCGCCTGTTGGCTGTCGGTCAGTTCCAGCAGGTTGCCCAGCAGCAGCGGCCCCATTTCACTGAGGGTGGTACGCAGCGGGTGGCCGGACTGCCCGGCAATGTCCCACAGGCTCACCGGGTAAGCCTGGGGCCTGTGCCCCAGCCAGGGCATGCCGGCGATGCGCTCGGCCACCTTACCCTGCGGCGCACCAGCAGCGCCCAGGCCGCAAAGGTCACCTTTGACATCGGCGGCGAACACCGCAACCCCCGCGTCACTGAACGCTTCCGCCAGATGCTGCAGGGTGACGGTCTTGCCAGTACCCGTCGCGCCCGCCACCAGGCCATGGCGGTTAGCCAGCCTCATCGCTTGCCCAACTGGCTGGCCATCCGGGCCAGCACCTACAACGATGGTCGAAATTTCCGACATCTCTTTAATCCTCTGCTCAAGCTTTACCGTAATTCGGCCGATACCTGTGGGTGATATTCGCCTTAATAGAGAGGAACAACCGAAAAGGGACTTTTCGGGATGTTGCACTGCTTTGCGACTCCACGCGTGCAAACGCCTGATATGAAACCTTAGCGGAACCGATTACGCCATGAACAAAAGCCTTCGTTTCAGCCACAAGATTCTTTTGGCAGCGTCACTGATCGTGATACTCGCCTTCAGCCTTTTCACGCTCTACAACGATTACCTCCAGCGTAATGCGATCCGCGAGGACCTCGAAAACTATCTGGCTGAAATGGGCGCTTCCACTTCGACCAATATCCGCAACCTGTTCGAAGGCCGTATCAAGCTGGTGGAAAACCTGGCACAGAACATAGCCCAGGACCCGACCAACGCCGAAACCCTGATGGGCCAGAATGCGCTGGTTTCCAGCTTCCTCACCGTCTACCTGGGCAAGGTCGACGGTGGCTTCAGCGTGCGCCCTGATTCGAAAATGCCCGACGGCTACGACCCGCGCACCCGCCCCTGGTACAAGGACGGCATGAATGCCGCCGGCGCGACCCTGACCGAGCCGTACATCGACATGACCACCAACAAGATGGTCATCGGCATCCTCAGCAAGGTTTCCGCCAGTGTCGGCGTGGTCGGTGGCGACCTGGCCCTGGACGGCCTGGTACAGATCATCAACTCGCTGAACTTCGGCGGCATGGGCTACGCCTTCCTGGTCAACGACCAGGGCAAGATCCTGGTGCACCCGGACAAAGACCTGGTGATGAAGTCGCTGTCGGACCTGTTCCCGCAGCACACGCCGAAACTGACCGGTGAGCTGACCGAAGTGCAGAGCGAAGGCCAGACCCGCCTGCTGACCTTCACCCCGATCACCGGCCTGCCTTCGGCCAACTGGTACATCGGCCTGTCGGTGGACAAGGACAAGGCATTCTCGATGCTCAGCACCTTCCGCACCTCGGCGGTGATCGCCACGCTGGTGGCGGTGGTGATCATCATCGGCCTGCTCGGCCTGCTGATCCGTGTGCTGATGCAGCCGCTGCACACCATGACCCGCGCCATGGAAGACATCGCCGAAGGTGAAGGCGACCTGACCAAGCGCCTGCGTATCCACAACCACGACGAATTCGGCATCCTGGGCAGCGCCTTCAACCGTTTCGTCGAGCGTATTCACAGCTCGATCCGCGAAGTGTCCTCGGCCACCGAGCAGGTCAACGAAGTAGCCCTGCGGGTCATCAGTGCCTCGAACTCGTCGATGACCAACTCCGACGAACAGTCCAACCGCACCAACAGCGTGGCCGCCGCCATCAACGAACTGGGCGCCGCCGCCCAGGAAATTGCCGGCAACGCCGCCCAGGCTTCGCAGCACGCCAGTTCGGCGCGGTTGCTGGCCGAAGAAGGGCAGCAGGTGGTGGAACGCAACATTGCGGCAATGAACCGCCTGTCCGACCTGATCGTCACTTCCAGCGCGCACATCGAGACGCTGAACAGCAAGACCGTCAACATCGGCCAGATCCTCGAGGTAATCACCAGCATTTCCCAGCAGACCAACCTGCTGGCGCTGAACGCGGCCATCGAAGCGGCCCGCGCCGGTGAAGCCGGGCGTGGTTTTGCGGTTGTCGCCGATGAAGTACGCAACCTGGCGCACCGCACCCAGGAGTCGGCGCAACAGGTGCAGACCATGATCGAAGAACTGCAGGTCGGCGCGCGCGAATCGGTCGAGACCATGGACCAGAGCCAGCGCCACAGCCAGGACAGCATGCAGATCGCCAACCAGGCCGGTGAGCGGCTGGACAGCGTTACCGTGCGCATCGGCGAGATCGACGGCATGAACCAGTCGGTGGCCACCGCCACCGAAGAGCAGACCGCCGTGGTCGAGGCGATCAACATGGACATCAACGAGATCAACATGCTCAACCAGGAAGGCGTGGAAAACCTGCAGGCCACCCTGCGTGCCTGCTCCGACCTGGAACAGCAGGCCGGCCGCCTGAAGCACCTGGTGGGCAGCTTCCGCATCTGATCTCGATCCGCGTCGCCTGCTTCGCGGGCTTGCCCGCTCCCACAGGATCTCCGCCGCTCTTGAATGCGTGGTGATCCCAGTGGGAGCGGGCAAGCCCGCGAAGAAGCCCACACCGATCCCCCGTCTTCCCCCGCCCCGCCCAACCCCGATCGAACAAACTATCCTTCTGATAGGTCAACCTTTAGGCGCGTCATCGCCGGCCCGTTAGCGCCGGATGACAGACCCGAAGACGATCCCGGAGGGATGCTGATCGTGCACATCGCCGACATCACCATGTTCTACGCCCCCGCCAGCGGCGGCGTACGTACCTATCTTGATGCCAAACACCACCGCCTCGACGCCATCCAGGGCGTCCGCCACAGCTTGCTGATACCCGGTGCCAGCGCCCAGCACGCCGATGGCATCTACCAGGTGCCCGCACCGCCGCTGCCGTTCGGCAATGGCTACCGCTTCCCGGTACGCCTGGCCCCCTGGTGCAACGTGCTGCGCAGGCTCAAGCCCGATCTGATCGAAGTCGGCGACCCCTACCTGACCGCCTGGGCTGCGCTGGAAGCGCGGCGCAAGCTCGATGTGCCGGTGATCGGCTTCTACCATTCCGACCTGCCGCTACTGGTCAGCAACCGCATGGGCAACTGGTTCACCCCCAATGTGGAAGCCTATGTCAGCAAGCTGTACGGCAATTTCGACCGGGTGCTGGCCCCCAGCCAGGTCATGGCCGACAAGTTGCGCCGCCTGGGGGTGCGCGATGTGCACGTGCAGCGCCTGGGCGTCGACCTGGCCACCTTCCACCCCAGCCAGCGCGACCCGCAACTGCGTGCCGAACTGGGCATTGCCGACACCAGTCGCCTGCTGATCTACGCCGGTCGTGGCTCGCGGGAAAAGAACCTGCCGGTGCTGCTCGAGTGCATGCAGCACCTGGGCCACCCCTACCACTTGTTGCTGGTGGGTTCGAACATGCCGGCCAACGTGCCGCAGAACGTCAGTGTCATCGATCACTTCTGCCCGGCTCCGGAAGTCGCCCGGCTGATGGCCAGCGCCGACCTGCTGGTGCACGCTGGCGACCAGGAAACCTTCGGCCTGGTCATTCTCGAAGCGATGGCCAGCGCCACGCCGGTGGTGGCCGTGCGCGCCGGTGCTTTCGGCGAAATCGTCAACGAACAGTGCGGGCGCCTGTGCCGCCCCAACGATAGCAAGGCCATGGCGACGGCCGTGCAGGAGGCGTTCGAGGCCGGCGTGCGCAAGCTCGGGGCTCAGGCCCGTCGCCATGCCGAGCAGCAGTATTCGTGGGACCACGTGGTCGCCGGCCTGCTGCAGCACTACCAGGCCGTGCTTGGCCACCAACCACAGGTCCGTGCCCATGGCTGAGCCACTGCCGCCAGCGCGCAGCCTGATGCTGGTGCTGCACGATGTCGCGCCCGAAACCTGGCCCGACTATCAACCCTTCGTCCAGGCCGTCGACGCCATCGGCGGCATCCCCATGACCTGGCTGGTGGTGCCGGACTTTCACCACCGCAACCCGCTGCAGCGCTCGCCCACCTTCTGCCGCTTGCTCGAACGGCGCCTGGCCCAGGGCGACGAGCTTGCCCTGCACGGCTTCTACCATGCCGACAACGGCCCGCCACCACGCACGCCCGGCGAATACTTCATGCGCCGCATCTATACCCACGAAGGCGAGTTCTACGCCCTGGACCAGCAGCAGGCCCTGCAACGCCTGGAGCACGGCCTGGCCCTGTTCGCCCAGCAGGGCTGGCCGGTGGCCGGCTTCGTCGCGCCTGCCTGGTTGATGAGCGAAGGCACCCGCCAGGCACTGCGCCGCCTGCCGCTGCGCTACACCAGCACGCCACAGCACTTGTACCGTTTACCAGACTTCACCGCGATCAAGGCTCCGGGGCTGGTCTGGAGTGCCCGCAGCGCCTGGCGTCGCGGCCTGTCACGGGTGCTGTGCGACTGGCAATGCCGGCGCTGGCGTGATGCCCAGACCCTGCGCCTGGGCCTGCACCCGGTGGACATGCGCCATCGCGCGTCCCGCGACTATTGGCTGAACACCCTGCACACGCTACTGGCACAGGGCCGCGAGCCCCTGACCAAGTCCACCTGGCTCGACCGCCAGGCCAGCGCATGAACCGCCTGGCCTGGCTGGCCCTGGCACTGCTCGGTGCCGTGCTGGTGCCAGCCCTGCTCGGTGGCAGCGAGCTGCTGCCGAGGCTGCAGCGCTTCGCCCCCAGCCTGATGCTGACCCTGCTGGGCATGATCTTGCTGTGCTGGGTCATCAACGCCATCCGCTTGCGCCTGTTGCTCGGCCAGCAAGGAGCAAGGCTTGGGCGCCTGCGCAGCCTGGGTGTGGTGATGGCCACCGAGTTCGCCATCTGTACCACCCCCGGCGGCAGCGGCGGCCCCTTGACCCTGATGGCCCTGCTGGCACGTGACCGTATCGGCCCGGCGCGCAGCGGCGCGGTGTTTGCCATGGATCAGTTGAACGACCTGGTGTTCTTTTTCTGCGCGATGCTGGCGATTGCCGGTTATGCACTGTTCCACAGCCTGGGCCGCAGCCAGGAAAGCATGTTGCTGGGCAGCGCGTTGCTGCTGTGCACCGCACTGGCCGGGGTGATCGGCCTGCTGCGCTACCGGCGCACGGTGATGCGCGTGAACGGCAGGTTGCTGCGCCGCCTGGGCATGAGCCGCCAGCGCAAGCGGCGCTGGGCGCGCAAGCTGCTGCGCTTCATCGACGCACTGGCGCAGACCTGGCGCCTGCCCAAGCGCACGCTGACCCTGGTGTTCACCCTGACCTGCGCCCACTGGGGCCTGCGCTACAGCGTGTTGTATCTGGTATTGAGGGGGTTGGGGGTAGACCTGGCGTGGATCCCCAGCTTTTTGGTGCAGATGCTCTCGCTCAGTGCCGGCCAGTTCAGCCTGCTGCCTGGCGGTGCCGGTGCCGCCGAGCTGACCTCGGCCAGCCTGCTGACGCCACTGGTGGGCAGCTCGACCGCAGCTGCGGCGATCCTGATATGGCGGGCGGTCACTTACTACTTTTATCTGCTGGCGGGTGGGCCGGTGTTTGTGTGCCTGCTGGCGCGCCCGCTGCTGGAGCGTTGGCGGCGTCAGGCGGGTTGAGCTGCTGCCAGAGTTCGGCGGCGCCGGGGAAATCGGTGCCATCGGTGTCGGCCAGGGCTTCGGGGTCGTAGCGGGCCAGGCAGCCTTCACCGAGTGTGGGTGGGGGTGAGGCGGTGGGGTTGTTGCGGGTCTTGGCCATTGCGTATGCCTCAGGATTGCCGGGGGCGCCTTGCGCCCCTTTCGCCGGCAAGCCAGCTCCCACACCGACCGCATCGAGCTCGAGCCATGTGCAAACCTGTGGGAGCTGGCTTGCCTGCGATGGGCTGCAAGGCAGCCCCAAGGCCATCAATCAAAAACTACAGTCTTGTTGCCATGCACCAGCACCCGGTCTTCCAGGTGATAACGCAGGCCACGGGCCAGCACCATCTTCTCCACATCACGGCCAAAGCGGACCATGTCGTCAATGCTGTCGGCATGGCTGACACGCACCACGTCCTGCTCGATGATCGGGCCGGCGTCCAGCTCTTCGGTGACGTAGTGGCAAGTCGCGCCGATCAGCTTCACACCACGCAGGGCGGCCTGGTGATACGGCTTGGCGCCGACGAACGACGGCAGGAAGCTGTGGTGGATGTTGATCACCTTTTCAGCATAGTCCTGGCACAGTTGCGGCGGCAGGATCTGCATGTAGCGGGCCAGCACCACCACGTCGGCGGCGTGCTCCTGCACCAGGCGCGACACTTCGGCAAAGGCCGGGGCCTTGTCCTTGGGGTCGACCGGTACATGGAAGAACGGAATACCGTGCCACTCGACCATGCTGCGCAGGTCGTTGTGGTTGGAGATCACGCAAGGGATCTCGCAGTCCAGTTCATCGGTGTGCCAGCGGTGCAGCAGGTCGGCCAGGCAGTGCGACTCGCGGCTGGCCATCAGCACCACGCGCTTTTTCTGCGCCGAGTCGGTAATGCGCCAGGTCATGGAGAACTCTTCGGCGATCGGCGCAAACGCCTCGCGGAAGGCTTCGATACCGAATGGCAGCGATTCGGCGCGGATTTCATGGCGCATGAAGAACCAACCGCTCTGCTCATCGGAGTGGTGGCTGGCTTCGTTGATCCAGCCATTGTACAAGGCCAGGAAATTACTGACTTTCGCCACGATGCCAACACGGTCGGGGCAGGCGATCACCAGACGATAGGTGCGCATGAATGAGACTCCAGAACTTCGCAAAGGCGCTCATTCTAGCGGCCCGCCAGGAAAAACGCAGTATTGATCGCAGCGGCCGTGGCCTGTGTTCCTGACGAGATGCACTGCCGGCATTCTCTGACAGACATGACGAAATGCAGGGTTAATTGTAAATTTTTGTTCACGTAGAGAAATGGTTGTCACAGCTTAGTTAACAGTTAATTGCCCAACAATATGTTTACTTGCGAGTATTGCCTGTCTATTATTGCCCCACACATTTCTGAACACGCATTAAGGAACACTCCATGTCCCTGATCAACGAGTACCGCGCTACCGAAGAAGCCATCAAGGAACTTCAGGCCCGCCTGGCCAACCTGTCGCAGGATGACAAGCTGAAGAAAGAACTGGAGTTCGAAGGCAAATTGCGCACACTGATGGGCGAGTACTCCAAGTCGCTGCGCGACGTGATTGCCCTGCTCGACCCAGAGTCGAAACTGAGCAAGGCACCTCGTGGTGCGGTCAAGACTACCGCCACCAAGCGTGCACGCAAGGTCAAGCAATACAAGAACCCGCACAACAATGAAGTGATCGAAACCAAAGGCGGCAACCACAAGACCCTGAAAGAATGGAAAGCCAAGTGGGGTGGCGATGTGGTTGAAAGCTGGGCGACCCTGCTGGACTGATTGTCCGCACACGCCTGCTGCTTATCGCAACAAGAACGCCGGCATATTGCCGGCGTTTTTGTTTGTCCGCGTTTTGTGTCAGCGCTCAGCCAATTGCAAATTGTGCCTGCAATTGCCGGGCATGTACCTGCCACGCGTCCAGCACGCGCCGCCCCACCTCGTCGGCGCCCTCCCAGGCCTGCTGCCGCGCCTGTTCGAAGTCGCCCAGCGTATTCGGCGCGCCCCAATGCGGGTCGCTCAGGCGCTGCTGGCAGAAGCTGAACCAGCGTTGCCGCTCTTCGCCGGTCAGGGTCTCGGGGAAGTTGCGCGCCCGATAGCGGAACAACAGTTCAGGCAGGCGCGGGTCATCGAACATCCACTGCCCACGGCCCAACTGCGCCGGTTCCAGTGCACGAACTTGCTCACATAAGCGGCGGTCACGGTCCCCCAGAAAACCGTCATACAACTGTTGTTCCGGGTCTTCACTCGGGGCGAAGTCTTCCTTGGCGTAGATGTGTTCCAGCTTGTCTTGCCATTGCGCCTGTTGCTTGGCCAATTCTTCGCCGCGCAATTGTAACAACGTCAAGTCCAGACCCAACCGTTGTTGATCGGCCGGACGCAATACCGAAAGTGGCGCCAGTACCGGGCAGCGATTGATCTGCACCAGTTTGAGCGGCACGGGTAATTCGCCTTCGGCCAGTTCTTCATGGCGGGTATACAAACGCTGGCGTAGAACTTCAGCACTTTCCCGTAGTAACGGTAGGGTTTCCTGATGCAGGTCGCACACAATCAGTGCATTGCGATTACGCGGGTGCCAGGCCAGTGGCAATACGACACCAAGGTAATTGCGTGCCGCCGAGAAGCGCCCGGATATATGCACCAGTGGCTGCAACAAACGGATCTGCTCCATCACTTTATGCTTGCTGCGCAACTGGAACAGCCAGTCATACAACTTGGGCTGTTTCTGCCGGATCAGGCGGGCCAGGGCGATGGTTGCCCGCACGTCGGAAAGCGCTTCGTGGGCATGCCCATGGTCGATGCCATTGGCCTTGCTCAGCAGCTCCAGGCGCAGGCTGGTGCGCCCGTCCTGCTGCGGCCACTCGATGCCGTCCGGGCGCAATGCATAGGCCGTGCGTACGATGTCGATCAGGTCCCAGCGGCTGTTGCCACCCTGCCACTCTCGGGCATAAGGGTCGAAAAAGTTGCGGTACAGGCTGTAGCGGGTCACTTCGTCGTCGAAGCGCAGGGTGTTGTAGCCGGCGCCACAGGTACCAGGGTGCGCCAGCTGCGCATGCACCCGGGTCATGAACTCGGCTTCGCACAGGCCCTGCTCGGCCAGCAGTTGCGGGGTGATGCCGGTCACCAGGCAGGCGGCCGGGTGCGGCAGGATATCGTCGGAGGGCCGGCAATAAAGGCTGATCGGCTCGTCGATTTCGTTGAGGTCGAAGTCGGTGCGCACGCCGGCCACCTGCAGCGGCCGGTCGCAGCGCGGGTTGATGCCGGTGGTTTCGTAGTCGTGCCAGAAAATGCTGGAGGTCACGGGGTCGTCCTGTATCGAGGTCGACCCGATTCTAGCGCGATTCTGGCGCGACTCCAGCGAGCCTGGGCCCGAGGCTCAGGCAGAGGCGTTGGCGGGGCGGAAACTGAAATAGTCGCGCAACGAGCGGACGAATTCGTCGTACTCGCGGGGCGCCTGCAGCAGCATGAAGCCCGAATCGTAGTGCCCGGGCGTCTGGTCTTCACGGCACCACAGGCAGCTGGCGGTAAGGTTGACGAACTGATGCCCGCCACCAACCAGCGGCAGGCGTAATTGCAGATCGTAGTCGGGCCCGACCAGCACAGGTAGCTGGCTTATCAGCATCAGCCCGTCTTCGGAGGCGTTGCCCAGCTGGCCGATGGCCTGGCCGGTAATGCGGTTGAACACCTTGAGAACACAAGGCAGCTGATGGCGTTCGATGTGGCGCTTGTTGAACATGATCGCAAGTGCAGTCCGTATCCGATGCCAGGAATACGTGGAACTGGCGGTTGTTGTAACAGCTGAGTTACAGATTAGCGCAGCACGCGCGGCAAATCCCGTGAAATAAATCACACCTTGGTGTTAACGCCAAGGTGCGGCGGTCACCGGGGTTGCCACAGCGGCTTCGGCGCCGCGCAAATGGCCGAGTTTCTCCAGGGTCTGCAGGCGTGCCTGGGCACGATAGGCGTATTCATTGCCCGGGTACTGCTGGATCAGGTACTGGTAGGTCTGCGCCGCATCCACGTACAAGGCCTGGCGCTCCAGGCACTGGCCGCGCAGCAGCGACACCTCGGGGTGGATGAACGGTCGCGCACGGCTGGTGCGGTCGACCTGCGACAGCTCGAGCATGACCCGTGCGCAATCGCCACGGTCGTAGGCGCGGTAGGCATTGTTCAGGTGGTGGTCCATGGACCAGCGGGTGCAGCCGACGGCGCTGGCCGCCAGGGCTAAAACGATCAGGGCTCGCATGGGGGTCTCCTTTGATGCCAGTGTATCGGCCTTTGCCGGCAAATCTTCACACCCTTTTGCAAGGATACCCTGCCCGTTCAAATGCCACCCTGCCTTGGTCGCAGGTAGTGCAACGGAACAATGACTACAGCGAGATTCAGGAGTAGCCTTTCGCTGCGCTTCACTATAGGAGTCTGTGCATGAGCATCCGCCGTACCAAAATCGTCGCCACCCTTGGCCCCGCCAGCAACTCGCCGGAAGTGATCGAACAGCTGATCCTCGCCGGCCTGGACGTGGCACGCCTGAACTTCTCCCACGGCACTCCGGACGAGCACAAGGCCCGCGCGCGCCTGATCCGTGACATCGCCGCCAAGAACGGCCGCCATGTTGCACTGCTGGGCGACCTGCAGGGTCCGAAGATCCGCATCGCCAAGTTCGCCAACAAGCGCATCGAATTGAAGATCGGTGACAAGTTCACCTTCTCCACCGCCCACCCGCTGACCGAAGGCAACCAGGACATCGTCGGTATCGACTACCCCGACCTGGTCAAGGACTGCGGCGTTGGTGACGAGTTGCTGCTCGACGATGGCCGCGTGGTGATGCGCGTCGAGACCGCCACCGCAGATGCCCTGCACTGCGTGGTGATCATCGGTGGCCCGCTGTCGGACCACAAAGGCATCAACCGTAAAGGTGGCGGCCTGACCGCACCGGCCCTGACCGAGAAAGACAAGGCCGACATCAAGCTGGCCGCGGAAATGGACCTGGACTACCTGGCCGTGTCCTTCCCGCGTGACGCCAGCGACATGGAATACGCACGCAAGCTGCGTGACGAAGCTGGCGGCAGCGCCTGGCTGGTGGCCAAGATCGAACGCGCCGAAGCGGTGGCCGACGACGAAACCCTCGACAAGCTGATCCTCGCCTCTGACGCCGTCATGGTCGCCCGTGGCGACCTGGGCGTGGAAATCGGCGATGCCGAGCTGATCGCCATCCAGAAGAAGATCATCCAGCACGCCCGCCGCAACAACAAGGCGGTGATCGTGGCGACCCAGATGATGGAGTCGATGATCCAGAACCCGATGCCGACCCGTGCCGAAGTGTCCGATGTGGCCAACGCCGTGCTGGACAACACCGACGCGGTGATGCTGTCGGCCGAGAGTGCCGCCGGTGCCTACCCGATCGAAGCCGTCCAGGCCATGGCCCGCATCTGCCTGGGTGCCGAAAAGCACCCGACCAGCCAGAAGTCCAGCCACCGCCTGCACACCACCTTCGAGCGCTGCGACGAGAGCATCGCCCTGGCGGCCATGTACACCGCCAACCACTTCCCGGGCGTGAAGGCGATCATCGCCCTGACCGAGAGTGGCTACACCCCGTTGATCATGTCGCGCCTGCGTTCGCATGTGCCGATCTTCGCCCTGTCGCCGCACCGCGCTACCCAGGCCCGTGCCAACATGTTCCGCGGCGTGTACCCGATCGCCTTCGACCCGGCCTCGCTGCCGGCCGACAAGGTGAGCCAGGCAGCGGTCGACGAACTGCTCAAGCGTGGCCTGGTGGAGCAAGGTGACTGGGTAATCCTGACCAAGGGTGACAGCTACCACACCATCGGTGGCACCAATGGCATGAAGATCCTGCATGTCGGTGATCCGCTGGTCGGTTGATCTGCTCCAGAGGGGGCCGCTCTGCGGCCCAATCGCCGGCAAGCCAGCTCCCACAGGTACCGCGCAGGCCCGGGTCTGATGCAATCCTGTGGGAGCTGGCTTGCCGGCGATGGGGCCAGCCCAGGCTACACAAATGCCTCAGGCATGCTCGACAAACACATCGGCAAACACCTGCCCTCGCGGCACCCCGGCAATGAACAGCCGCCGGGCAAACCGCTCGACACTCCCCGGCGCCCCACACACCAGCGCCACCGTCTGCCGCGATGACGGCCGCAACCCGGCCAACGCTTCATCCAGCTGCTCTGCCAGTACCAACTCGACATTCACATCCGCCATCTCCCGCAACGGCTCGGCCAGATAATGCCCAACGCCCTCGCGCGCCACATGCATGACCCTGATTTCCCCTTGGTGCCCCTGCCGCAGAGCCTCGCGCAAGATGCCCCACAACGGCGCCAGCCCGGTCCCCGCCGCCAGCAACCACAGCGGCCGCTGCTGCCAGTCCGGGTCGTAATGCAAGGCCCCACCCCTTAGCTCGCCCAGGCGCAGCACATCACCCAGCTGCAAGCCACGGGCCTTGTCACAAAAGGCGCCGGGGCGCTGGCAGTCGATATGAAACTCGAGGAAATCATCTTCGCCCGGCAGGCTGGCCAAGGAGTAAGGCCGCGCCACCGCGCCATTCCACAGCACCACATGCTGCCCCGCCTGGTAACGCATTGCCCGTTCGGGCCGCAGCCGCACGCGCAGCACATCGCCGAACCAGTCCAGGGCACAGACCTGCGCCGGCACGCCATCCTGCTGCGGGTCGAACAGCGCCACGCGCAGGTCCTCGACTACCCGGCACTGGCAGGCCAGGCGCCAACCCTGGGCATGCTTGTCCTGTGCCAGGGCCTCGGGCATGGCATCCAGCGGTTGCCCGCCCAGGCAGTGCACCAGGCAGGCATGGCAACTGCCGGCGCGGCAACTGTAGGGCACGTTCAGCCCGGCCTCGTTCAAGGCATCGAGCAGGTTGCTGCCGGTCGGCACCGCCCAGCGGCGCTCGCCCACGCAAAGTTCGGGCATTTTCAGCTATCTCTTCCAGCTCTTGAGTTTCTGGGGCCGCTTTGCGGCCCTTCGCCGGCAAGCCAGCTCCCACAGGTAATGTGCAGGCTTCAGGCCTGGTGCAATCCTGTGGGAGCTGGCTTGCCGGCGAAGGGGCTGCAGGGCAGCCCCCTCCAAGCATCCTATCTCTACAACAAGTCAGCAAGAACAATGCCTGCCAGCTGCCGACCATGGTCCCAGACCGGCCGCAGGTGTGCCCGGCACGGATGCGCGCTATACTGCCGCGCCTTTTTCCGTCGGCCTGACCTGCCGGCGCCTTGCAAGGCGCTTCGACACGCTGGTCGGCACCGTCGAGCGCCGTAATGAATGTTCCCGTCTTTAAGAGGAGCGCGCTGCATGACCGTGATCAAGCAAGACGACCTGATTCAGAGCGTCGCCGACGCCCTGCAATTCATCTCGTACTACCACCCCGTCGATTTCATCCAGGCCATGCACGAGGCCTATCTGCGTGAAGAGTCGCCTGCTGCGCGCGATTCCATCGCCCAGATCCTGATCAACTCGCGCATGTGCGCCACCGGCCATCGCCCGATCTGCCAGGATACCGGTATCGTCACCGTGTTCGTGCGCGTGGGCATGGACGTGCGCTGGGACGGCGCCACCCTGAGCGTCGACGACATGATCAACGAAGGTGTGCGTCGCGCCTACAACCTGCCTGAAAACGTCCTGCGCGCTTCGATCCTGGCCGACCCGGCCGGTGCCCGCAAGAACACCAAGGACAACACCCCGGCAGTGATCCACTACTCCATCGTCCCCGGCGACAAGGTCGAGGTCGATGTCGCAGCCAAGGGCGGCGGCTCGGAGAACAAGTCGAAGATGGCCATGCTCAACCCGTCCGACTCGATCGTCGACTGGGTACTGAAGACCGTCCCGACCATGGGCGCTGGCTGGTGCCCGCCTGGCATGCTCGGCATCGGCATCGGCGGTACCGCCGAGAAGGCCGCCGTGATGGCCAAGGAAGTGTTGATGGAGTCCATCGACATCCACGAACTGAAAGCCCGTGGCCCGCAGAACCGCCTGGAAGAAATCCGCCTGGAGCTGTTCGAGAAGGTCAACCAGCTGGGCATTGGCGCCCAGGGCCTGGGTGGTCTGACCACCGTGCTCGACGTCAAGATCATGGACTACCCGACTCACGCCGCTTCGCTGCCGGTGTGCATGATCCCCAACTGCGCCGCCACCCGCCACGCCCACTTCGTGCTCGATGGCTCCGGCCCGGCCGAGCTGGAAGCGCCGTCGCTGGACGCCTATCCGGAAATCGTCTGGGAAGCCGGCCCGAGCGCCCGTCGCGTCAACCTCGACGCCATCACCCCGGAAGAAGTCGCCAGCTGGAAGCCGGGCGAGACCATCCTGCTCAACGGCAAGATGCTGACCGGCCGCGATGCCGCGCACAAGCGCATGGTCGAAATGCTCAACCGTGGCGAAGAGCTGCCGGTGGACCTGAAAGGCCGCTTCATCTACTACGTCGGCCCGGTCGACCCGGTCGGTGACGAAGTGGTAGGCCCAGCCGGCCCGACCACCGCCACCCGCATGGACAAGTTCACCCGCCAGATCCTCGAGCAGACCGGCCTGCTGGGCATGATCGGCAAGTCCGAGCGCGGCCCTGCCGCCATCGAAGCGATCAAGGACAACAAGGCCGTGTACCTGATGGCCGTCGGCGGCGCTGCCTACCTGGTGGCCCAGGCCATCCGCAAGTCGAAGGTCCTGGCCTTCGCCGAGCTGGGCATGGAAGCGATCTACGAGTTCGAGGTCAAGGACATGCCGGTGACCGTCGCCGTGGACAGCAACGGTGAGTCGGTACACATCACTGGCCCTGCCCTGTGGCAGAGCAAGATTGCCCAGAGCCTGGCAGTCGAAGTGAAGTAAGCCTGATGTAACAGTGTCGCCTTCTTCGCGGGTAAACCCGCTCCCACAGGGACAGCGCAAGCCTGGGGCTACGCGCTACCTGTGGGAGCGGGTTCACCCGCGAAGAGGCCGCCCCTGTTCTACACAATTCTTTCGAACTGCTCCGGCCAGTCCCTGCGGGTAAACACCTGCCCTTCCCGCCTCACCCGCCGTACTTCCTCAAGGTCCACCTCACAGACCAGCCACTGACTGGTTGCAGGGCTCGATTCTTCACTCAAGGCTACCACCCCATCCCCCGGCATCCCATGATCTGGCGGCACGAACAGCCCTGCCCGGCCGATATTCTCGTCCAGCGCCGGCGACCAGGGCGCCCGCCCGACCGTAGGGCTCTGCAACACCGCAATCTGGTTCTCCAGCGCCCGCGCCTGGGCACCGATACGCACCCGGTGGTAACCCGCCTCGGTGTCGGTACAGCTCGGGGCGAGGATCAGGTCGGCACCACCCTCGGCCAGGCGCCGCGCCAGCATCGGGAATTCGTTGTCGTAGCAGATCAGGATGCCCAGGCGCCCCAATTCGGTGTCGAACACCTGCAGCCCCTGGCCTGCGGCTATATCCCATTGCTCCCGTTCGAAACGGGTCATCATCAGCTTGTCCTGATAACCCAGTACACCCTTGGGGCCGAACAGCCAGGCACGGTTGCGGTAGCGCCCATCGCGGTCCAGCACCGGTACGCTACCCGGTTGCAGGTAGATACCCCAACGCCTGGCAATGCCTTCGCACAGTGCCTTCCAGGGCTCGATCAGCGGCTGGATACCGGCGATGGAGGCCTTCAGGTCACCCCGCTGCTCGGCACTCAGCTGCCCGCTGAGCACCAGCCCGGCGTACTCCGGCAACAGCAGCAGGTGGGCCCCCGCCTCCACCGCTTCGGCACACAGGGCTTGCAGGTGGTCGGCGTAGGCATCCCAGGTTTCATGCAGCTCGATGGCGTACTGGCAGGCCGCCAGACGGATCATATCGGCAGTTCCTTGAGCCAGAACGACATCAGCTTGTCGGAGCTTTCCTGCTCGTCCAGGTCGCGCCAGGCGTAGCTGGTGCGCAGCGACGGGTCGTGCAGGAAGCCGCGGTTACGCCAGAAGCCATGCAATGGTTTGTAGTCCGCTGGCCGCCGTGGATGCACGCCTGGCCGCTCGACCGCACAGAACGCGCAGTAGTCGAACTCGGCCAGCTTGTGTGCGTAGGACTCGCGCTCGATGAAAAAGCGCACCCCCAGGCCCTGGCCACGGTACTCGGGCAGTACCACCGATTCACCGAAGTAGTACACGCTGGCCGGGTCGCGCCCCTGAGCCAGGAACGGCTGCTGGAACTCGGGGGCGACATCCACCAGCGGCAGGCCGGTGGAGGCACCAACGACCTTGCCGTCGTCCAGTGCCAGCACCACCAGGCTGCGCCCGGAGCGGGCATAGGTGGCCAGGTAGTCGGCCTCGTACTCCGGGGTGCCGTCGTAAAGGTAGGGAAACTCGCGGAACACGGTAAGGCGCAGGCGAGCGAGGTCATCGATGTAAGGCGCGATAGCGGCGCCGTGCAACAGGCGTATTTCCATGCTTGGCGGTCGTTTTGTCGATGTGGATGACGCGCTCGGCTAAGCCGGGCTTGAGGGGAAACCCTATCATCCGGAGCAACGACCCGCCTTTTCCCTCCACGACAGGTATTGTTCCATGACCGCTACCGAACTGGTAAATGCTTACTACGCCGCCTTCAATGCGGGCGACATGCCGGCCTTTCTCGCCCTGCTCAGCGAGGATGTGATCCACGACATCAACCAGGGCGAGCGGCAGATGGGCAAGGCCCGGTTTGCAGCGTTCATGGACAAGATGAACCGCTGCTACCGCGAGCGCCTGGCCGATATCGTGGTGATGCAGAACGCCGACGGCAGCCGCGCGGCGGCGGAGTTCACCGTGCATGGGGAATATCTGGCCGATGACGAAGGGTTGCCGGCGGCCAACGGGCAGACCTATGTACTGCCGGCGGGGGCGTTCTTCTATATCCATTGCGGGAAGATTGCCCGGGTGACCAACTACTACAACCTCAATGACTGGGTCGAGCAGGTGGGTTAAGCCTGGTTGACTGTGCTGCCTGCACTGGCCTCATCGCCGGCAAGCCAGCTCCCACAGGTACTCCACAGGTCTTGAAACCTTCGCTAAACCTGTGGGAGCTGGCTTGCCGGCGATAAGGCCCTGTCAGGCAATACGGGTACCAAGCACCTTGAGGAATGCCGCCAGCCACGCCGGATGCGCCGGCCATGCCGGTGCCGTCACCAGGTTGCCGTCCACATGCGCCTGGTCCACCGCGATATCGATGAATGTCCCGCCCGCCAAGCGCACTTCCGGGGCGCACGCCGGGTACGCACTGCATTCGCGCCCTTCCAGCACGCCGGCCGCCGCCAGCAACTGGGCACCATGGCATACCGCCGCGATCGGCTTGCCGGCCTGGTTGAATGCGCGCACCAGCTCTAGGACCTTTTCATCCAGGCGCAGGTACTCCGGTGCACGTCCACCCGGGATCAGCAACGCGTCGTAACCCTCGGCACGCACCCGCACGAAATCGTAGTTCAGGGCAAAGTTGTGCCCCGGCTTTTCGCTGTAGGTCTGTTCGCCCTCGAAATCATGAATCGCGGTACGCACGGTCTGCCCCGCGACCTTTTCCGGGCATACCGCATGCACCGTGTGCCCGACCATGCTCAGCGCCTGGAACGGCACCATGACTTCGTAATCTTCGACGTAGTCGCCGACCAACATGAGAATTTTCTTCGCCGTCATCGCACCCACTCCTTCGATTGCCTTGAGACAGTCACTGCACGATAGCCGGTCTCAGTCGCGACGGTCGAGCAAGTTGACCACCAACCGGTCCAGCCACCCCCACAACCGCTGCTTCACCCGGCGCCACAGCGGCCGGGCATTCCAGTGGCCCAGGTCGACCACCTCGCTCAAGGCGAAATCACGCTCGAAACTGGCCTGCACGGCAGCCGTCAGCGGCGGGTCGAGTGCCTCGATATTGGCCTCGAGGTTGAAGCGCAGGTTCCAGTGATCGAAGTTGCATGAGCCGATACTGACCCAGTCGTCGATCAGCACCATCTTCAGGTGCAGGAAACACGGCTGGTACTCGTAGATGCGCACCCCGGCGCGCAGCAGACGCGGGTAATAGCGGTGCCCGGCGTAACGTACCGAGGGGTGATCGGTGCGCGGCCCGGTCAGCAGCAGCCGCACATCGACCCCCTTGCCGGCAGCCCGGCGCAGCGACCGGCGCACGCTCCAGGTCGGCAGGAAGTAAGGCGTGGCCAGCCACACTCGCTGCTTGCCGCTGTTGATCGCCCGCACCAGCGAATGCAGGATGTCCTGGTGCTGGCGGGCGTCGGCATAGGCCACCCGGCCCATGCCCTGCCCCTGCGCAGGCACCTTGGGCAGGCGCGGCAGGCCAAAGCCCTCGGCGGGGCGCCAGGCGGTGCGACGGTTGTTGGCGTGCCACTGGCGGTCGAACAGCAACTGCCAGTCGCTTACCACCGGCCCCTGCATCTGCACCATCACCTCGTGCCATTCACTGGTCGCCTCGCCCGGTGTCCAGAACTCGTCGGTGACGCCCGTGCCGCCCACCACTGCCCAGCGCTCGTCCACCAGCAGCAACTTGCGGTGATCGCGGTACAGGTTGCGCAGGCCACGCTTCCAGCGCAGGCGGTTGTACCAGCGCAGGTACACACCTGCGTCCAGCAGGCGCTGACGCAACTGGCTGTTGAAAGCCAGCGAGCCATAGTCGTCGAACAGGCAGCGCACCCGCACGCCACGTCGGGCAGCCTGCTCCAGCGCCTCGACCACCGCATCCGCGCAGTCACCGGCCTCGACCAGGTACAGCTCCAGGTCGACCTGGAACTCGGCGCGCATGATCGCCAGGAGCATGCGCGGAAAAAACTCGGGGCCGTCGATCAGCAGTTCGAACTGGTTGCCATCCCGCCAGGGAAAGACCGGCCCCGGCATGTCAGCGGGCGGTGAAGATCAGCACCGCGCTAACCGGCACCGACGGGTTGATGGACTTGAGCCCGGCGAGCTTGCGCAGGCGTTGCAGCCCCGGCAGCAGGCCGAAATCCTCGGCGCGCAGCACCAGGGGCTCAAGGGTCACCACCTGGAAGCGTCGCTCGTCCAGGCGGGTGGCCAGCAGCAGGGCGTTGTAGCTGTGCGACTGGCCATGCAAGGTCACGGTCAATGGCAGGCGCAGTTCGATCTGGGCACCGTTGGCCAGGTCGTTGATCGGCCGCAGGTCCAGTTGCGCCTGCACCTTGGCTTCGGCAAAGCGCTCGACCTCGAACAGGTCCTCACGCATGCGTTCATCACGCAGCGGAATACCGCTGCTCACCGAGTCCATCTCGATGCTCAACCCGGCCACACCCTTGCGGTCGACCGTGCCATGCAGCACCAGGAAGCGGTGCACTTCGGCGGTGTTACCGTTCTTGCCGGTAATGAACGAAAGGCGCGAAGACTCGCCATCGAGGTGCCAGTTGGCATGGGCGGGCAGGCAAAAAGCCAGCAACAAGGCGGGCAGCAGGCGGGGCAGCTTGAACATGACAGATCTCGTGAAACCAGGCCGCCAACCTTACCCGCCCGCCTTCACGGCAGCAAGCGGCAGCCCTCGCGCGGGCCTTGCCAGGCGGCCTGATTGCGACGGCCCAGGCCTTCGGCGGTAACCTGCCGCTGTTGGCTGTCTTCCTCCAGCAGGCTCAGCGGCAGCCATTGCTTCACGTAGCCTTGGCAATACGCCGGCTCGAACCCCATGACGAAGCGGCACGAGCAATATTCCTTGGCCGAGTAGGCCGAAAGGATACCGGGGAAGTCCACCAAGGCCTGGCGCTCGTGCCAGGCCCAGTACACCAGCCCCAGCAACACCACCAGCAGCACCCGCTTCATGCCCCCTCCCCAGCCAGCGCCGCGAGTATCCGCTTGAGCAGTTCGTCGTGCTGGTAGCTGCCGTCGCGGTCATCGGCGTAACGCACGATCACCAGCTTTTGCGCGGGCAGCACATACAGCGCCTGGCCCCAGTGGCCAAGGGCGGCATAGGTGTCTGCGGGTGCACTCGGCCAAGGCCGTGCAGCGCCGGCCAGCGGCTGGTTGAGCCACCAGTGGCCACCGGGGTTGGCCTCGCCGGGCAGCGCTTGGGCCGCGGCAAACGGCGTGCGGTTGAAAGCCACCCATGGCTTGGGCAGCAATTGCCGATCCTGCCAGCGCCCGTCGCGCTGCATCAGCAGGCCGATGCGCGCCAGGTCGCGAGCGCTGAGGTACAGGTAGGACGAACCCACATAGGTACCCGCGCGGTCCCGCTCCCATACCGCGCTGTCGATCCCCAACGGGGTGAACAGTGCATGCCAGGGGTAGTCGGCGTACTGACCGGCATCGAGCATGCCGCGCAACGCGGCGGCCAGCAGGTTGCTGTCGCCACTGGAATAGAGAAACCGCTGGCCCGGGCTGGCCACCGCTTCCCGCGCCGCCGTATAGGCCGCCATGTCCTCACGGCCACGGGTATACAGCATGGCCACCACCGAGGACTTGAGCGGGGCGTACTCGTAGTCTTCCTGCCAGTCCAGGCCGCTGGCCCAATGCAGCAGATCGGCCATGCGCACGCCGGGATGGGCGTGCATGGCCGGGTAGAAGCGGGTGACCGGGTCCTGCAGCTGGAAGCGGCCTTCGCCCTGGGCTACGCCCAATAGCGTGGCGAGTACGCTCTTGCTGATCGACCAGGTCAGGTGGGCGGTGGCGGCGGTGCTGGGGGCGGCGTAGCGTTCGTGGAGGATGCGGCCGTCGCGGATGATCAGCAGGGCGTCGGTGCGGATGCCGCTGCGTTCGGGGGTGGTGTGTGCGGGGAAGGCGTAGGCGTCGACGGCTTGCCAGTCGAGGGGGGTGTTGTCGATTGGCCAGTCCGGCGTTGGCCAGACCTCGGCTTTGGCGGTTCCCGTAGCCATGCAAAAAAGCAGCAGCAGACTTTTCAGCATCCCATTTCAGGCTCGCAATTTTGGGGCTGCTGCGCAGCCCTTTCGCGACACAAGGCCGCTCCCACAGGGAACAGCGCTGCTCTCGCTTTTGTGGGAGCGGCCTTGTGTCGCGAAAGGGCCGCAAAGCGGCCCCAGGATTCATCGGATCACACAAACCTATCAGACATTCATGACAATCCCGCAGCAGCCCAAGCCTTGTTCAGCCGCTTCTCCCGCGCCGACGCCGCCAGCGCCATCACCCCCTGGTCACGCTGCCAGATCTGCGCCCACTGCGCCGGCCCCGCCGCCAACGCAGCATCGATCTCCCCTCGCAGCGCCTGGAACTGTGCAAACAATCCCCCCAGCAACAAATGGCAGCCAACGCTATCGGCGCACTGCCGGCTACCTTCGGCACACCCGGCCAGCAGCCCAAGCAACTGCAGGCGCAGGGCCTGCGGCCAGGCGCACTCCTGCCCCACGCCATACAGCCAGGCCGTCAACGCCGTAAGCACATACAAGTCCTCCAGCGAACGGAACGGCTTCACATAGGCATCCCAACCATCACCGGCCAGCAACTCGCACGCCGCCTGCTCCAGCACCAGTCGCCCATGGCCCACCTCCGGCATCAGCGGCAGGGTCGGCAGCGCTTCCAGCGTCACACCTGGCTCCCCGGGGTAGACCACCGCCAGGTTCAACTGCGGCGCCGCGCCCGTCGCCTCGCAGCGCGCCGCCACCAGCAGCCATTCCGCCTCCAGGCCGGCAGTGACAAAGTCCTTGCTGCCGGTCAGCCGCAAGCCGTCCAGGCGCGTGCGCATGTCCGCCGGCCGCACGCTGCGCCGTTCGGTGGCGCACAGGGCACCGAGGCTCGGTGGAGCACTGGGCCACAGCACGCGCAAGGCGGCCTGGTAGCCGACCAGGAAGGCCAGGCCCGGGGTGGCCATCGCTCGCCCGCCGAGCACTGCCAGTTCGAACGGGGCAACCGGGCCAAGGCGCTCGAGCAGCGCGGCATAGGTTTCGCCCAGGGTGCCCGCCAGCGCTTGGCGAAGCGGGTCGTTGAGTCGTTGCAACCAGGCCATCGGTCGGCTCCTTGCTGAAGGGCTTTCAGTTGAGGCTCAGGGGGTGTCACGCAAGCATCACCAAAGATTCACAGGGGTGACACCCCATCTACCTAGGCTGACTTTGCACAACAAAGCCGACCGGCCGCAACCCTTCATGGCTGGCTTATGGAGACTCGTAATGACTCGGATCGCTCACGCTGGCGACAACAGCACCGAACGCCGTCTGCAAGCCGAACGCCTGGTTGGCGCTGCGGCCCTGCAGGAAGCCCAGGCCCTGCGCTACAAAGTGTTCAGCGCCGAATTCAAGGCCAAGCTCAAAGGAGCCGAGCAAGGCCTGGACATGGACGACTACGACGTGCACTGCCGCCACATTGGCGTACGCGACCTGAGCACCGGCGAGCTGGTTGCCACCACCCGCCTGCTCGACCATCAGGCCGCCAGCAGCCTGGGCCGCTTCTATAGCGAAGAAGAATTCAGCCTGCACGGCCTGTTGCAGCTGCAGGGCCCGATCCTGGAGCTGGGCCGCACCTGCGTAGCCCCCGATTACCGCAACGGCGGCACCATCGCCGTGCTCTGGGGCGAACTGGCCGAAGTGCTCAACGAAGGCCGCTACAGCTACCTGATGGGCTGCGCCAGCATCCCCATGCAGGATGGCGGGGTGCAGGCCCACGCGGTAATGCAGCGCCTGCGTGACCGCTACCTGTGCACCGAGCACCTGCGCGCCGAGCCGAAGAACCCGTTGCCCAACCTGGCCCTGCCGAACAACGTCATTGCCGAAATGCCACCGCTGCTAAAGGCATACATGCGCCTGGGCGCGAAGATCTGCGGCGAGCCGTGCTGGGACGAAGACTTCCAGGTGGCCGATGTGTTCATCCTGCTCAAGCGCGACGAACTGTGCCCACGCTACGCCCGCCACTTCAAGGCAGCGGTCTGATGCCGAAGCTGCGGGTAATGGCCCGCCTGACTCGACTGCTGCTGGTACTGCTGCTGGGCATGCTGATGGCCAGCGTGATCGCCCTGGGCGAACGCCTGGGGTTCAAGGCGCCCATCGAGCGCCGCCAGCGCTGGACCTGCCTGTTCATGAAGCGCCTGGTCGCGGCCCTGCCCTTCGATGTGCGGGTGGTCGGCGAGCTGCCGCAGCGGCCGATGCTGTGGGTCAGCAACCACGTGTCCTGGACCGATATCCCCCTGCTCGGCATGCTGCTGCCGCTGTCGTTCCTGTCCAAGGCCGAAGTGCGCCACTGGCCGGTGGCCGGCTGGCTGGCGGAAAAGGCCGGCACTCTGTTCATCCGCCGTGGCGGGGGCGACAGCCAGCGCCTGCGTGAACAGATCGCCGGGCAGCTGGGCCTTGCCCGGCCGCTGCTGATCTTCCCGGAAGGCACCACCACCAGCGGCCGTACCCTGCGCACCTTCCATGGCCGCCTGCTGGCAGGCGCCATCGACCGTGGCGTGGCGGTGCAGCCGGTCGCCATCCAGTACCTGCGCGATGGCCAGATCGACCCGATTGCACCGTTCATTGGTGACGATGACCTGGTGTCGCACCTGATGCGCCTGTTTGCCCTGCCGCGGGGCGAGGTATGCATTCACCTGCTGCAGCCGATCGGCAGCGTGGGCAAGGAGCGAGCGGTGCTGGCGTTGCAGGCGCAGCAGGCGATTCACCTGGCGTTGTTCGGGGTTGAAGAAGTTGAGCTGGCGTCACGGCGGCAGGCGCGGGCTGCCTGAGTTTTATGCACTGCCTGTTCTGGCCCCTTCGCGGGTGAACCCGCTCCCACAGGGACCGCACTCATCCTGAGTTCTGTGGTGTACCTGTGGGGAGCCACAGGGACCGCACTCATCCTGAGTTTTGTGGTGTACCTGTGGGGAGCCACAGGGATGGCACTCATCCTGGGTTCTGTGGTGTACCTGTGGGAGCGGGTTTACCCGCGAAGAGGCCGGCAATGCCAACCCAGTACTAACTGTCAGACATCCGCCCCGCTGCAGCAAAGGCCTGCAACTGTGGATAAAACTCCCTGAAGTCCGCCAGCAATGGCTCATACAGCCGCTCCAGCTCCCCCATCACCCCAGCCATCCCCTCCGGCCGCGACAAGCGCCGGGCAATGCCGTTGAACACCTGCTCCAGCGTGGAAAAGTCGCCATACGCCCCCAGCCAGTCATCCGCCGCCATGAACGGCGCAATCCGCGCAAGCCGCCCCGGCAACTCGGGCTCCGCCAGCAGCACCCGATAAAAGTCCCCGGTGAACTGCGCCAGCGGCTGCTCGGCATAATCCCGCCAATGCCGGGCCAGGCAATGGTCGAAAAACACATCCAGAACAATGCCGGCAAAGCGCCGCCGCTCCCGCGGAAAGCGCGCCAGTGCCGCCAGCACCAACGGATGCTGGTCGGTATAGCTGTCGATATGCCGGTGCAGCCGGATGGCCGCCTCCAGCGCAGGCGGGAAGCGCCCTTCCAGCGAGCCTTTGACAAAGTCGCCATACAGGCTGCCAAGCAGTTGTTGCGGCGCCGGGCCGCCAAGGTGCAGGTGTGCGAGGTAGTTCATGAGCGCAGTCTAGCACCGCCGCCCCCTATATCGTTATAACGCGATATAGCGATTCATGCTCAGCTCAGAACCTCTTCATATTTGTATATCGGGAATCCACGATTTACATTTCGCCCTATCGCGATATACCGCTACAACGAGCCTCAACCCATGCCTCTCGATCTCGACGAAATCATAAAAGCGCTGGCCCACCCGGTCAGGCGAGAAATCCTCAGCTGGCTGAAGGACCCGGCAACGCAATTCCCCGACCAGTACCACAGCACCGAGAACGGTGTGTGTGCCGGGCAGATCGACCAACGCTGCGGCCTGTCGCAGTCGACCGTCTCCGCCCACCTGGCCACCCTGCAGCGCGCCGGGCTGATCAGCAGCCAGAAGATCGGCCAATGGCACTTCTTCAAACGCAACGAAGCCACTATCCAGGCGTTTCTCGAACAACTGCGCCAAGCACTCTGAACAGGCAGGTAACCGTCATGACCACGCTTTTCGATCCGATCACCCTGGGCGACCTGCAACTGCCCAACCGCATCATCATGGCCCCGCTCACCCGCTGCCGGGCCGACGAAGGCCGCGTGCCCAATGCGCTGATGGCCGAGTACTACGTGCAGCGCGCCAGCGCCGGGCTGATCCTCAGCGAGGCGACCTCGGTCAGCGCCATGGGCGTCGGCTACCCGGATACCCCTGGTATCTGGAACGACGAGCAAGTGCGTGGCTGGAACAATGTGACCAAGGCCGTGCATGCCGCTGGCGGGCGCATCTTCCTGCAGCTGTGGCACGTTGGCCGCATCTCCCACCCCAGCTACCTGAACGGCGAGCTGCCGGTGGCCCCCAGCGCGATCCAGCCCAAGGGCCATGTAAGCCTGGTGCGCCCGCTCAGCGACTACCCCACCCCACGCGCGCTGGAAACCGAAGAAATCATCGACATCGTCGAGGCCTACCGCAGCGGTGCCGAGAATGCCAAGGCTGCCGGTTTCGATGGCGTAGAGATCCACGGTGCCAACGGCTACCTGCTCGACCAGTTTCTGCAGAGCAGCACCAACCAGCGCACCGACCGCTACGGCGGCTCGCTGGAAAACCGTGCGCGGCTGCTGCTGGAAGTGACCGATGCGGCCATCAAGGTGTGGGGCGCAAACCGCGTGGGCGTGCACCTGGCGCCGCGTGCCGATGCCCATGACATGGGCGATGCCGACCGTGCCGAAACCTTTACCTACGTGGCCCGTGAGCTGGGCAAGCGGGGTATTGCCTTCATCTGCTCGCGGGAAAAGGAAGCCGATGACAGTATCGGCCCGCTGATCAAGGAAGCGTTCGGTGGCCCGTACATCGTCAATGAGCGGTTTGACAAGGCCAGTGCCAATGCAGCCCTGGCCAATGGCAAGGCCGACGCCGTGGCGTTTGGCGTGCCGTTCATCGCTAACCCTGACCTGCCGGCGCGGCTGGCGGCGGATGCGCCGTTGAACGAGGCGCGGCCGGAGACTTTCTATGGCAAGGGGCCGGTGGGGTACATCGATTATCCGCGGTTGTGATTCAGGGCCATTCGCGGGCACGCCCGCTCCCACAGGTACAGCGACAAGCTTGAAGATTGTGCTGCCCCTGTGGGAGCGGGCGTGCCCGCGAAGAAGGCTCAGGTGATCTCACGGCCGGGCGTTGATCTGCTGCTGCAGGTTCTGGATCTGGCTCTGCAATGTATTCAGGTTGCGGGTCGTCTGCGCCCGGAAGGCGTCGAATTCCTGCACCGAAGCACCACTGGACGCCGCCGCGGCCGGGCGGTTGTCGATCTGGCTCTTGAGCACCAGGATGTCCTGCTCCAGGTCCTGGATGGCCGCGCTCGGGTTACCCTGCTTCTTCAGCGCTGCCACCTCGTTGCCCAGGCTCTTGAGCTGCCCGTCCAGCTTGGCGCCATCAGCCTGCGCGGCCTTCAGCGCAGCAACCTGTTCGTTCAGGCCCTTGAACTGCGTATCCAGCTTGCCACCATCGACCTGCCCCGAGCGCAACGCGGCCAGCTCGCCATTCACTGCCTTCAGTTGCGCCTGCAACTGGCTCTGCAGCTCGGTCACGGCCTTCTGCTGTTCACGGGTATCGGCCAGCACCTGCTCCAGGCGCTTGCCCAGGTCGCCGGTCTGCCCGGCCACACCCTTCTGCAACTGGCGCAGCTGCAGCTTCAACGCCTCGCTGTTGGTAGTGGCGCCGGACTCGCTGGCCGCCACCTTGCCGCTGATCGCCTGCAGGCGCCCGGCAGCCTCTTCGCTGATGCGGGCGAAGCTTTCCTGGGTCGCCACCAGTTGCTGCTCCATCAGCGAGATCTGCTGGAAGCTCCACCAGCCAAGGCCCGCCAAGGCGATGAACGAGGCCCCGAGCAATGCCCATAGCGGCGCCGTGCTGGCACCGCGAGCGGCTTTCTGGCGGCTGCGCACCACGTGCGCCGGCATCAGTTCGTCATCGTCATGGGTGCCGGCCCTCAGGGTAGGCACGTCATCGTAGTCATCGTGAGCATGGTTACGCATGGATACATTCAACCGCGGTAGTCGCAAAGAGGCACGAGTATAAACCGCCAGCGCGGCGCGTTGATGACCATTGTCAGCCGAGCGGCTTCACTGCCCCGGCGGCTGGTGCTTCCACCAGGCACAGAATTCATCCAGCGCCGTCCACAGGCTGACCTTGGGCTGGTAGTCCAGGTACTGCCGGGCGCGGCTGATATCCAGGGTGAAATCGCGGCTCATCACCTGCATCCCCAGGCGCGACAGGGTCGGTTGCGGGCGCCCCGGCCACAACATGCAGGCCGCCTCGTTCAGCGCGGCCAGGCTGTAGGCCAGGCCGTAGGAGCGGTACCGGGTTACCTGCGGCAACTGCATCTGGCGCATCACGTAGTTGACCACGTCCCACAGCGGCAGCGGCTGGCCGTTGCTGATGTTGTAGGCCTGGCCCAGCGCCCGGTCGTCGGCGAACAGGGCACTGAGCAGCGCTTCGTTGAGGTTGTGCACGCTGGTGAAATCGACTTTGTTCAGGCCGTTGCCGATGATCGCCACACGCCCCTTGCGCTGCATCTGCATCAGCCGCGGGAAGATACTGGCATCGCCGGCGCCGGTGACGAAGCGCGGGCGCAGCGCCAGCACCTCGAGGCCGAACTCCTGGGCACCGAACACTTTCTGCTCGGCCATGTGCTTGGTCTGCCCGTAGTGGTCATGGAAGCGGCGCGGCACCTGCTCTTCCCGGATGTCCAGGCGCGAGCGGCCATTGAAGTAGATCGACGGCGACGACAGGTGTACCAGCCGCCGTACGTGCTCCTTCAGGCAGCCCTCGACCACGTTTTCGGTGACCACCACATTGCCTTGATAGAAGTCCTGGTAGCGCCCCCAGTTGCCCACTGCGCCGGCGCAGTGCACCACCGCCTCGACCCCCTGGCACAGGCGGCGGGCCAGCTCGGCATCACCCAGGTCGCCGGGGATGAACTGGGCGCCGCGCTTGACCAGGTGCTCGACCCCTTCGGCTCGACGGCCGCTGACCCGCACGTCCAGGCCCTGCTCCAGGGCAAAGCGCGCAAAGCGCCCGCCAATGAAGCCACTCGCGCCGGTGACCAGAATTCGCATGTAAGACTCCGTCTTGCCAGATTTCAGATGCAACTGACGCCAGCCGTGGCTACAAGGGCACCAGCCATTGCCGTGCGGTGTGCCGCAGGTGGTCGGTCAGTTGCGCGAGCAGTTGCCCGCCATTGCGCCAATGATGCCAGTACAGCGGCACATCGATGGGGGTATCGCTGCAGATTTCCACCAACTGGCCGCTGGCCAGTTGCTCGCGAGCCTGCAGTTCCGGCACCAGGCCCCAGCCCAGGCCGGCTTCGGTCATGCGCAGGAAGCCTTCGGACGACGGGCACAAGTGGTGCAGGAAGCCATCCTCGATGCCCAGCGATGCCAGGTAGCGGTGTTGCAGGAAGTCGTCCGGGCCGTACACGATCGCCGGGGTACGGGCCAGGCGGCTGGCAGCGAAGCCCTGCGGAAAATGCCGCGCCATGAACCCGGGGCTGGCCAGCGCCCGGTAGCGCATGGCGCCCAGCGGCAGGCTGCGCGCGCCGGCGACCGGCCGCTCGCTGCCACACAGGCAGGCCGCCACTTCGCCCGCACGCATGCGTTTCAGGCCCACTTCCTGGTCTTCCACCACCAGGTCGGTCAGCACGTTCTGCTGTGCGCAGAAGTTGCCCACAGCGCCGGCCCACCAGGTAGCCAGGCTGTCGGCGTTGAGGGCGATGCGCAGGCGCTCCGGCATGCCCTCCTCGTCCAGCGCCGGCACCTGGCGCTGCAGGTCGCGTTCGAGCAGGCGCACCTGCTGCACATGGTTGAGCAACTGGCGGCCGACTTCGGTCGGGCTTGGTGGTGTGGCACGCACCAGCACCGGCTGGCCGACCCGCGCCTCGAGCAGCTTGATGCGCTGGGAGATGGCCGACTGCGACAAGCCCAGCACCTGCGCCGCGCGTTCGAAACCGCCCTGCTCGATCACCGCGGCAAGGGCGGCCAGCAGCTTGTAGTCGAACATCGATTTTCCTAATGACGGATCAGCTCTATTTGTTTTTCTTATACAGCGTGGTTCATCACAATGACCAGCATCTTTTGGACTCTTTGGAGAGCACGCCATGTGGCAAAGCTATCTCAACGGCATGCTCGTGGCCTTCGGCCTGATCATGGCCATCGGTGCACAGAACGCCTTCGTCCTCGCCCAGAGCTTGCGCCGCGAGCATCATTTGCCGGTGGCGGCACTGTGCATCGTCTGTGACGCCATCCTGGTGGCGGCCGGAGTGTTCGGCCTGGCCACCGTGCTGGCGCACAACCCGACGTTGCTGGCGATCGCCCGCTGGGGCGGTGCGGTGTTCCTGATCTGGTACGGCGCCAAGGCTTTGCGCAGCGCCTGCTCCAGGCAGAGCCTGCAGCACCAGCAAGGCCAGGGTGCGCGCTCACGCCGCGCGGTACTGCTCAGCGCCCTGGCGGTGACCCTGCTGAACCCGCACGTGTACCTCGACACGGTGCTGCTGATCGGCTCACTGGGCGCCCAGCAGGCTGCGCCTGGCGCCTACGTGGCCGGCGCTGCCAGCGCCTCGCTGCTGTGGTTCTCGACCCTGGCGATCGGTGCCGCCTGGCTGGCACCGTGGCTGGCCAGGCCGGCGACCTGGCGCATGCTCGACCTGATGGTGGCGGTGATGATGTTCGCGGTGGCGGCGCAGTTGATCTTCAACTGACCTCAAGGGCCCTATCGCCGGCAAGCCAGCTCCCACAGGGATATCACCAGGCCTGAGGTCGGTGATATCCCTGTGGGAGCTGGCTTGCCGGTGATGAGGCCCTTGCAGGCAATAGCTGACGCCACTGGTCGGCACGCCCCGACCGCTCTGGAACCTCTATTCCCTATCTTTGTTGCGTGGTTATGCGCCGGGCCCGGTGCTATGATCCAGCCCTTGCGTCGCAAAGAGTACAAACTCGCCGACGCTCATCGGGCCGCCCGTGATCGGCCTTGCGCAAACCGCAAACAGACCTGAATCAGGAGATCCACCATGGCTTTTGAATTGCCGCCGCTGCCGTACGCCCACGATGCCCTGCAGCCGCACATCTCCAAGGAAACCCTGGAGTATCACCACGACAAGCACCACAACACCTATGTCGTGAACCTGAACAACCTGGTCCCAGGCACCGAATTCGAAGGCAAGACCCTGGAAGAGATCGTCAAGAGCTCTTCGGGCGGCATCTTCAACAACGCCGCTCAAGTCTGGAACCACACCTTCTACTGGAACTGCCTGGCACCAAACGCCGGTGGCCAGCCGACCGGTGCCCTGGCTGACGCCATCAACGCCGCTTTCGGTTCCTTCGACAAGTTCAAGGAAGAGTTCACCAAGACTTCGGTTGGCACCTTCGGTTCCGGCTGGGGCTGGCTGGTGAAGAAGGCTGACGGTTCCCTGGCCCTGGCCAGCACCATCGGCGCCGGCTGCCCGCTGACCAGCGGCGACACCCCGCTGCTGACCTGCGACGTCTGGGAACACGCCTACTACATCGACTACCGCAACCTGCGTCCGAAGTACGTCGAGGCGTTCTGGAACCTGGTCAACTGGGCCTTCGTTGCCGAACAGTTCGAAGGCAAGACCTTCAAGGCCTGAGTCATTCAGCCCTGAACGAAAAACCCGGCCCGGTGCCGGGTTTTTTTATGCCTGTACCGGCCTCTTCGCGGGTGAACCCGCTCCCACAGGTACGGCGCAGCTTGTGGACTTGATGCTATCCCTGTGGGAGCGGGTTTACCCGCGAAAAAGCCAGCACGGTTTTGCTTGCTCAGCCCGCATAGCACGCTAACATCAAACCTCTGGAAGATTGTTACAGCGCATTCAAGTTGCGGGGTCAGGCAACCGATACACTATTGATGGTCGGCCGATAGTGTATCGTCATCGTTGATGGCAAAATGATGCCATGCGCATGGATTAAGGAAACCCCATTGAAGCTGGAATTGCGGAACAGCTTGTCGGTCAAGTTGCTCAGGGTCGTGCTGCTGTCGGCGCTAGCGGTCGGTGTCGTGCTCAGCTGTGCGCAAATCGTCTACGACACCTACAAGACCCGCCAGGCCGTGAACAACGATGCCCAGCGCATCCTCGACATGTTCCGCGACCCCTCGACCCAGGCGGTATACAGCCTCGACCGCGAAATGGGCATGCAGGTGATGGAAGGCCTGTTTCAGGACGAATCGGTACGCATGGCCTCCATCGGCCACCCCAACGAAACCATGCTGGCGGAAAAGTCCCGCCCGTTGCAGGACATGTCCATGCGCTGGCTGACCGACCTGATCCTCGGCCAGGAACGTACCTACACCACGCAACTGGTCGGCCGCGGCCCCTACAGCGAATACTACGGCGACCTGAGCATCACCCTGGACACCTCGTCCTACGGCGAAGACTTCCTGATCAACGCCGTGATCATCTTCATCTCCGGTGTGCTGCGGGCCCTGGCCATGGGCCTGGTGCTGTACCTGGTCTACCACTGGCTGCTGACCAAACCGCTGTCGAAGATCATCGAGCACCTCACCCAGATCAACCCCGACCGCCCAAGCCAGCACCAGCTGCCGCTGCTCAAGGGCCACGAGAAGAACGAGCTGGGCCTGTGGGTAAATACCGCCAACCAGCTGCTGGCCTCGATCGAGCGCAACACCCATCTGCGCCACGAGGCGGAAAACAGCCTGCAACGCATGGCCCAGTACGACTTCCTCACCGGCCTGCCCAACCGCCAGCAGTTGCAGCAGCAACTGGACAAGATCCTCGTCGACGGCGGCCGCCTGCAACACCGCGTGGCGGTACTGTGCGTAGGCCTGGACGACTTCAAGGGCATCAACGAGCAGTTCAGCTACCAGGTCGGCGACCAGCTGCTGCTGGCCCTGGCCGACCGCCTGCGCGCCCACAGTGGCCGCCTGGGCGCCCTGGCACGCCTGGGTGGTGACCAGTTCGCCCTGGTGCAGGCCAATATCGAGCAGCCCTACGAGGCGGCCGAACTGGCGCAGAGTATCCTCGACGACCTGGAAGTGCCGTTCGACCTCGACCACCACCAGCAGATCCGCCTGCGCGCTACCATCGGCATCACCCTGTTCCCGGAAGACGGCGACAGCACCGAGAAGCTGCTGCAGAAAGCCGAACAGACCATGACCCTGGCCAAGGCCCGTTCGCGCAACCGCTACCAGTTCTACATCGCCAGCGTCGACAGCGAGATGCGCCGCCGTCGCGAGCTGGAAAAGGACCTGCGCGAAGCCCTGCCGCGCAACCAGCTGTACCTGGTGTACCAGCCACAGATCAGCTACCGCGACCACCGCGTGGTCGGTGTCGAGGCATTGCTGCGCTGGCAGCACCCGGAGCTGGGCATGGTGCCGCCAGACCAGTTCATCCCCCTGGCCGAACAGAACGGCAGCATCATCAGCATCGGTGAATGGGTGCTCGACCAGGCCTGCCGGCAATTGCGCGAATGGCACGACATGGGCTTCAGCGAGCTGCGCATGGCGGTCAACCTGTCCACCGTGCAGCTGCACCACAGCGAACTGCCGCGGGTGGTCAACAACCTGCTGCAGGCCTATCGCCTGCCGCCGCGCAGCCTGGAACTGGAAGTCACCGAGACCGGCCTGATGGAAGACATCAGCACCGCCGCCCAGCACCTGCTGAGCCTGCGCCGCTCCGGAGCATTGATTGCCATCGACGACTTCGGCACCGGCTACTCGTCGCTCAGCTACCTGAAATCGCTGCCGCTGGACAAGATCAAGATCGACAAGAGCTTCGTCCAGGACCTGCTGGACGACGATGATGACGCCACCATCGTTCGCGCCATCATCCAGCTGGGCAAGAGCCTGGGGATGCAGGTGATCGCCGAAGGCGTGGAAACCGCCGAACAGGAAACCTACATCGTCGCCCAGGGCTGCCACGAGGGCCAGGGCTACCACTACAGCAAGCCGCTGTCGGCCCGTGAGCTGACCAACTTCCTCAAGCAGGCGCAGCGAAACCAGGTTTCGATGCTCTGAGCCCCCTGCCCGGTTACAGGCCGTGACCGGCATTTACACGAATTGCATGCCCGCCCCCTTTACAGCAAATGCAAATCTTTCGCATGATGTTGCGGTTTCGCGTGCCACGGCGCACGGTCCACCCCTTGGTCCAACCACACGACGCAGGAAAACCAATAATGATTCGAATGCCTCTGGCCTCCGCCAGTCTGCTGGCCATTGCCATCGCTCTCGCCGGTTGCGGTGAAGGCAAGGACGACAAGGCCGCCGCGCCGCAAGCCCAGGCACCTGCTGCCGCCAGCACCACCACTGCGGCGCCCGGGGCTGTCGACGAAGCCGCCGGCAAAGCCGTGGTCAAGCATTACGCTGAGCTGGTCTACGCCGTGTACAGCGACTCGCTGAGCACCGCCAAGACCCTGCAGACCGCAGTCGACGCGTTCCTGGCCAAGCCCAACGACGAAACCCTGAAGGCAGCCAAAGAAGCCTGGGTCGCCTCGCGCGTACCGTACCTGCAGAGCGAAGCCTTCCGCTTCGGCAACACCATCATCGACGACTGGGAAGGCCAGGTGAACGCCTGGCCGCTGGACGAAGGCCTGATCGACTACGTCGACAAGAGCTATGAGCACGCCCTGGGCAACCCGGCGGCCAACGCCAACATCATCGCCAACACCGAGATCCAGGTGGGCGAAGAAAAGATCGACGTCAAGGACATCACCCCCGAGAAGTTGGCCAGCCTGAACGAACTGGGCGGCTCCGAGGCCAACGTCGCCACCGGCTACCACGCCATCGAGTTCCTGCTCTGGGGCCAGGACCTGAACGGCACCGGCCCGGGCGCGGGCAACCGTCCGGCGTCGGACTACCTCGAAGGCAAGGGCGCCACCGGTGGCCACAACGACCGCCGCCGTGCCTACCTGAAAGCGGTCACCGACCTGCTGGTCAAGGACCTCGAAGAGATGGTCGGCAACTGGGCACCGAACGTCGCCGACAACTACCGCGCCAAGCTGGAAGCCGAGTCGGTCAACGACGGCCTGCGCAAGATGCTGTTCGGCATGGGCAGCCTGTCGCTGGGTGAACTGGCTGGCGAACGCATGAAGGTTTCGCTGGAAGCCAACTCGCCGGAAGACGAGCATGACTGCTTCAGCGACAACACTCACTACTCGCACTTCTACGACGCCAAGGGCATCCGCAACGTCTACCTGGGCGAGTACACCCGCCCGGACGGCAGCAAGGTGACCGGCCCGAGCCTGTCGTCGCTGGTGGCCAAGGTAGACCCGGCCGCCGACGCCACCCTCAAGGCCGACCTGGAAGCCACCGAAGCCAAGATCCAGGTGATCGTCGACCACGCTCTCAAGGGCGAGCACTACGACCAGCTGATCGCTGCCGACAACGCAGCCGGCAACCAGATCGTGCGTGACGCTATCGCCTCCCTGGTCAAGCAGACTGGTGCGATCGAGCAGGCCGCGGGCAAGCTGGGCATTGCCAACCTGAACCCGGATACTGCGGATCACGAGTTCTGATCCTGCTGTAGCGGTTCTGAAAGAGGCGGCCTTCGGGTCGCCTTTTTTGCTTCCGGCCCTATCGCCGGCAAGCCAGCTCCCACAGGTACCCCACAGGGCTCAAGGGCTGTGAAGTACCTGTGGGAGCTGGCTTGCCGGCGATAGGGCCCGACCAGGCACCACAGACCATGGCCAACTGACACCGATTTCATCCAGCAATTGCAAATTGCTCTTATTCAAACTCCCTCACCCTGCTAAGCTTGCACGCCGGTTTTTCGCTCACGCCCAGGATTCTCGATGTCCTTGTCGCTGTCCCGACTCTCCCCCCTGCTGCTGGCCTTTGCCCTCGCCGCCTGTGACGACGCCCCGCGTTTCACCCAGGCCGAGCCCGGCGAAGCGTTGTCGGGCGGCAAAGCCACTGTGCAGCGCACTGACCGCAATGCCTATTCCCTGCCCTCGGCCAACCTCTCGCCCGAGCGGCGCCTGGACTTCGCCGTAGGCAACAGCTTCTTCCGCAACCCCTGGGTGATCGCCCCGTCCACCACCACCGCCCGTGACGGCCTGGGCCCGCTGTTCAACACCAATGCCTGCCAGAACTGCCACGTGCGCGACGGCCGCGGCCACCCGCCAGAGCCGGGCGACAGCAACGCCGTATCGATGCTGGTACGCCTGTCGATCCCCGACCAGCCCTACCTGGCCAAGGTGGTCGAACGCCTCGGCGTGGTGCCGGAGCCGGTCTATGGCACCCAGCTGCAGGACATGGCCATCCCCGGCGTGACGCCGGAAGGCAAGGTGCGGGTGAGCTACACCAGCGAAACGGTGTCGTTCGAGGACGGCCACCAGGTCGAGCTGCGCAAGCCGGCCCTGCAGATCACCCAGCTCGGTTATGGCGTGATGCACCCCGACACGCGCTTTTCGGCGCGGGTGGCGCCGCCGATGATCGGCCTGGGCCTGCTCGAAGCCATCCCCGAAGCCGACCTGCTGGCCAACGAAGACCCGGATGACCACAACCGCGACGGCATCCGCGGCCGGGCCAACCGGGTGTGGGACGATGCCCAGGGCAAGACCGTGGTCGGCCGCTTCGGCTGGAAGGCCGGGCAGCCCAACGTCAACCAGCAGAACGTGCACGCCTTTGCCGGCGACATGGGCCTGACCACCACCCTGCAGCCCAACGACGACTGTACCCCGGCGCAGGCCGACTGCCTGGCCGCGCCCAACGGGGACGGTGCCAATGGCGAGAAGGAAGTCAGCGACAACATCCTGCGCCTGGTCACTTTCTACACCCGCAACCTGGCCGTGCCGGCCCGCCGCGACGTGGGCTCGCCACAGGTGCTGGCGGGCAAGAACCTGTTCTATCAGGCTGGCTGCCAGGGCTGCCATACACCGCAGTTCACCACCGCCGCCAATGCCGCCGAGCCGGAGCTGGCCAACCAGCTGATCCGTCCCTACAGCGACCTGCTGCTGCATGACATGGGCCCGGGCCTGGCCGACGAGCGCACCGAATTTGCCGCCAACGGCCAGGACTGGCGCACCCCGCCACTGTGGGGCATCGGCCTGAGCGAAACGGTCAGTGGCCACAGCCAGTTCCTGCACGACGGCCGCGCCCGCAACCTGCTCGAAGCCGTGCTCTGGCACGGTGGCGAGGCCGAGGCGGCACGCAATTTCGTACTCACTTTCAATGCCGAGCAGCGTGCCGCGTTGCTGGCTTTCCTGAACTCACTTTAAAAAGCGCAAAGGAGCCGGGCATGTTCCGACCCAAACTGTTGTTCACCAGCCTCGCCGCACTCGCCCTCGGCGCCTGCTCGCCGCAGGACCCGCAAGCCGTGACCTCCGCTGCCATCGCCAAGCAGGTGATCCTGCCCACCTACAGCCGCTGGGTCGAAGCCGACCGCACGCTGGCCGCCAGCGCCCTGGCCTACTGCGAAGGCAAGGAAACCCTGGACAAGGCCCGTGCCGACTTCCTCAACGCGCAAAAGGCCTGGGCCGAGCTGCAACCGCTGCTGGTCGGCCCGCTGGCCGAAGGCAACCGCGCCTGGCAGGTACAGTTCTGGCCCGACAAGAAGAACCTGGTCGGCCGCCAGGTCGAGCAGCTGGTCAACGCCGACCAGCCGGTCGATGCCGCGGCCCTGGGCAAGGCCAGCGTGGTGGTACGTGGCCTGTCGGCCTACGAGTACATCCTGTTCGACAGCAAGCCGGACATCGCCACAGCCGAGCAGAAAGCCCGCTACTGCCCGTTGCTGGTGGCCATTGGTGAACACCAGAAGGCCCTGGCCGAAGAGATCCTCAAGGGCTGGAACAGCACCGACGGCATGCTCTCGCAGATGACCAAGTTCCCCAACCAGCGCTACGCCGACTCCCACGAGGCCATCGCCGACCTGCTGCGCGCTCAGGTCACCGCCCTGGACAGCCTGAAGAAAAAGCTCGGTGCGCCGATGGGCCGCCAGAGCAAGGGTATCCCGCAGCCACTGCAGGCCGAAGCCTGGCGCAGCCACAGCTCGCTCAAGAGCCTGGAGGCCAGCCTCAAGGCCGCCGAAGCGGTCTGGGTCGGGGTCGACAACCAAGGCCTGCGCGGCTTGCTGTCCAGCGATCAGAAAGCCCTGGCGGACAAGATCGATGCCGCCTACGCTGCCTCGCTCAAACTGCTGGCCGCCAACCAGAAGACCCTGGGCGAGCTGCTGGCCGACGACGCCGGCCAGCAAACCCTGAACCAGATCTACGACAGCCTCAACGCCGTCCACCGCCTGCACGAAGGCGAGCTGGCCAAGGCGTTGAACATCCAGCTGGGCTTCAATGCCAACGACGGTGACTGATCATGCTGCGACGCCAGGCCCTCAAACTCGGTAGCGTATTGCTCAGCGCCCTCACCCTGGGCGGCTGGAGCCTGTTCCGCAACAAAGGCAGCGAGCCCCTGCTGCTGTCGGCGCGTGACGACGGCGACGGCAAGCACTATGCGGTCGGGTTCCGCCTGGACGGCACCCAGGTGTTCAGCACCCAGGTCGCCCAACGTTGCCATGCCATCATCCATCACCCGGACCTGCCGATCGCCCTGTTCGTCGCCCGCCGTCCCGGCACCGAAAGCTACCTGGTCGACCTGCGCGACGGGCGCCTGCTGCAGACCGTCACCTCGCAGCCGAACCGGCACTTCTACGGCCACGCGGTCATCCACAAAGGTGGCGAATGGCTGTATGCCACCGAGAACGACACCACCGACCCGGGGCGTGGCGTACTCGGTGTGTACCGCTTCGAAGGCGAGCGCCTGGTGCACAGCGGGGAGATTCCGACCCACGGCATCGGCCCGCACGAAGTGGCCTGGCTGCCGGACGGCGAAACGCTGATCGTGGCCAACGGCGGTATCCGCACCGAAGCCGAAAGCCGGGTGGAGATGAACCTCGACGCCATGGAACCGAGCCTGGTGCTGATGCAGCGCGACGGTACCCTGCTGAGCAAGGAAACCCTGGCCCAGCAGATGAACAGCGTGCGCCACCTGGCGGTAGGCAGCGATGGCACTATCGCCGCCTGCCAACAGTTCATGGGCGATGCCGATGAAACCGCAGAGCTGCTGGCGATCAAGCGCCCGGGCGAGCCGTTCAAGGCCTTCCCGGTGCCGGAGCGGCAGTTGCAGGCCATGGCCCAGTACACCGCCAGCGTGGCTATCCACAGCGAGCTGCGGCTGGTGGCGCTGACCGCGCCACGGGCCAACCGCCTGTTCGTCTGGGACCTGGACAGCGGCGCGGTGCGGCTGGATGCGCCAATGCCCGATTGCGCAGGGGTGGGCGCGGTACAGGACGGCTTTGTCGTCACCTCCGGGCAGGGCCGTTGCCGGTTCTATGATTGCCGCAAGGCCGAGCTGGTCGGGCAACCGATGAACCTGCCGTCCGGTTTCTGGGACAACCACCTGCATCTCGTCTGATTTTCGGGTTGGCTGTACTGGCCCCTTCGCGGCTAAAGCCGCTCCCACAGGAATAGCGCAACCCGCTGACTGCGCGGTCCCTGTGGGAGCGGCTTCAGCCGCGAAGGGGCCGGCCCAGGCATTCCACTCCCCTTCCCCCCAAAAACAGTCAATACTTCCCCCATCCACACGTGGGCAGGATCGCCCGTTGTCGTGTCTAAGCGAATAACAACCGCATCCAAGGAACCGGACCTATGCTGCGCCGCCGCATGCTCATCATGTTGGCCGTGGTTCTGCTGATCGTGCTGGCCCTGGGGGGCTACAAAGCCTTTTCGATCTACCAGCAGATCCAGATGTTCACTGCCCCCAAGCCGCCCATCACCGTGGCGGCAGCCTTGGCCGAACAGCGCCCGTGGCAAGAGCGCCTGCCCGCCGTCGGCAGCCTCAAGGCGCTACAGGGCGTGGAGCTGAGCCTGGAGGTGGAGGGTATCGTCAAGGCCCTGCATTTCGACTCGGGCCAGCAGGTCAAGGCCGGGCAACTGTTGCTGCAACTCAACGACGACCAGGAAACCGCCCTGCTCGGCACCGCCCAGGCTGACCTGGGCCTGGCCAAGGTAGATTTCGGCCGTGGCAGCCAGCTGGTCGGCGACTCGGCCATCTCCCGCGGCGAGTTCGACCGCCTCACCGCCCAGTACCGGCGCAACCAGGCGGTGGTCGACCAGCTCAAGGCATCGAAGACCAAGAAGAGCATCAGCGCCCCGTTCAGCGGCACCATCGGCATTCGCCAGGTGGACGTCGGCGACTACCTGGCCGCCGGCACGGTGATCGCCACCCTGCAGGACACATCCAGCCTCTACGTCGACTTCAACGTACCGGAACAGGCCCTGCCGCACCTCAGCCTGGGCCAGCAGGTGCTGGTGCAGGTGGCCGCCTACCCGGGCCAGACCTTCCCCGCCAGCCTCAGCGCCATCAACCCCAAGGTCGAGGAAACCACGCGCAACCTGCTGGTGCGCGCGACCATGGCCAACCCGGACGGCAAGCTGCTGCCTGGCATGTTCGCCAGCCTGCTGATCCTGCTACCCAACCCGCAGCCACAAGTGGTAGTGCCGGAAAGCGCCATCACCTACACCCTGTATGGCAACTCGGTGTACGTCGCCACGCCGAAAAAGGACAAGGACGGCAAGCCGGAAAACGACGACAAGGGCCAGCCGCAGCTCACCGCCGAGCAGCGCACGGTGCAGACCGGCGAGCGCCGTGACGGCGTGGTGGTGGTCAGCAAGGGCCTGCAGGCCGGGGAACAGGTGGTCACCGCCGGCCAACTGAAGCTCACCCCCGGCGCCGCGATCCGCATCGGCCAGGACAAAGCCCTCAAGCCCGCACAGGGCGCGCCGGGCAAGGACTGACAGGAGGCTGGCATGGCGTTCACCGACCCGTTCATCCGCCGCCCGGTGCTGGCCAGCGTGGTCAGCCTGCTGATCCTGCTGCTGGGCTTCCAGGCCTGGAACAAGCTGCAGATCCGCCAGTACCCGCAAATGGAAAACGCCCTGATCACGGTGACCACCGCCTACCCCGGCGCCAACGCCGAGACCATCCAGGGCTATATCACCCAGCCGCTGCAGCAAAGCCTGGCCAGCGCCGAAGGCATCGACTACATGACCTCGGTGAGCCGGCAGAACTTCTCGATCATTTCCATCTACGCCCGCATCGGCGCCGACAGCGACCGGTTGTTCACCGAACTGCTGGCCAAGGCCAACGAAGTGCGCAACAAGCTGCCCCAGGACTCGGAAGACCCGGTACTGAGCAAGGAAGCCGCCGATGCCTCGGCGCTGATGTACATCAGTTTCTACAGCAAGGAGATGAGCAACCCGCAAATCACCGACTATCTGTCACGGGTGATCCAGCCCAAGCTGGCGACCCTGCCGGGCATGGCCGAAGCGGAAATCCTCGGCAACCAGGTGTTCGCCATGCGCATCTGGATCGACCCGGTGAAACTGGCAGGCTATGGCCTGTCGGCCACCGACGTGACCAATGCCGTGCGCCGCTACAACTTCCTTTCCGCGGCCGGCGAGGTGAAGGGTGAATACGTGGTCACCAGCATCAACGCCAGCACCGAGCTGAAGTCGGCCGAGGCGTTCGCCGCCCTGCCGGTCAAGACCAGTGGCGACAGCCGCGTGCTGCTGGGCGATGTGGCACGGGTCGAGATGGGGGCGGAAAACTACGACACGGTCAGCTCGTTCGACGGCACCCCATCGGTGTACATCGGCATCAAGGCCACACCGGCCGCCAACCCGCTGGACGTCATCAAGGAAGTGCGGCGCATCATGCCCGAGCTGGAAAGCCAGCTGCCCTCGGCGCTGAAGGTATCGATCGCCTACGACGCCACGCTGTTCATCCAGGCCTCCATCGATGAAGTGATCAAGACCCTCGGCGAAGCGGTACTGATCGTCATCGTGGTGGTGTTCCTGTTCCTCGGTGCCCTGCGTTCGGTGCTGATCCCGGTGGTAACCATTCCGCTGTCGATGATCGGTGTGCTGTTCTTCATGCAGATGATGGGCTACTCGCTCAACCTGCTGACCCTGCTGGCCATGGTGCTGGCCATCGGCCTGGTGGTGGACGACGCGATTGTCGTGGTGGAGAACATCCACCGGCACATGGAAGAAGGCAAGTCACCGTTCGACGCCGCCCTCGAGGGCGCCCGCGAAATCGCCATGCCGGTGGTGTCGATGACCATCACCCTGGCAGCGGTGTATGCACCGATCGGCTTCCTTACCGGGCTCACCGGCGCGCTGTTCAAGGAGTTTGCCCTGACCCTGGCCGGTGCGGTGATCATCTCCGGCATCGTTGCCCTCACCCTGTCACCGATGATGTGCGCCCTGCTGCTGCGCCAGGAACAGAACCCCAGCGGCCTGGCCCACCGCCTGGACATGCTGTTCGAACGCCTGAAGGTGCGCTACCAGCGCCTGCTGCACACCACCCTCGACAGCCGGCCTGTCGTGCTGGTGTTTGCCGTGATCATCCTGTGCCTGATTCCGGTACTGCTGAAGTTCACCCAGAACGAACTGGCGCCGAACGAGGACCAGGGGGTGATCTTCATGATGAGCAGTTCGCCGCAGCCGGCCAACCTTGATTACCTCAACGCCTATACCGACGAATTCACCCCGCTGTTCAAGGCTTTCCCCGAGTATTACTCGTCGTTCCAGATCAACGGCTTCAATGGTGTGCAGACCGGCATCGGCGGCTTCCTGCTCAAGCCCTGGAACGAGCGCGAGCGCACGCAGATGGAGCTGCTGCCGCTGGTGCAGAGCAAGCTCGAGGAAATCAGTGGCCTGCAGATCTTCGGCTTCAACCTGCCGTCGCTGCCCGGCACCGGCGAGGGCCTGCCATTCCAGTTCGTCATCAACAGCGCTGGCGACTACCCGGCACTGCTGGATGTGGCCCAGCGCATCAAGGCCCGCGCCCAGGAATCCGGCAAGTTCGCCTTCCTCGACATCGACCTGGCCTTCGACAAGCCCGAGGTGGTGGTGGATATCGACCGGGCCAAGGCGGCGCAGATGGGGGTGTCGATGGACACCTTGGGCAGCACCCTGGCGACCTTGCTGGGCGAGGCGGAAATCAACCGCTTCACCCTCGAAGGCCGCAGCTACAAGGTGATTGCCCAGGTCGAGCGGCCGTACCGCGACAACCCCGGCTGGCTGAACAACTACTACGTGAAGAACGACCAGGGCCAACTGCTGCCACTATCCACCCTCATCACCCTCACCGACCGCGCCCGCCCGCGCCAGCTCAACCAGTTCCAGCAGCTGAACTCGGCGATCATCCAGGGCGTGCCCATGGTCAGCCTGGGCGAGGCGCTGCAGACCGTGCAGGGCATCGCCCGCGAAGAGGCTCCGGAAGGCTTCGCCTTCGACTATGCCGGCGTGGCCCGCCAGTACGTGCAGGAAGGCAGCGCGCTGTGGGTGACCTTCGGCCTGGCGTTGGCGATCATCTTCCTGGTGCTGGCGGCGCAGTTCGAAAGCTTCCGCGACCCGCTGGTGATTCTGGTGACGGTGCCGTTGTCGATCTGTGGCGCGCTGCTGCCGCTGTTCCTGGGCGTATCGAGCATGAACATCTACACCCAGGTCGGGCTGGTGACGCTGATCGGGCTGATCAGCAAGCACGGCATCCTCATTGTCGAGTTTGCCAACCAGTTGCGTGAGGAGCGCGGCCTGAGCGTGCGCGAGGCGATCGAGGAGGCCGCGGCGATTCGCCTGCGGCCGGTGCTGATGACCACGGCGGCGATGGTGTTCGCCATGGTGCCGCTGATCCTGGCGACCGGGGCGGGGGCGGTCAGCCGCTTCGACATCGGTACGGTGATTGCCACCGGGATGTCGATCGGCACGCTGTTTACCCTGTTCGTGTTGCCTTGTATCTACACCCTGCTGGCGCACAAAGAGGTGGCCAGAGCGACTTCGGTTGCCTGAACCGGCCTCTTCGCGGGTAAACCCGCTCCCACAGGTACGGCACCGGATCCGGAATGGGTGCAGTACCTGTGGGAGCGGGTTCACCCGCGAAGAGGCCGGCAAGGCAAATGCAAAAATGCCAGAGGCCCCGCAATCGCGAGGCCTCTGGCATTTCCATCTACACCGGGTTCAACCGAACGGCCGCAACCCCTGGCGCATGCCGAACAGGAACAGCAACAGGTCCTGATCCGGCGCGGCCTCGGTCTGTTGCTGCGGTTTCACATCCCGCGGCAACGCGCACTGGTCGGCCAGCTCGGCCTTGCTGAACACTGTCGGCCTCGGCTCTTCCCACGCAGCCACCGCCGCGGTGGTCACCGCCAGGCCAGCTACCAGGAACAAAGCTCGAGCTATTTCTAGTTTCATTGCCCTAACCCTTTGACAGCGCTGCCAAACGCCATCTGGTAAAAGTAGAGCAGTGTTTGCCATTCCGCGTCATTGATCGACGAATGGCGGCGCAACTGGCGCAGGTCATTGCCCGCCGCGCGCTGGCAGCTGATGCGCCGCCGGCATTTTTCCAGGTCCAGCAGGGCGACTTCGACCCGGGCCTGCTCGCCCTCGCCAATCACCTTGATGAACACGTGCTTGCCATACAGGCAGCCGTGCTGCCAGTGCCCCAGGTGCATGCGCGCCAGGTTGTCCGCCAGGTCCTTGAGCATGCGCTCATGCACCACCTGCGGGTAACGCTCGCGGGCACCTTCGGCATGCCAGGTGTCGAGTTCGACAAAGCCGTCGAGTGCTTCGCTCACCAGCAGCGCACGCCACTGCTGGTCGGCACCACGCTCGGCGCCACAGAAGACGATGCGCGGTACACGCACGCCCAGTTGCTCGAAGCTGTTCAACGCATCGAGTTCACGCAATACGGTCGGCCGGCCGAAAGGGTGCAGCAGGCTACGGTAGATATGCCCGACCTGGCGCTTGGCATACAGCAGCTTGCCATTGCCATCGTCGAGGCGTTGCACACCACTCTCGCCACCACGGCGCTGGTTAGGCTCCTCGACCCACTCGCCTTGCTGGCGCCAGTAAAAATCGAACCGCGACTCCCCTCTCTGGGCTACAGCCATCAAACACTACCCCTTACGCAATACATAGACCCGCCACATGGCATAGAACGGCAGGAAGTCGAGGCGTTCCTGGATTCTGAAGCCGGCGGCTCGGAATTCTTCTTCGACCGTGTCGGCCGGTAACACAAAACGGTTCTGGTAATTGTCCTGGTCGCCCTTCCTGGCGCTGCGACGCTGTTCCAGCTTTTTCCGGCGCCAGGCCTTGAAGTTGCCATCCACCCACAAGGACAGGATCACACTATCACGGCTAACCCGTTGAAATTCCGACAGAATGGTCTTTCTGTGCGCCGCTTCGCCAATGTGGTGGAACAAGCGCATGCAGAAAATGCTGTCCACCGAGTTGTCCGGCAAGTCGATGGCAAACGCCGAAGTCTGCAAAGGGCGTACCCGTGCAACCACCTCTGGCGCTTGCGCGGTACAGGCTGTCTCGATCATCGCTTCGGAGTTGTCGGCGCCGATGATCACCCGGTTGGGCTTTTCTGCCAGCAATGGCCAGAAGCGGCCTGCACCGCATGGCAGGTCGAGGACTAGCCCAGGCTCACCAGCCAATGCCAAGGCGCGACGCGCCAGCTGCTCATCACGCTTGTGGGAAAGGCGTCGCGCCAGGCCATCCTGGTGCTTGAGAAAGTACTCGCGCGCATGTTCTTTGTCGTACTTCTCGGAAAATTCAAGCTTGATGGGGCTACGCATTGGGCATCTCCTGACTCCATTCCGCCCACATTAGGTAAGCAAGCGTAGGAATCAGGTCATGCTGATGTGAAAAATATGTTGAGCGCCGAATGACCTGTTACAACAGATTACTCGACCAAAGCCTCCGGGTCGCCCTTGGCCACGGTATTGCTCAGGTCCACCATGAAACGGCAGCCGTGCGGCAAGGTCGAGGTCAGGGTGACATGCCAGCCCTGGTCGTCGCAGATCCGCTGTACCAACGACAGGCCCAGGCCCAGGCCCTCGCCGCGCCGCTCGTCGCCGCGCACGAACGGCCGGAACATCGCCTCGCGCTGCTCCTCCGGGATACCTACGCCGCTGTCCTCCACGCTGAAGCCGTTGGCTTCCAGGCTAAGCCGGATATAGCCGCTATCGGTGTAGTGCGCGGCATTGCGCAGCAGGTTGCCCATCACCGACTGCAGGAAGGTGGCGTTGTACAGCACCGGGCTGGCACTGACGCGACCATCGAAATACAGGGCCAGGCCCTTCTGTTCGATGGTGTCGCGCCAGACCCCGACCAGTTCGTCCGCCACTTCCCGCAGGGTGGCCCGCGAAGCCACGGCGCCCTCGTCGCGCTGTGCCCGGGCCAGCATCAGGAAGGTCTTGACCAGTTCGCGCATTTCTTCCGTGGCCCGCGCCACACGCTCCACCTGGCTGCGCGAGCGGGCGTCCAGCGTCGGGTTTTCCATCAGCAGTTCGCACGAGGTGGCCAGCACCATCAAGGGCGTGCGCAGTTCATGGCTGACATCGCTGGTGAACAACCGTTCGCGGGTCAGCGCATCGCGCAGGCGGCCCAGGGTATCGTCGAAGGCTACCGCCAGCTGGCCGACTTCGTCCGCGGCATAGTCCGGCGCCAGCGGCGGGGCCAGGCCCAGCAACTGGTCACGGTGGCGTACCTGGCGCGCCAGGCGGATCACCGGCGCCATCACTCGGCGCGCCACCAGCCAGCCGAGGATGGCCGCCAGCACCAGGCTGAGCAGGAAGCCCACCACCACCACAGCAAACAGCACGCGCTCGCGTTCCTCGAAGTCGCTCTGGTCCTGCAGCAGCACATAGCGGCGGCCATCGACGATCTCGACCATGGCGTGGTACGACAGCTGATCGCGGAATACCTCGTGGAAGCCGCGGTCGAGGTGGCGCAGGTCCTTGGGCAGCTCGAAGTCGTCACGCCCGCCGCTGAAGTAGAACAACTGGTCGGGGCGTGGCCGGTGGCTCCAGTCGCTGACGCTGTCCATGCGCAGCAGGCGTTGCAGGTCACCGCCCAGCACCGAGGAAATCAGCCGCTCTTCGACCAGGTGCACGGTGCCGACGATGCCGAAGGCGAAGGCCCCGGCCACCAGCGCGCTCATCAGGGCAAAGGCGATGATGATGCGCTGGGCAAGGCTTTGCTTAAACTCCATCACGGCCCTCGGCGAGGCGATAGCCGACGCCATGGACGGTATGCAGCAGCGGTTTTTCAAACGGCTTGTCGATCACCTGGCGCAACTGGTGCACATGGCTGCGCAGGCTGTCGCTGTCAGGGCAGTCATCGCCCCACAGGGCTTCTTCCAGCACTTCGCGACGCAATACGTGCGGGCTCTTCTGCATCAGCACCGCCAGCAGCTTGAGGCCGACCGGGTTGAGCTTGAGCAGGCGGCCCTGGCGGGTGACTTCGAGGGTGTCGAGGTCATAGCTGAGGTCGGCCACCTGCAAGGTGCGGCGCCCGCCGCCCTGGGCCCGGCGCAGCACCGCTTCGATGCGGGCGGCCAGCTCCGACAGGGCGAAGGGCTTGAGCAGGTAATCGTCGGCACCGGAGCGGAAGCCTTGCAGGCGGTCGTCCAGTTGGTCGCGGGCGGTGAGCATGATCACCGGCGTATCGCGGCGGGCGTCTTCGCGCAGCCGCTTGCACAGGGTGTAGCCGTCGATGCCCGGCAACATGATGTCGAGCACGATCAGGTCGTAGTGCTCGGTGGCTGCCAGGTGCAGGCCGGACAGGCCATCCTGGGCGCAGTCGACGGTGTAGCCCTTCATGCCCAGGTAATCGGCCAGGTTGGCCAGGATATCGCGGTTGTCTTCAACCAAAAGAATGCGCATCGGTTTCTCCTGTGCGGCGCTTCTCGCTGTGGTGCGCGGCAGGCGCAGCTTAAGGCCTATGCCTGCAGGGTGCCAGCCCCAGGGAAAATTCAGCGCACTTGACGGTTTTTTCACTGATCCTTCACGGACACAGGATAGCGGGCGGCCGACAATGCCCGATCTTTTTCGCGCCCTGGAGCCGTCATGCAGCAACCAACCCGCCCTCGCCCGATCAATTTCTGGCTGTACCTTGGGCTACCCCTGGCGACCGCGCTTGGCTTGATCCTGCTGGAACTGACCTCGGTCGACATGGACATTGCCAACCTGTTCTTCGACCCTGCTGCCGGGCAATTCATCGGCCGCCACAGCTATTTGCTGGAGAACATCCTGCATGACCGGGTCAAGCAGGGGGTGATCCTGCTGGGGGTGATGTCGCTGGTGACCTTTGCTGCCAGCTTCTTCTGGAAGCGGCTGTTCGGCTGGCGCCGTGAGCTGGGCTGCCTGGTACTGGCACTGGGCCTGTCCACGGCGTTTGTCACACCGCTGAAGAAAGTGACCCAGGTGCAATGCCCGTGGAGCCTGACCCAGTTTGGCGGCAAGGAAACCTACAGCAAGCTGCTGGAGCCGCGGCCGGCGACCGACAAACCCGGGCTGTGCTGGCCGGGCGGGCATGCCGCCACCGGGTTCTGCCTGTTCGGGCTGTTCTTCATGTTGCGTGATCGCAAGCCGAGGCTGGCGCGGGTGGCGTTGGCGGTGGCCTTCGTCGCCGGGTCGGTGCTTTCGCTGGGGAGGATGATGCAAGGGGCGCACTTCCTTTCGCACAACGTGTGGACGGCGGTGTTCTGCTGGTTGATCGGCTTGGGGTCGTATTACCTGGTTCTGTATCGTCGGGGAATGGCTGAGGTACCCGCCGCTGAGCGTAGCGTCGCCTGAACCCGGGGCCGCTTTGCGGCCCTTTCGCCGGCAAGCCAGCTCCCACCTCGACCGCATTGACCTCAAGCCATGTGCGATCCCTGTGGGAGCTGGCTTGCCAGCGATGGGCTGCAAAGCAGCCCCAATGGCCCCAACAGGACAACAAAAAAGCCCCGGTTCTCACGAACCGGGGCTTTTCATGGTGCAGGGGGTAAGGCTGGCTTACATCATGCCGCCCATGCCACCCATGCCGCCCATGTCTGGCATGCCAGCAGCTGGCTTGTCTTCCGGCAGGTCGGCAACCATGGCTTCGGTGGTGATCATCAGACCGCCGATCGAAGCAGCAGCTTGCAGCGCCGAACGGGTGACCTTGGCTGGGTCCAGGATGCCCATCTCGATCATGTCGCCGTATTCGCCGGTAGCAGCGTTGTAACCGAAGTTACCCGAACCTTGCTTGACCTTGTCAGCGACAACGCTTGGCTCGTCGCCGGCGTTGGCAGTGATCTGGCGCAGCGGCGCTTCAACGGCGCGACGCAGCAGGGCGATACCGACGTTCTGGTCTTCGTTGTCGCCTTTGAGGTCGGCAATGGCAGCCAGGGAGCGAACCAGGGCCACACCACCGCCAGGCACCACGCCTTCTTCAACGGCTGCACGGGTAGCGTGCAGGGCGTCTTCAACGCGGGCTTTCTTCTCTTTCATTTCAACTTCGGTGCCGGCACCGACCTTGATCACGGCAACACCGCCAGCCAGCTTGGCCAGACGCTCTTGCAGCTTCTCACGGTCGTAGTCCGAGGAAGTCTCTTCGATCTGGGCACGGATCTGCTTGACGCGTGCTTCGATCTCGGTGTCGGCGCCAGCGCCGTCGATGATGGTGGTGTTTTCCTTGGACAGGATGACGCGCTTGGCGTTACCCAGGTGCTCCAGGGTAGCGGTTTCCAGGGACAGGCCGATTTCTTCGGAGATGACCTGGCCGCCAGTCAGGACGGCGATGTCCTGCAGCATGGCCTTGCGGCGGTCGCCGAAGCCCGGAGCCTTGACCGCAGCAACCTTGACGATGCCGCGCATGTTGTTGACTACCAGGGTAGCCAGGGCTTCGCCTTCAACGTCTTCGGCAACGATCAGCAGTGGGCGGCCGGCCTTGGCAACGGCTTCCAGAACTGGCAGCAGCTCACGGATGTTGGAGATCTTCTTGTCGACCAGCAGCAGCAGCGGGCCTTCCAGCTCGGCAACCATGGTGTCCGGCTTGTTGACGAAGTACGGCGACAGGTAGCCACGGTCGAACTGCATGCCTTCCACGACAGACAGTTCGTTTTCCAGGCCCGAGCCTTCTTCAACGGTGATCACGCCTTCTTTACCGACTTTTTCCATGGCTTCGGCAATGATTTCACCGATGGAGTTGTCGGAGTTGGCGGAGATGGTTCCTACCTGGGCGATGGCCTTGGAGTCGGCGCATGGCTTGGACAGGTTCTTCAGCTCGGCGACGACGGCAGCGGTGGCCTTGTCGATGCCGCGCTTCAGGTCCATCGGGTTCATGCCGGCAGCGACGGCTTTCAGGCCTTCGTTGACGATGGCCTGAGCCAGGACGGTAGCGGTGGTGGTGCCGTCACCGGCAGCGTCGTTGGCCTTGGAAGCAACTTCCTTGACCAGCTGGGCGCCCATGTTCTCGAAGGCGTCTTTCAGCTCGATTTCTTTGGCGACGGAAACGCCGTCCTTGGTGATGGTCGGCGCGCCGAAGCTCTTGGCCAGCACCACGTTACGGCCTTTCGGGCCCAGGGTCGCTTTTACCGCGTCAGCCAGAACGTTGACACCAACCAGCATTTTCTTACGAGCGGAGTCGCCGAATTTTACGTCTTTAGCAGCCATGATCGTTTAATCCTTGGAATTCTTTGGAGTAACGGGAAGTCGGGGAATCAGCCTTCGATAACGGCGAGGATTTCGTTCTCGGCCATGACCAGCAGGTCTTCGCCATCGACTTTCACGGTGTTGCTGCCCGAGTAAGGGCCGAAAACCACTTTGTCACCCACTTTCACGGCCAGCGCGCGAACTTCGCCGTTGTCCAGGATGCGACCGGTGCCGACGGCGACGACTTCGCCGCGGTTTGGTTTTTCAGCGGCCGAACCCGGCAGGACGATACCGCCAGCGGTTTTCGATTCTTCTTCGCTGCGACGGATAACGACGCGGTCATGCAGAGGACGAAGCTTCATTGTCGATCTCTCCCAAATAGTGGTTTTCATCGGCCGGTGTCGACACCGGCGGTTTGATGCAGTCCGGCGTTGCCGGGGGTGATCCGCAATGGGCGAAGCACCTGTGTAATGTCTGGTGTCGCCACCAGAAACCTTGCGGTGACCACATACATGAGGCCGCCATATTCAATTACAAGGCTTGTTTCAGAAAATTTTTCATTAGCGCCTTGGCCCCGCAAAAAGCTGGGGCCGCTGCGCGCCCCTTTCGCGACACAAGGCCGCTCCCACAGGAGGTGTGCATTCCCTGTGGGAGCGGCCTTGTGTCGCGAAAGGGCCGCGAAGCGGCCCCCGGCTATTACTTGTCGCGGCGCTCGTACTCGCCTTCGATCACATTCGGCCGATGCCCGCCATCCTGCGGCCGGGCCTGGAACGGGTCGTCCTGGAAGGCGCGCTGGCGCATGGCCTGGGCCTCGGCACGCTCGCGCATCTTGCGCGCGGCCAGGTGACGGGTGAATGGCAGCAGGCACAGCAGGCCCAGCACGTCGCTGATGAAACCTGGCAGCAACAGCAGGCCACCACCAACGGCCAGCATCATGCCCTGGAACATGTCCTCGGCGGGCAGTTCGCCACGCTGCAGGCTTTCACGGGCGCGCAGTGCGGTGGCCAACCCGGCCACGCGCATAACCAGCACACCCAGGGCGGAGCCGGCGATGATCAGCAGCAGCGCCGGGAAGAAACCGATGGCGGCACTGACCTTCACGAAGACGAACAGCTCCAGCACGGGAAACAGTAGAAACAACAGTAGAAAAGCACGCATCAAAGCATTCCTCGTCGGAAGAGACCCTTCCTGTAAGACCAACAAATGGATGCGGGCGCTCGGCTTTTCAACCCTCGACTTCCGTCGCAACCGGCCACTGGTCGGCGCGTGCCAGCAAAACCAGGGCTTCGCGGACTTGTGTCGGCGTGTTGCAAGTACTTGGGAAAGGCAACCAGTGCACCGCCTGGCCGATACGCAGGTGCATGCCTTCGCTGTCTACCCCGACCATCTGCGCTGGCGCATGGTTTGGCAGCTCGGTCAGTTGCACATAGTGGGCGATGGCGTTGGCGTGGTCGTTGTTCATGTGTTCGACCATGCTTGCCTCGGCTTTACCGGCGAACGGGTTGGCCAGGGTTACCTGGTCAAGCCAGTGGATCGCGCCGAAGCCGCCGATGTAGCGGTGGCGCACCGGCTGCAGCACCCAGAAGTCGAAGTCGTGGGCCTTGTGGTAGTTGGCCGCGTCCGGGAAATAGCGGTAGTAGCGCTCGGCGGCGGCCTCGATGGCGGCCTCCTCCACCAGCTTGTGCGCCTCGGCCATCACCGTCAGGCGCCCCACGGCCTGCACGTCCTCGGCTTCGCGTTCGCCCACCAGCAGCGAGCACTTGGGGTCTTTCTGCAGGTTGTGGGTGTGCTGGGCGATGCGGCTGATGAGGATCAGCGGGTTGCCCTGGGCGTCCAGGCAGTACGGCACGACCGAGCCGAACGGGTAGCCGGGCATCGACTTGGAATGGGTCGAGAGCACGCCGCGGTATTCCTTGAGCAGCAGCTCCCGGGCGGGGCGGATGGCATTGGTACTCACTTGGGGGCGGCTCCTGATATCGGGCTGGATGGGACAAGATAAGCATTATCAGATCCAGTGCCAATGGGGCTGCTTTGCAGCCCATCGCGACACAAGGCCGCTCCCACATGGACCGATGTATATTTTGCCTTTGTGGGAGCGGCCTTGTGTCGCGATAGGGGCACAACGCGCCCCCGGCGGTTTACCAGGTAACGCCGAAGCCTGCGGTATAGCGGGTCTTGTCCAGGTCACTGTCACGCGTACCGGTGATGACGTCCTTCTCCGCCTTGAGGTTGAGCGAGGCCCACTCGGTGACCTTGTAGCGCAGGCCAATCTCGGCATCCAGCGCGTAGTCGGCCACGCCACCCAGCGGCTTGGCGAACTCGCCGTTGGTGAACAGCTGCACGTTCTTGCCAATCAGGTAGCGGGTGTAGTCCCACTTCACCGCCGCGGAATAGAAGTTGTCCTTGGCGCCATCCTGGTATTCGAAGTCGGTACGGTTGATCAGCGAACCCAGCGAGAATGCGCCCAGTTCGTCGTCCCAGAACTGGTAACCCGGGCCGGTACCCACGGTGCGCTGGCGAGCGAGGTCTTCGATGCGGTCGCGCTTGTACTCTGCGCGCCCCTGCCAGAACCACTTCTCGGTAAGGAAGCGGTCCAGGGCGTACTCGGCACTCCAGTTGTCGGTGGTGGTGACGTCGTCCTTGGTCTCGCGGTTGTATTCGCCTTCGGCGTTGTGCCGCCAGCGGCCATGGCGGGCGCTGGTCTTGAAGCCGATGTCGTAGTCGTCGGTGTCGTTCTCGGCGCGCTTGTAGTCCAGCGCCACGTCGACGTTGCCCTTCCACACGAAGTCCTCGACCAGTGGCTTGGGCTTCATGATCTGCTCGATGCTGGCCAGCTCCACGGTCTTTGGCGCCTCGCCATTGGCCAAGGTCACCTTGCCGGGCTCGGCGGCCTTCAGCGACTTGGCGCGCTCACCGCTGTAGGCGTCCTGCTTGACCAGCATCTCCTGGTCGCTCTCCAGGGTCTGGACTTCTTTCCAGTCCAGGGCGATGGAACCGCCATAGGGGGTTTCCAGCAGCAGCTTGCCGCCGTCGAAGACTTTGATCTTGCCGCTGAGCCGGTCGCCGTTCTTCATCCACACGGTGTCGGCGAACACCGGGGAGGCGCACAGGGAAACAGCAAGCAGGCACAACAAGGATCTAGAATACATAAGCGGGCTATGATTTGCGGACTACGGGTTCGATTTGACGAAAAAAGCCGGGCATTATCCAGATAACCACGACCAGAGCAAGGAAAGACCGGGAGCATGCCGTTGAGTTCAACTCTCATTTGCCAGACCGCCGGTCCGGTTTCATCTGCAGCCCAGTGGGGGCCTGATGTCTGACGGATATGAGCACGCCCTGGACTCCGCCGAGGGCCGACGAACGGCGCTGTATTCGGTACTCGGCCAAGTGCCGGCCGGCAAGGTGGTCAGCTATGGCCAGTTGGCCGAACTGGCGGGGCTTGGGCGGGCGGCACGCTGGGTCGGGCGTACCCTCGGGCAACTGCCCGCGGACACTCGCCTGCCCTGGCACCGGGTGCTTGGCGCAGGTGGCCGGCTGAGCCTGGCACTGGGTACCCCGTCTGGGGATGAACAACGGGCGCGACTGCGTGCGGAGGGTGTGAATGTAACCAACAATCGTGTGGATATGACGCGCCATGGCTGGCGCCCGATGGAGCACAGCGGTTAGAGTGCGCGCTTTGTTTTCGCAAACTTGAGGCAGATGTTGGCCCATGCCCCGTAAAACCTGGCGCGCTGCGCTTGCTGCCTATGCCAGCCCGTCAACCTTGGTACTTTTGCTGCTCGGCTTCGCTGCCGGTCTGCCTTACATGCTGGTGTTCTCCACCCTTTCGGTGTGGTTGCGCGAAGCCGGCGTGGCCCGCGAGACCATTGGCTACGCCAGCCTGATCGGCCTGGCCTACGCCTTCAAGTGGGTGTGGTCGCCGCTGCTCGACCAATGGCGCCTGCCACTGCTCGGCAGCCTGGGGCGTCGGCGTTCGTGGCTGCTGCTGTCGCAGGCGCTGGTGGTGGTCGGGCTGGTCGGCATGAGCCTGTGCGATCCGCAGCAGCACCTGTCATGGCTGATCGCCCTGGCGGTGCTGGTGGCCTTCGCCTCCGCTACCCAGGACATCGCCGTCGATGCCTACCGCCTGGAAATCGCCGACGACCAGCGCCAGGCTGCGCTCGCTGCCAGCTACATGGCCGGCTACCGCGTGGCGGCCCTGCTGGCCACGGCTGGTGCACTGTTCTTCGCCGAGTGGTTCGGCTCCACCGGTTTCAGCTACCTGCACAAGGCCTGGGCCGGCACCTACGTCATGTTCGCGGTGATGATGCTGCCCGCCGTGTTCACCACCCTGATCATGCGCGAACCACCCGTACCCATGCGTACCCAGCTGTCGGCAGCGCGCTATGGGCTGGTGCACCAGCTGGCCTCGGTGTTCGTATTGATCATCCTGCTGGTTTCGGTACCGGCGAGCTTCACCCAGATGTTCAATACCGGCTGGTCCAGCGTCATCTCCGGTGATGCCACGCCACTGGACCTGCTGCTGGAAGACCGCGCCTTCCTGCGCCTGATCCTCTACGTGCTGCTGACCTGGGCGTGCCTGTCGAGCCTGGGTCGTCGCGGCCTGGCCCCGGTGCTGACCCCGGTCAACGACTTCATCGCCCGCTACCGCTGGCAGGCCCTGCTGCTGCTCGGCCTGATCGCCACCTATCGCATGTCGGACACGGTGATGGGCGTGATGGCCAACGTGTTCTACATCGACATGGGCTTCACCAAGGACCAGATCGCCAGCGTCAGCAAGATCTTCGGCCTGATCATGACCCTGGTCGGCGCCGGGGTTGGTGGCCTGCTGATCGTGCGCTTCGGCATCATGCCGATCCTGTTCATCGGCGGTGTGGCCTCGGCGGGCACCAACATCCTGTTCCTGATGCTGGCCGACATGGGCCCGAACCTGCAGATGCTGGTGGTGACCATCTCGCTGGACAACTTCAGCTCCGGCATGGCCACCTCGGCCTTCGTCGCCTACCTGTCGAGCCTGACCAACCTGAAGTTCTCGGCTACCCAGTACGCGTTGCTCAGTTCGATCATGCTGCTGTTGCCAAGGCTGATCGGGGGTTATTCGGGGGTGATGGTGGAGAAGTTCGGTTACCACGACTTCTTCCTGATCACTGCCCTGCTGGGCGTGCCGACCTTGATCCTGATTGCCCTGCAGTGGCGCCAGGAGGCCGGGCCGGGCAAACCGGTGGCAGAGGAAGGTTCGGCGGCCGAGCGGCCCTGACAGATTTGTATTGCCTGTACTGGCCTCTTCGCGGGTAAACCCGCTCCCACAGGGACTGCACAGCTCTCGAGGGCAGTGCTGTACCTGTGGGAGCGGGTTTACCCGCGAAGAGGCCGGTACAGGCAATAAAGTTTACTGAGCAACAGCCCCCTCACCAGGCCGCCCACCCACCACAAACCACAGCGGCCACAGCGCCAAGGCCCCCGCCACGCCTGCCGCCAGGGCAAAGTGCAGCAAGCTGGCCCCGGCGCCAATCATCGCCAGCACCGCCCCACCCAACCCCAGCAAGGCGATGGTGATCATCCCCAGCATGGCCGATACCAGGCCCTTGCTCTGCTCGCTGGCGAACAGCGTCATGCGATACAGCACCGCGTTGGCCACGCCCAACCCCAGTGCGTACAGCGACATGCCCGCCACCACGCTGGTCACGCTCGGCCAGTACCAGGTCGCCAGCACCATCAGGCACAGGCCGGCCAGGTATGGCCACAACGCACCCCGCACCAGCGCCGGCAGCGGATAGCGGTCGGCGATGCGGTTGATGATCAGGTTGCCCAGGATCAGCCCGCCAAACACCGGCAACTGCCACAAGGCGTACTCCATGGTGCTCAGCCCCTCGTCGTGGATCAGCAGCACCGGCGACAGGCCGATCCAGCCAATCAGCGGCAGACCGACCAGGCCCAGGGCCGCGCTACCTGCGACAAAGCGGCGGTTGGCCAGCAACTGGCCGTAACCGGCCAGCAGCGGCAGCAGGTGGATGGGCGTGAATGCCAGGCGCGAGCCATCACGGCGTTCCACGCCAAGGGTTTCCGGCATCAGCCGGTGAAGCAGCAGCCAGGCCAGAACCGCGCCGATGGCAAAGGCCACGAACAGCCAGCGCCAGTCCAGCCACTGCAGCAGCAAGGTGCCCACCAGCGGCCCGAGCAGTGGTGAGAGCAAGGCGATGTTGGCCAGCAGGGCCATCATGCGCACGGCGTCCGCTTCGCTGAAGGCTTCGTTCAGGGCCGGGTAGCTGACCGTGACCACAAAGCCCAGGCCGATGCCCTGCAGCAGGCGCAGCAAGTTGAACAGGCCGATGTCGTGCACCCAGAAGGTGGCCAGGCAGGCCAGGCCGAAGAACGCGCAGCCGATCAGCAGCAACGGGCGCCGGCCATAGCGGTCGGCCAGCGGGCCGATCAGCCATTGCAGCACCACGCCACCCAGCAGGTACAGGTTGAGGGCATGGGGAATGTATTCGGGGCTGGCGTTCAGGTCGCCGACCACCACCGGCATGGCCGGCATGACGGCGTCGCTGGCCAGGTAGGTGAGCAGCTCGAACAGCGCCAGGGTCAGGCCGAACAGCAAAGCGCGCAGGGGGGTGATGTACAGCAGTGGTTTCATGATGGCGTATCGGGTGTGGCAGGTGGGGTCAGGCTATATGCCAGAAATGGCGGGGTATTGCTGTGAACAAGTGTAATCAGGGCAGAAAAAGCTGGGGCCGCTTTGCGCCCCTTCGCGGGCTTGCCCGCTCCCACAGGTCGAGCGCCGGGTTCGAGAGCGGCGTCGAACTTGTGGGAGCGGGCGCGCCCGCGAAGGGGCGCGAAGCGGCCCCGGATTCAACGCGGTATTACTGCGCTGCAGTCTCCTGCACCACGCGAATCACCCGCTGCGGGAACGGAATGTCGATCCCTTCAGCCTTCAACCGGTCACGCGCATGCTCGTTGAGCATGAACATCACATCCCAGTAATCGGCAGTCTTGGTCCACAAGCGCAACGACACGGTGATCGAGCTGTCGCCCAGGGTCGCGACCACCGCCTGCGGCGCCGGGTCGGGCAGTACACGCGGGTCCTGCGCCAGCTCCAGCAACACGTTGCGGGCCTTCTGCAGGTCGGCGTCGTAGTCCACGCCCACATCGAACACCACCTTGCGCGTCGGCTGGCGGTTGGTGTTGGTGATGATGCCGTTGGACAGGCTGCCGTTGGGCATGATCACAGTCTTGTTGTCACCGGTGCGCAGCACGGTGTGGAAGATCTGGATGCTGTCGACGGTGCCAGCCACGCCTTGCGCCTCGATCCAGTCACCGATGCGGAACGGGCGGAACATCAGGATCAGCACACCGCCGGCGAAGTTCGCCAGGCTGCCCTGCAAGGCCAGGCCGATGGCCAGGCCCGCGGCACCGATGGCGGCAACGAACGAGGTGGTCTCGATACCGATCATCGACGCCACGCTGACGAACAGCAGCACCTTCAGCACGATATTCGACAGGGTGCTGATGAAGCCCTGCAGCGCCAGGTCGGCGTTGCGCAGGCCAACCAGCCTGCCCAGGCGGGCGCTGACCTTGTTGATGATCCACCAGCCGACCGCCAGGGTCAGCAGCGCCAGCAGCACACGGCTGCCGTATTCCATGATCAAGGGAATCCAGGTCTGGGATTGGCGGACCAGCTGATCGACTTCAGCGTTCAAATCCATATTCATCTCCTGATGCCGAGCGGCAAGTACACGGTAGAACAGGCCGCGCGCGATTGCGCAGCCCCGGCCCCCATGGACATCATTTCGCCATCGGGGTTCCGGGTGGTGCCCACATCAGTCGCGGAAGTTGTTGAACTGCAACGGCATGTCGAATTCCTTGGTACGCAGCAGGGCAATGGCTTCCTGCAGGTCGTCACGCTTTTTACCGGTAACGCGTACCTGTTCGCCCTGGATGGCGGCCTGCACTTTCAGCTTGGCATCCTTGATGGTGGCGACGATCTTCTTCGCCAGGTCCTTGTCGATGCCTTCGCGGAACTTGGCTTCCTGTTTCTTTTCCTTGCCCGAGGCGTACGGGTCCTTGGTTTCCAGGCACTTCACGTCGATCTTGCGCTTGACCAGCGCCAGGCGCAGGATTTCCAGCATCGCTTCGAGCTGGAACTCTTCCTCGGCGGTGAGCATCACGGTCTGCTCTTTGTCCTTGAACTCGAAGGTACCCTTGCCCTTGAGGTCGTAGCGGCGGTCCAGGTCCTTGATGGCGTTGTCGACCGCGTTCTGCACTTCGTGCTTGTCCAGTTCCGATACCACGTCGAACGAAGGCATGGTTGTTCTCCCAAAATAAAAGCGCGCTCAGGCTGAAGATGGAGCGCGCTGGGTTTGACGGTTAAAATGCGGGCTCATTATAACGGGTTGCGAAACGCATATGAGCAGCACCTGGCATATTCTCGGCGCCGGTAGCCTGGGCAGCCTGTGGGCTTGCCGCCTGGCGCGCGCGGGCAAGGCAGTACGCCTGATCCTGCGTGACGGGCAACGGCTGCAGGCCTACCAGCAGGCCGGCGGCCTTACCCTGGTCGAACAGGACCAGCCCCGCCACTACGCCATCCCCGCCGAAACCGCGCAGGCACACGGCCCGATCCATCGTCTGCTGGTGGCCTGCAAGGCCTACGACGCTGCCCCGGCCATTGCCGGCGTGGCAGCGCGCCTGGCCGAGGGCGCCGAAGTGGTGCTGCTGCAGAACGGCCTGGGCAGCCAGGACGAAGTCGCCGACCTGGTGCCCCACGCGCGCTGCATCTTCGCCTCCAGTACCGAAGGGGCGTTCCGCGAGGGTGACTGGCAGGTACGCTTTGCCGGCCACGGCTTCAACTGGCTGGGCGACCCATGCAACCCGACGATCCCGACCTGGTTCGATGACCTGCACGAGGCCGGCATCCCCGCCGAGTGGACGGTGGATATCCTCACCCGCCTGTGGCGCAAGCTGGCGCTCAATTGCGCCATCAACCCGCTGACCGTGCTGCACGACTGCAAGAACGGCGGGCTGCTGGGCCACCTGGGCGAAGTGGACGCCCTGTGCATCGAGCTGGCCCAGCTGCTGCGCCGCTGTGGTCAGCCAGAAGCGGCAAACGGGCTGGACGAAGAAGTACAGCGGGTAATCCTCGCCACCGCAGCCAACTACTCTTCCATGTACCAGGATGTACGCGCTGGCCGGCGCACCGAGGTGCACTACCTACTTGGCCACGCCTGCCGCGCCGCTAGCCGTCATGGCCTGCAGCTGCCACAGCTGGAACGCCTGCTGCAGCACCTGGTCGATAACCTGCGCGTGCGTGGTTTGCCCTGCGACTGACGCGGCCCTTTCAACCGGATATGGACATTGCCTAGCCCATGACCTTGCGCCAACGCCTGGAAAACCTCCCGGTCGGGCAGAAGCTGCTGGCGGCCCTGCTGGTGTTGCTGGTGACCATCCTGCTGGTGGCCAACCTCACCTTCATCAGCGCCGCCTACTGGATCACCCAGGAAAGCATGGCGCCACAGGCGCTGCACACCATCGGCCGACTGGTGGCCAACCCGCAGCTCGCGGCCCGCGCCGGCGACAGCCCGGACACCGCCAGCGCCCTGCTCAAGGAACTGGACAGCTACACGCCGCTGCGCGCCGCCGCCGTCTACGGTGGCGATGGCCGCATACTGGCGCAACTGCAGCACGGCGAGCCGCTGGCGTTGCCCAGGCGTTTTCGCGACATCGACGGCTGGCGCCTGATGGAGTTTCGCAGCACCCAGCTGATCCGCATGCCACGCGACGCCAACCCGCCCGCGCACCTGCTGCTGGTAGCCAGCAGCGAACTGCCCACGGCTTTCTACACCGGCACCCTCAGCGCCAGCCTGGGCATCCTGGTGTTCAGCATCCTGCTGTGGATCGTCATCGCCCGGCAGATCAAACGCCTGATCACCCAGCCGATCAACCAGCTCGAAGAGCTCAGCCGCCAGGTCACCCGCGAAGAGAGCTATGCCCTGCGTGCGCATCGCGGCAACGACGACGAAATCGGCAGCCTGGCCGAAGCGTTCAACACCATGCTTTCGCGCATCGAGGCCCGCGAACAGCAGCTCAAGCGCACCCGCGACGAGTTCCAGGAGGCCTACGACCAGGCCCAGGGGCTGGCCGAGGAAACCCGCCATACCAACCGCAAGCTGGAGCTGGAAGTCCAGGTGCGCAGCAAGATCGAGAAGAAGCTCACCGGTTTCCAGAACTACCTCAACAGCATCATCGACTCGATGCCTTCGGCGCTGATCGCCCTCGACGAACAGCTCTACGTGACCCAGTGGAATCACGAAGCCACGGTGCTTTCCGGCACGCCACTGGACGAAGCACTGAACCAGCCTATCTTCATCGCCTTCGAACCGCTCAAACCGTTCCTGCCACAGCTGAAGGAAACCGTGGAAAAGCATCGGGTGGCGAAGATCGAGCGAGTCACCTGGCCCAAAGGCGACGACCTGCGCCACTACGCCCTGACCTTCTACCCGCTGACCGGTGGCGGCGGCCGTGGCGTGGTCATCCGTATCGACGACATCACCCAGCGCCTGTCGCTGGAGGAAATGATGGTGCAATCGGAGAAGATGCTTTCGGTCGGCGGCCTGGCCGCCGGCATGGCCCACGAGATCAACAACCCGCTAGGCGCGATCCTGCATAACGTGCAGAACATCCGCCGGCGCCTGTCACCCGAGCTGCCGCGCAACCAGGAGCAGGCCGAGGAACTGGGCATCGACCTGCCCACGGTCAACCGCTATCTGGAGAGCCGCGAAGTGCCGCTATTGCTCGACGGCATCCAGCAGGCCGGAGCCCGGGCGGCGAAGATCGTCACCCACATGCTCAGTTTCAGCCGCCGCAGCAACCGCCAGTTGGCGCCGTGCGACCTGCCGGCGCTGATCGATCAGGCGGTGGAGATTGCCGGCAACGACTTCGACCTGGCCATCGGCTTCGACTTCAAGGGCCAGGCCATCGTGCGCCAGTTCGACCCCGAACTGGGGCAGGTGCCGTGCACCGCCAACGAATTGGAGCAGGTGCTGCTCAACCTGCTGAAAAACGCCGCCCAGGCCATTCACCAGCGGCCGCAGCCGAGCGAGCCCGGGCGCATCACCCTGCGCACCCGCTTGAGCCCGCCATGGGCGGAAATCCAGGTCGAGGACAACGGCGTCGGCATGCCCGAGGGGGTGCGCAAACGCACCTTCGAGCCGTTCTTCACCACCAAGGAAATCGGCCAGGGTACCGGGCTGGGCCTGTCGGTCTCGTACTTCATCATCACCAACAACCACAAGGGGCAGATGGAAGTGCAATCCACGCCCGGCCAGGGTACCTGCTTCACCCTGCGCCTGCCCCTCGGCCAGCCGGCAGCGGCGGCGCCGGCCAAAACGGAGAAATGACATGGGTTACCGCCTGTCGAAGATCTACACCCGCACCGGCGACAAAGGCGAAACCGGCCTGGGCGACGGGCGTCGGGTGCCCAAGGACCACCCACGGATCGAAGCGATTGGCGAGGTGGACAGCCTGAACAGCCAGCTGGGTTTGCTGCTGGCGGGGCTGGCCGAACAAGGGTTGGATGAAGTGAGCGCAGTGTTGGTGCCGTGTCAGCACCGCCTGTTCGACCTGGGCGGTGAGTTGGCGATGCCCAGTTATCAGGCGTTGAACCTGGCGGAGGTGGAACGCCTGGAGGCGGCGATCGATGTGTGGAATGAAGAGCTGGGGCCGTTGAAGAACTTCATCTTGCCCAGTGGCTCGGCGCTGGTGGCGCAGGCGCATGTGTGCCGGAGCCTGGCGCGCAGTGCGGAGCGGCGGTGCCAGCAGCTGAATGCGCTGGAGCCGTTGGCGGGGGTTGGGTTGGCCTATATCAACCGGCTTTCGGATCTGCTGTTCGTGGCGGCGCGGATCATTGGGCGGCGGCAGGGGGTGGCTGAGGTTTTGTGGCTGCCTGCTGAAAAGCCGCAGGGCTGATATTTTTGGGGCTGCTGCGCAGCCCATCGCGACACAAGGCCGCTCCCACATGGGGCGGTGTACGCAGATCCTTGTGGGAGCGGCCTTGTGTCGCGATGGGCCGCAAAGCGGCCCCAATTACAGGCGACTCAGATCTCAGGCCAGAACGCCCGGATCCCGGCCACACCCTGTGCCCCCGCTTCCCAGGCCTGCTCGCGCTCACCCGGGCCTACCCCACCCAGCAGGTAGACCGGCTTGTTGAACCCGGCAATCAACCGCTGTGCCTCGTCCCACCCCAGCGGCACCGCCTCAGGGTGTGTCCGGGTTGCCTGCACCGGCGACAAGGTGACGAAGTCCACGCCCATCTGCTCCGCAAGCGCCAGCTCTTCGGCACTGTGGCAGGACGCCGCCAGCCAGCGTTCCCTGGGGAACGGCCGGCCGTTGGCGGCATACTTGCGCAGTTGTGCAGCCGTCAGGTGCCAACCCGCGGCAGGGAAGTCACCCAGCCACTCCAGCGGCCCCTTGAGCATCAGCTGCGCCTTGCCCGCGCACAGGCCGACCGCATCCACCGCCACATCGCGGTACTTGGGGTCGTACATGTCCGGGGCACGCAACTGGATCAGGCGAATGCCGCTGGCCACCGCCTTCTGGATGCCCTTGAGCATCTGCGGCACTTCCAGGCCATCGGGGGTGATCAGGTACTGGTCCGGCAGGCGCGCGGCCGCAACGATCGGTTTATTGGCCTCGGGGAATTCGTACTGGGGCAAATCACGTGGGGCAACCCATTCCAGCGGCTGGCCCTCGGCGCCATGCGGCTCGCCGGTGAACGCCTCGACTTCGCGCACGTCCAGCAGCACCTGCTTGTCCGGGTAGTCGTGGCTGACCTTGATCAGTGCGCGCGAACGGCTTACCTCGATGCCCAGCTCCTCGCGCAGCTCGCGGGCCAGCGCCGCCTCGACGCCCTCACCCTCTTCCACCTTGCCGCCCGGGAATTCCCACAGGCCGCCCTGGTGCTGGGTATCGGCACGCCGTGCGATCAGAATTCGGCCGTCAGTACCACGAATGACAGCAGCTACAACATGAATCCGTTTCACCCTTCACGCTCCGCCAGGCAAGCCTGCTGCCAGGCCTGGAAGGCCGGCCACTGGTAAATGGTTTCGATATAGGCCGCCGCCTCCGCAGGCACTTCCACGCGGTAGGTGCGCAGGCGTACGGCCACCGGGGCAAAGAAGGCATCGGCCAGGCTTGGCTTGCCGAACAGGAACGGGCCGCTGTCCTTGGCCACCAGGCGGCATTCGGACCATAGTGCAACGATACGGTCGATATCGATTTGAACCTCCAGCGGCACGCTGTCCAGCGCCTGGTCGCGCGACAGGTCGAACGGCATGGCACCGCGCAGGGCGAAGAAGCCGCTGTGCATCTGCGCGCAGGCCGAACGGGCCTGGGCCCGGGCCGCCACGTCGGCAGGCCACAGCTGGGCATCGGGGTGGCGTTCGTTGAGGTATTCGGCGATGGCCAGCGAGTCGGCGATCACACCGTGCTCGGTCTTGAGCAGCGGTACCTTGCCGGTGGCAGAGAAGGCGAGGATGCGCTGACGGGTGTCAGGCTGGTTGAGTTTGATCAGTGTTTCTTCGTAAGGCACACCAGCCAGCTCGAGGGCCAGGGCGCCACGCAGCGACCAGGAGGAATACAGCTTGTCGCCGATAATCAGGTGATAGCTCATGGTTCGGCTCCATCGTTTGGGAATTTTGGGGCTGCTCTGCAGCCCTTTCGCGACACAAGGCCGCTCCCACATGGGGCGGTGTACGCAGGTCCTTGTGGGAGCGGCCTTGTGTCGCGATGGGCCGCAACGCGGCCCCAATTACATCAGGTACGGTACTCGGCGTTGATCTTCACGTACTCGTGGGACAGGTCGGTGGTCCAGATGGTTTCGCTGCACTGGCCACGGCCCAGCTCGATACGGATGGTGATCTCTTCCTGGGCCATTACCTTGGCGCCCTGGTCTTCGGTGTAGCTCGGGCTGCGGCCGCCTTTGCTGGCAATGCACACGCTGTCCAGGTACACATCGATCAGGCTCACATCCAGCTCCGGTACACCGGCACGGCCAACGGCGGCGAGGATACGGCCCCAGTTGGGGTCGGAAGCGAACAGCGCAGTCTTGATCAGCGGCGAGTGGGCCACGGCGTAGCCGACGTCCAGGCACTCCTGGTGGTTGCCACCGCCGTTGACCTGCACGGTAACGAACTTGGTGGCGCCTTCGCCGTCACGGACGATGGCCTGAGCCACTTCCATGCACACTTCGAACACCGCCTTCTTCAGCGCTTCGAACAATGCGCCGCTGGCTTCGGTGACTTCCGGCAGGTTGGCCTTGCCGGTGGCGATCAGCATGCAGCAGTCGTTGGTCGAGGTGTCGCCATCGATGGTGATGCGGTTGAACGACTTGTTGGCACCGTCCAGCATCAGGTCCTTGAGTACCGCCGGGGCAACCTTGGCGTCGGTGGCGATGTAGCCGAGCATGGTAGCCATGTTCGGGCGAATCATGCCTGCACCCTTGCTGATGCCGGTGACGGTAACGGTCACGCCATCGTGCTGGAACTGGCGGCTGGCACCCTTGGGCAGGGTGTCGGTGGTCATGATGCCGGTGGCGGCTTCGGCCCAGTGGTTTTCCGACAGGTTGTCGAGGGCGGCCTGCAGCGCGCCTTCGATCTTCTCGACCGGCAGCGGCTCGCCGATTACGCCGGTGGAGAACGGCAGTACCGACTCGGCCGGTACGCCGGCCAGCTCGGCCAGCTTGGCGCAGGTGCGTTCGGCGGCGGCCAGGCCTGGCGCGCCGGTGCCGGCGTTGGCGTTACCGGTGTTGGTCAGCAGGTAGCGCACGGTGCCCTGCACACGCTGCTTGGACAGGATCACCGGCGCTGCGCAGAAGGCGTTGAGGGTGAACACGCCAGCCACGCTGGAGCCTTCGGCGCAGCGCATGACCACCACATCCTTGCGCCCCGGGCGCTTGATGCCGGCAGAAGCGATGCCGAGTTCAAAACCCGGAACCGGGTGCAGGGTGGGCAAAGGACCAAGACCAACAGCCATTAGAGCGCTCCTAGAAAATACGGTTGATATCGAAAAACGGGGCCGCTTCGCGCCCCATCGCGACACAAGGCCGCTCCCACATAGGACGGCGCAGCGTTGCGGCTGTGCGCTATCCCTGTGGGAGCGGCCTTGTGTCGCGATAGGGCCGCACCGCGGCCCCAATTCAGGTCAGATCACTCGATCTGCCCGTGGCAATGCTTGAACTTCTTGCCCGAACCACACCAGCACGGCTCGTTGCGGCCCAGCTTCTGCTCGTTGCGCACCGGTGCCGAGGCGACGGCCACTTCGGCGCCCTCCTCGTTCAGTTGCTCGCTTTCCAGGCCCGGGGCAGCGGCATGCTGGAACTGCATGCGGCTGGCCAGTTCCTCGGCCTCGCGGCGCAGGCGGGCTTCCTCTTCGACCGGGTCTTCGCGGCGTACCTGAACGTGCGACAGCACACGGATGGTGTCGCGCTTGATCGACTCGAGCAGCTCCTGGAACAGGCTGAAGGATTCGCGCTTGTACTCCTGCTTCGGGTTCTTCTGCGCATAACCACGCAGGTGGATACCGTGACGCAGGTGGTCCATGGTCGACAGGTGGTCTTTCCACAGGTCGTCCAGCACGCGCAGCAGGATCTGCTTCTCGAAGGTACGCAGGGCTTCGATACCGGCCTGGTCTTCCTTCTCGGTGTACGCGGTGGTGATTTCGTTCAGCAGCTTCTCGCGCAGGGTCTCTTCGTAGAGGTGATCGTCCTCGTCGAGCCACTGCTGGATCGGCAGCTTCATGGCGAAATCGCTGGCAAGCGAAGCTTCCAGACCGGCCACGTCCCACTGCTCTGGCAGCGACTGCGGCGGAATGTGCTGGCTGATGGTAGCGTCCAGTACTTCCTTGCGGAATTCGACGATGGTGTCGCCAATGTTCTCGGCGGCCAGCAGGCTGTTGCGCATGTGGTAGATCACCTTGCGCTGCTCGTTGGCCACGTCGTCGTATTCCAGCAACTGCTTGCGGATGTCGAAGTTGCGGCCTTCGACCTTGCGCTGGGCCTTCTCGATGGCGTTGGTGACCATGCGGTGCTCGATGGCCTCGCCGGACTGCATGCCCAGCGCCTTCATGAAGTTCTTCACCCGGTCAGAGGCGAAGATACGCATCAGGCTGTCTTCCAGCGACAGGTAGAAGCGGCTGGAGCCCGGGTCGCCCTGACGGCCGGAACGGCCACGCAGCTGGTTGTCGATACGGCGCGATTCGTGGCGCTCGGAAGCGATCACGTGCAGGCCACCCGTCTCGATCACCTGCTGGTGACGCTTCTGCCAGTCGGCCTTGATCTGGGCGATCTGCTCGGCGGTCGGGTTTTCCAGGGCAGCCACTTCGGCTTCCCAGTTACCGCCCAGCAGGATGTCGGTACCACGGCCGGCCATGTTGGTGGCGATGGTCAGGGCACCTGGCGCACCGGCTTGCGCGATGATCTCGGCTTCCTTCTCGTGGTACTTGGCGTTGAGCACCTTGTGGTCGATACCTTCCTTCTTCAGGAGGTTGGACATGTGCTCGGAGGTTTCGATGGTCGCAGTACCCACCAGCACCGGGCGGCCCTGCTTCATGCTTTCCTTGATGTCGGCGATGATCGCGGCGTATTTCTCGTCGGCGGTCAGGTACACCAGGTCGTTGAAGTCTTTACGCGCCAACGGCTTGTTCGGCGGAATGACCATCACGTTGAGCCCGTAGATCGACTGGAACTCGAACGCTTCGGTGTCGGCGGTACCGGTCATGCCGGACAGCTTGGTGTACAGGCGGAAGTAGTTCTGGAAGGTGGTCGAAGCCAGGGTCTGGCTCTCGGCCTGGATGTTCAGGTTCTCTTTGGCTTCGATGGCCTGGTGCAGGCCTTCGGACAGACGACGGCCCGGCATGGTACGGCCGGTGTGCTCGTCGATCAGCAGGACCTGGCCGTCCTGGACGATGTATTCGATGTTGCGGTGGAACAGCTTGTGCGCGCGCAGGCCGGCGTAGACGTGGGTCAGCAGGCTCAGGTTATGCGCCGAGTACAGGCTCTCGCCCTCGGCCAGCAGGCCGGACTGGGTGAGCATCTCTTCGATGAACTGGTGACCGGCTTCGTTCAGCTCGACCTGACGGCTCTTCTCGTCGATGGTGAAGTGGCCTTCCTGGGTGACCTGGCCTTCGACCTCTTCGATGTGCTGGGTAAGGCGCGGGATCAGACGGTTGATCTCGATGTACAGCTTGGAGCTGTCCTCGGCCTGACCGGAGATGATCAGCGGGGTACGCGCTTCGTCGATGAGGATGGAGTCGACTTCGTCGATCACGGCGAAGTTCAGTTCACGCTGGAACTTCTCGTCCTGGCTGAACGCCATGTTGTCGCGCAGGTAGTCGAAACCGAATTCGTTGTTGGTGCCGTAGGTGATGTCGGACGCGTAGGCGGCGCGCTTTTCTTCCGGCGGCTGGAAAGCCGAGACGATGCCGACCGACAGGCCGAGGAACTCGTACAGCGGGCGCATCCAGTTGGCGTCGCGGCGGGCCAGGTAGTCGTTGACGGTGACCACGTGCACGCCCTTGCCGGACAATGCGTTGAGGTACACGGCCAGGGTACCGACCAAGGTCTTGCCTTCACCGGTACGCATTTCTGCGATCATGCCCTCGTGCAGGGTCATGCCGCCGATCAGCTGCACGTCGAAGTGGCGCATGCCCATCACGCGCTTGCCGGCCTCACGGGCCACGGCGAAGGCTTCAGGCAGCAACTGGTCCAGTGTCTCGCCTTTGGCCAGGCGCTCCTTGAACTCTGCGGTCTTGCCCCGCAGTTGCTCGTCGGAGAGGGCCACCATCTTCTCTTCGAGAGCATTGACGATGTTCACCGTCTTGAGCATGCGTTTGACTTCACGCTCGTTCTTGCTTCCAAAAAGTTTCTTTAACAAAGGCGCAAACATATCGGCAGGATCTTCCACACGTAGGGATGGAGGGCGGCCCCATGAGTCGCCCGTGCAGCCCTGAGGCCGCATGCGAACGAGCATTCTACCCGGAAACGATGGTGAGGAAAGTGGTGGATTTCCACGATGCTTGTACAGCGTTTTGGCGGGGGCTTGTTTTAGATAGGGGCATTTTCCCTGAGTTCAAGGTTCGGGAAGATGAAACGTATCGAGAATGAGTCTTGTCTTTTGTTATCTGTGCCGGCCTCTTCGCGGGTAAACCCGCTCCCACAGGATCACCTACACATCAAGGGCAGTGCCTTACCTGTGGGAGCGGGTTCACCCGCGAAGAGGCCAGTGCAGGCTATAGAGATGTTAGACTGCGGACCATGTAACCTCATGCGTACCCCCATGGCCTACAAACCCTCCCCCGCCCAGCCGCCCTCGGCCCTGCTCCGCCAGGTCCGCCCGCTGCGCCTGCTGCTGAACCAGGCCGAACGCCTGGAGCACCTGCAGCGCCTGCTGGAAAGCCAGCTGCAACCAGCCGCCCGCGAGCACTGCCATGTGGCGTCGTGGCGCGATGGCACATTGTTGCTGGTGGTAACCGACGGCCACTGGGCAACCCGCCTGCGCTATCAGCAGAAACGCTTGATGTCGGCATTACAGGCCATGGAGGCGTTCGCCAACCTCAGGCGCATCCTGTACAAGGTCCAGCCCCCGCTGGTGCCAGCCAAGCGTGGTGGTCATGCTGCGGAACTGTCCAATAACGCAGCCGAGAGCCTGCGCGATACCGCCGAGGGCATCACTGACCCCAAGCTGCGCGCAGCACTGGAACGATTGGCCGCCCACGCCCAGGACAAGCCATAAAAAAGGCCACCCGAAGGTGGCCTTAATGAACTAGAGAGTGTTCGAACTTACACGGCCGCAACAGGGCGCATGTACGAGATCGGTGCCGTGCTGGCATCTTCGAAGGTGACCACTTCCCAGGCATCGGTTTCGGCAATCAGCTTGCGCAACAGCTGGTTGTTCAGCGCGTGGCCGGACTTGTAGCCCTTGAACTCGCCGATCAGGCTGTTGCCCAGCAGATAAAGGTCGCCAATGGCGTCGAGGATCTTGTGCTTGACGAATTCGTCATCGGAACGAAGGCCGTCTTCGTTGAGCACACCGGTCTCGTCGACCACGATGGCGTTCTCGACACTGCCACCTAGCGCAAGGTTGTGCTTGCGCAGGTACTCGATGTCACGCATGAAACCGAAGGTACGGGCGCGGCTGACTTCCTTCACGAACGAGGTGCTGGAGAAGTCGACGACCGCACTCTGGGTCTGGCCCTTTAGGACCGGATGATCGAAGTCGATCTCGAAGCTCACCTTGAAACCGTCGAAAGGCAGGAAAGTGGCGCGCTTGTCGCCCTCTTCCACGGTTACCTCACGCAGGATGCGGATGAACTTCTTGGCTGCGTCCTGTTCTTCCAGGCCGGCAGACTGAATCAGAAATACAAAGGGTCCGGCGCTGCCATCCATGATCGGCACTTCCGAGGCGGAGAGCTCGACGTAGGCGTTATCGATGCCCAGGCCCGCCATGGCGGAGAGCAGGTGCTCGACCGTATCGACCTTGACGTCACCGTTGACCAGCGTCGTCGACATGGTTGTCTCGCCGACGTTGGCCGCGCGCGCCGGGATTTCGACCACAGGGTCGAGGTCGGCGCGGCGGAAGACGATGCCGGTGTCAACAGGTGCAGGCTTGAGGGTCAGGTAAACCTTCTCCCCGGAGTGCAGACCGACACCTGTGGCACGGATGGTATTCTTCAGGGTGCGTTGTTTAATCATGGCATTGGCCGCTTCAGCGCAAATTGCGAACAGGTATCAACAAAGGCTGGGGATGATAACAGACCCAACCTTTGATGAATACCAATCACCTTTATACCCCTGATAAATTCCATTAATCAGCCTGACGACGCAGGAATGCCGGGATATCGAGGTAGTCCAGGTCATCCTGAGGGTTCAGTTTAGCGGCTGCAGCAGCACCTGCATGGGCCTGGTTGCGCATTACGGTCGGGCGCTCCAGGTCACGGTAGTTGACCGCAGGCTGCTCCTGGCGAACCGGCGCCGGGTTGGAAGCCTCGTACACCTGCTGGGCAGTCTGCAGGGTGTTGTCGACCACCTTCACAGGCTTCTCGATGCGCGCGCCCAGGCCGGTGGCCACTACGGTCACGTGCAGTTCGTCGCGCATGTCCGGGTCGATCACGGTGCCAACCTTGACCATGGCGTGGTCGGAGGCGAAGGCTTCGATGATGCTACCCACGTCGGAGTACTCGCCCAGCGACAGGTCAGGGCCTGCGGTGATGTTCACCAGGATGCCGCGGGCGCCCTGCAGGTTGACGTCTTCCAGCAGCGGGTTGCGGATCGCTGCCTCGGTGGCTTCACGCGCACGGTTCGGGCCGCTGGCGCAGCCAGTACCCATCATGGCCATGCCCATTTCACCCATCACGGTACGCACGTCGGCGAAGTCGACGTTGATCATGCCCGGGCGCTTGATGATATCGGAGATACCGCGCACGGCACCGGCCAGTACGTCGTCGGCCTTGGCGAAGGCGGACAGCAGGCTGGCATCCTTGCCCAGGATGGTCAGCAGCTTCTCGTTGGGGATGGTGATCAACGAGTCGACGCTTTCGGCCAGCATGCGGATGCCTTCATCGGCGATCTGCATGCGCTTGCGGCCTTCGAACGGGAACGGACGGGTCACCACGGCAACGGTGAGAATGCCCATTTCCTTGGCCACTTCGGCGATGATCGGCGCTGCACCGGTACCGGTACCGCCGCCCATGCCAGTGGTGATGAACACCATGTTGGTGCCCTGCAGCACTTCAGCGATGCGCTCACGGTCTTCCAGCGCGGCCTGGCGGCCGACTTCCGGATTGGCACCGGCACCCAGGCCCTTGGTCACGCCAGTGCCCAATTGCAGGATGGTGCGCGCGCCGATGTTCTTCAGCGCCTGGGCATCGGTGTTGGCGCAGATGAATTCCACGCCTTCGATGCTGCTCTTGACCATGTGGTTGACGGCGTTGCCGCCACCACCGCCAACGCCGATCACTTTGATGACCGGGCTTTGCGGGACGTTGTCTACGAGCTCGAACATTTTCCCTCTCCTTACAGTTCTCTAGTTGTCGCGCCTACCACTACTGCTTTGAAACTTAGAAGTTGCCCTGGACCCAGCGCTTGAAGCGTTCAAGCACTGGAGCCTTCGGTTCATCGCCATAGCTGTTGTTGCTGCTGTTACCGGTCAGGGGCAGGTCTTCGGTCTGCTTCTGCAGGCCGTAGGTGAGCAAGCCCACGCCGGTGGAATAGATCGGGTTGCGAACCACGTCGCTGAGCCCCCGAACGCTGTGCGGCACGCCCAGGCGTACCGGCATGTGGAAGATTTCCTCGGCCAGTTCCACGGCGCCTTCCATCTTCGCGGTGCCGCCGGTGAGGACGATGCCGGCCGGCACCAGGTCCTCGTAGCCGCTGCGGCGCAGTTCGGCCTGGATCAGGGTGAAGAGCTCGTCGTAACGTGGCTCTACCACCTCGGCCAGGGCCTGGCGCGACAGCTCGCGCGGTGGGCGATCACCCACGCTTGGCACCTTGATGGTCTCGCCGGCGCCAGCCAGTTTGGCCAGGGCGCAGGCGTAGCGGATCTTGATTTCTTCGGCGTACTGGGTCGGGGTACGCAGGGCCATGGCGATGTCGTTGGTCACCTGGTCGCCGGCAATCGGGATCACCGCAGTGTGACGGATCGCGCCCTCGGTGAAGATGGCGATGTCGGTGGTGCCACCACCGATGTCCACCAGGCACACGCCCAGCTCTTTTTCATCGTCGGTCAGCACCGAGTAGGCCGAGGCCAGCTGCTCGAGGATGATGTCGTCGATTTCCAGGCCACAGCGGCGTACGCATTTTTCGATGTTCTGCGCCGCGTTGACCGCGCAGGTGACCACGTGGACCTTGGCTTCCAGACGTACGCCAGACATGCCCAGCGGCTCGCGCACGCCTTCCTGGTTGTCGATCACGTAGTCCTGCGGCAGGGTGTGCAGCACGCGCTGGTCAGCCGGGATGGCGACGGCCTGGGCGGCGTCGAGTACGCGCTCCAGGTCGGCCAGGCTGACCTCGCGGTCGCGGATGGCGACGATGCCGTGGGAGTTCAGGCTGCGGATGTGGTTGCCGGCCACGCCGACAAAGGCCGAGTGGATGCGGCAGCCGGCCATCAGCTGCGCTTCTTCCACGGCGCGCTGGATCGACTGCACGGTGGACTCGATGTTCACCACCACGCCTTTTTTCAGGCCGCGGGACGGATGGGTACCGATCCCGACGATTTCCAGGGTGCCGTCCTCGCCCACTTCACCCACCAGCGCCACCACCTTGGAGGTGCCGATGTCCAGCCCGACGATCATTTTGCCGCTATGCGCGTTTGCCATGGTCCTGCCTCTCTCTAATTCTTCGCAACGGCGGGTTGGGCCGTCGTCGGTGCAATCGGTTCCCGCCAACCAACGGCAAGTCCGTTGGAGTAACGCAGATCAATGCGGGCGATAGTGCTGATCTGGTCTTTGAGTGTCTTGTCGTAAATGGCAATGAAACGGCGCATCTTCTCCACCAGATGGTCGCGCCCCAGCAGCAGCTCGATGCCCGGCCCGGCGCTGCTCGCGCCCGTGGTCAGGAACCAGCTGCCTCGCTCGCGCAGCTCCAGGCGAGCGATGGAAAAGCCCAGGGGGCGCAGCATCTGGCTCAATACCTGATACTGCTGCATCACTTGTTGCTGAGCACGCTGCGGCCCGGCCAGCTGCGGCAGGTGCTCGTAGTTGGCCAGTTCGCGCGGGGTGAAGGCCTGGCCCTGGTTGTTGAGCAAGGCTTCGTCACCCCAGCGCGCCACCGGCAACTGTTCTTCCAGGCGGATCACCACCTCGTCGGGCCACACCCGGCGCACTTCGGCGTGGGCGATCCACGGCATCTGCTCGAGCTCTGCGCGCATCGCCGGCAGGTCGACACTGAAGAAGCTCGCTGCCACGTAGGGCGCGATACGCTGCTGCACCGACTGCTGGCTGATGTAGCTGAGGTCGCCCTGCACGTCGATCTTGGTAATCGGCCGGTCGGCGTACGGCATCAGGCGAATGGCGCCCTCGTAGGCGCCAAACCCGGCCGCCACCAGCAGCACCGGCCACAGCAGGCGCTTGAGACCACCCAGGCTTGGCCGCGGCAGGCGCGCCGATACGGGCTCGTCGGCCACCAGCCGGCTGGCACCACGCGGCACCGGCTTGCTACGGCCGGTAACGGGTTGCTGCTGACGTATCATCGCGCCTTGCATGGTTGTTAACCTCGCGTCGCCACGCTTTCGGCCAGGATCGCCAGCACCAGTTGCTGGAAGTCCAGGCCGGCCGCGCGGGCCGCCATGGGCACCAGGCTATGGTCGGTCATGCCGGGTGCGGTGTTGACTTCGAGCAGCCAGAACCGGCCCTGCTCGTCCTGCATCACGTCCAGCCGCCCCCAGCCTTCGATGCCGATGGCATCGCAGGCACGCGCGGTCAGGTCGATCAGTTCCTGTTCCTTGACGCTGTCCAGGCCGCACGGAATGCGGTACTGGGTATCGTTGGCGATGTACTTGGCGTCGTAGTCGTAGAACACGTGCGGCGTACCCAGGGCGATCGGCGGCAGCACCTGGCCGCGCAATACCGCGACGGTGAACTCCGGCCCATGGATCCACTGTTCCACCAGTACCTGGGAATCGTATTTAGCTGCGTCCTGCCAGGCGGCGACCAGTTCCTGGGCGCTGTTCACCTTGGCCATGCCGATGCTGGAACCTTCATGGGCGGGTTTGACGATAAGCGGGAAGCCCAGTTCCGTACTGGCCTGCAAACAATCGCTTTCGCTCGCCAGCACCGCGTGGCGCGGGGTCGGAATACCCAGGCTCTGCCACACCTGCTTGGTGCGCAGCTTGTCCATGGCCAGTGCCGAGGCAAGGATGCCACTGCCGGTGTAGGGGATGCCCAGGCACTCGAGCAGGCCTTGCATGCTGCCGTCTTCACCGCCACGACCGTGGAGGATGATGAAGGCGCGGTCGATCTTCTCGCTTTGCAGGCGGTCGAGCAGGTCGTCACCCACGTCGATGGCGACAACGTCGACACCGGCGGTGGTCAGCGCGTCGATCACTGCGGCACCGGACTTGAGCGACACTTCGCGCTCGGCGCTCTTGCCGCCGTACAGCACCGCGACGCGGCCGAACGCCTTGACGTCCAGGGTCGAGTGCAGCTTGTCGTAGGCGCTGGTCATTTCGACTTCTCCTGCTTGGCGCCAGCGAACAGCGGGCTTTTCATCAATTGAGGGGCCAGGCCGCCGACATCACCGGCACCCTGGCAGATCAGGATGTCGCCAGCGCGCAGCAGTGGCTTGACCAGCGGCGCCAGGTCGACGCCACGCTCGATGTAGATCGGGTCCAGCTTGCCGCGCTGGCGGATGCTGTGGCACAGCTGGCGGCTGTCGGCGCCGGGGATCGGCTCTTCGCCGGCCGGGTAGACCTCCATCAGCAGCAGCACGTTGGCATCGCCCAGCACCTGGACGAAATCGTCGTACAGGTCGCGGGTACGGCTGTAGCGGTGCGGCTGGTAGACGATCACCAGGCGACGGCTTGGCCAACCGCCGCGCACGGCCTGGATCACCGCGGCCACTTCGGTCGGGTGGTGGCCGTAGTCGTCGACCAGCATCACGCTGCCGCCTTCGACCGGCAGTTCGCCGTACACCTGGAAGCGGCGGCCGACGCCCTGGAAGCCGGACAGGCCCTGGACAATGGCTTCGTCAGTGATGCCTTCGTCGGTGGCGATGGCGATGGTGGCCAAGGCGTTGAGCACGTTGTGGTTGCCGGGCATGTTCACCGACACCTCCAGCGGCTCGCGGTCACGGCGCAGCACGGTGAAGTGGGTCTGCATGCCCATCTGGCGCACGTTGATGGCGCGGATGTCGGCCTCGTCGCTGAAGCCATAGGTCACGGTCGGGCGCTTGACCTGTGGCAGGATCTCGCGCACTACCGGGTCGTCCAGGCACATCACGGCCAGGCCGTAGAACGGCAGGTTGTGCAGGAACTCGACGAAGGTTTTCTTCAGTTTGTTGAAGTCACCTTCGTAGGTCGCCATGTGGTCGGCGTCGATGTTGGTGACCACGGCTACCATCGGCTGCAGGTGCAGGAAGCTGGCATCGCTCTCGTCCGCTTCGGCAATCAGGTAGCGGCTGGTACCCAGCTGGGCATTGGTGCCGGCCGCGGTCAGGCGGCCACCGATGACGAAGGTCGGGTCCAGGCCGCCAGCGGCGAACACCGAGGCCAGCAAGCTGGTAGTGGTGGTCTTGCCGTGGGTGCCGGCAACGGCCACGCCATGGCGATAGCGCATCAGCTCGGCGAGCATCTCGGCACGCGGCACCACCGGAATGCGCCGCTCGAGGGCGGTGGCGACTTCCGGGTTGGCCGGGTTGATGGCGCTGGACACCACCAGCACATCGGCGGTGGCGGCGTTCTCGGCGCGGTGACCGACGAAGATCTCGGCGCCGAACGATTCCAGGCGTTCGGTAACCGGCGAGGCCTTCAGGTCGGAACCGGACACTTCATAGCCCAGGTTCAGCAACACTTCGGCAATGCCGCACATGCCCACGCCGCCGATACCGACGAAGTGGATACGGCGGATACGGCCCATCTTCGGCTGGGGCATGGCTTTCTGGCTCTCAACCATGGGCCACCTCCAGGCAGATATCGACCACGGTGCTGGTTGCGGCAGGTTTGGCCAGGCGCCGTGCGGTGCCTGCCATGACGTTGAGTTTCTCGGGTTGCATCAGCACCTCGTTCAGGCGTTCAGCGAGCTGCGCTGCGCCAGTTGTCGCTTGTGGCATCAGGAAGGCTGCGCCTTCCCGGGCCAGATATTGGGCGTTGTGGGTCTGGTGGTCGTCGATCGCGTGGGGCAATGGCACCAGCATCGAAGGCAGGCCCGCTGCCGCCAGCTCGCTGACGGTCAGGGCGCCGGCCCGGCACACCACAATGTCGGCCCAACCATAGGCTTGGGCCATGTCCTTGATGAAGGGCTCTACCTGAGCCTCGACACCCGCCTCGTGATAACGCTCGGCGGTGGCCGGCGCGTGTTGCTTGCCGGCCTGGTGGAATACCTCTGGCCGCAGTGCGGCGGGCACTTCGGACAGGGCCTTAGGCAACAATTTGTTCAATGGTTCCGCACCCAGGCTGCCGCCCATCACCAGCAGGCGCGCACGGCGCTCGGCCAGGGGCGCGCGCAGGGCGTCCATGAACAGTTCCGGGCGCACCGGGTTGCCGGTGGTGCGCAGTTTGTCGCTGGCGGCGAAGGTGGCCGGGAAGGCTTCGCAAACACGCGCAGCCAGCGGCAGCAGCAGGCGGTTGGTGGTACCGGCGCGGGCATTCTGCTCGTGGATCACCAGCGGTACGCCGCACAGGCGTGCGGCCACGCCGCCGGGGCCGGTCACATAGCCACCGAAGCCGACCACACATACAGGCTTGAGCTCGCGCACGATACGCCGCGCCTGCAGCACGGCCTTGACCAGGGTGAACGGCGCCTTGAGCAACGACAGCTTGCTCTTGCCGCGCAGGCCGCTGACCTGGATCAGGTGCAGCGGCAGGCCGGCCTGGGGCACCAGTTCGTTCTCGATACCGCGCGGGGTGCCCAGCCAGTGCACGCTGTAGCCGCGCGCCTGGAATTCACGGGCGCAGGCCAGGGCCGGGAACACGTGGCCCCCGGTGCCGCCCGCCATGATCAGTACGTTCTTGCCGTCAGCGGCCATGATTGGTCTCCTCGGCAAAATCGCTTTCGCTGAATTCGTGTTCCTCACTGCCCAGGTGCGTGCGGCTTTCCCACTCGATACGCAGCAACAGGCCCACGCAGGCACAGCAGATCACCAGCGAGCTGCCCCCGTAGCTGAGGAACGGCAGGGTCAGGCCCTTGGTCGGCAGCAGGCCAACGTTCACACCGATGTTGATCAGGAACTGGCCGATCCACAGGAAGGCCAGGCCGAAGGCAACATAAGCGGCAAAGAACTGCTTGGCTTTCTCCGCCCACAGGCCGATATACAGGGCACGCACAGTGACGAATACGAACAGCGCGATAGTCAGCAGCGAGCCGACCACGCCGAGTTCTTCGGCCAGTACCGAGAACACGAAGTCGGTGTGCGCTTCAGGCAGGTAGAACTGCTTCTGCACGCTGTTGCCCAGGCCAACGCCCAGCCACTCGCCACGGCCGAAGGCAATCAGCGCCTGGGTCAGCTGGTAGCCCGAGCCGAACTGGTCGGACCACGGGTCGGTAAAGGTAATCAGGCGCGCCATCCGGTAAGGCTGCGCCTGTACCAGGACGAACACCGCGACCACCGCCAACACCACCATCAGGCTGAAGCGGAACAGCCCCACCCCGCCGAGGAACAGCATGGCCGCCGCCGCGCCCATCATCACCACGGTGGCGCCGAAGTCCGGCTCCATCAGCAGCAGGGCAGCCATGGGCAGCAGCACGATGAACGGCTTGAAGAAGCCCATCCAGGTTTCGCGTACCTCGGTCTGCCGGCGCACCAGGTAGCCGGCCAGGTAGACGACCACGAACACCTTGGCGATTTCCGAAGGCTGCACGTTGAAGAAGCTGAAGCCGATCCAGCGCATGGAGCCGTTCACTTCGCGGCCGATACCCGGCACCAGCACCAGTACCAGCAGGCCGAAGGCACCCAGCAGCATCAGGAAGCCCATGCGCTGCCAGGTGGCGATCGGTACCAGCATTGTGGCGCCACAGGCGACCAGGCCGAGGAACACGTACACCAGGTGGCGGAACATGTGGTAAAGCGGGTTGCCCGACTGCACCGCAGCCACTTCCGAGGACGCCGAGGTGATCATCACCAGGCCCAGGCCCAGCAATGCCAGGCAGCCGGCGAGCATCGCGAAGTCCAGGTCGATGCCACGGCCGCTGATCAGCGGCGACGGATAGGGCTTGAGGATGCCGAAGATCATGCAAGGCCTCCCGCTGCCTGGGCGAACAGGCGCCCGCGTTCTTCGAAGTTCTTGAACATGTCGAGGCTGGCGCACGCCGGCGACAGCAGCACGGCATCACCCGCCTGGGCCAGTTCGGCGCATTGCTGCACGGCGTCGTCGAGGGTCTTGACGCGGACCAGTTGCACGCCATCGCCCAGAGCTTCGGCCAGGCGCTCGGCATCACGGCCAAGCAGTACCACGGCGCGGCAGAAGCGCTTGACCGGCTCGCGCAGCGCTGCGAAGTCGGCGCCCTTGCCATCGCCACCGGCGATCAGCACCAGCTTGCCTTCGATGTCGGCACCCAGGCCTTCGATGGCGGCCAGGGCAGCACCGACGTTGGTGGCCTTGGAATCGTCGTACCAGTTAACGCCGTTACGCTCGCGCACCCACTGGCAACGGTGGGCCAGGCCGCCGAACTCGCGCAGCGCCTCGAGCATCGGTTCGAACGGCAGGCCGGCAGCATGCCCCAGGGCCAGTGCCGCCAGGGCGTTGCTCTGGTTGTGGGCGCCGCGAATCTTCAGCTCACGCGCCGGCATCAGCGCCTGGAACTCGAACGCCAGGTATTTCTCGCCGTCCACTTCGCGCAGGCCGAAGGCCTTGAAGTCCGGCTGGTTCAGGCCGAAGGTCCAGCATGGGCGGCCTTCCACCGGCAGCGGTCGGCTCAGGGCGTCCTGGCGGTTGACCACGACCTGGCGGGCACCACGGAAGATCCGGTGTTTGGCCAGGTGGTAGGCCGGCAGGCCGCTGTAGCGGTCCATGTGGTCTTCGCTGATGTTCAGCACGGTGGCCACTTCGGCGTTGAGCTGGTCGGTGGTTTCCAGCTGGAAGCTGGACAGTTCCAGCACGTACAGCTCGACGTCATCGGCCAGCAGGTCCAGCGCCGGGGTACCGAGGTTGCCGCCCACCGCCACGCGCTTGCCCGCCTTGGCGGCCATTTCGCCAACCAGGGTGGTGACGGTGCTCTTGGCGTTGGAGCCGCTGATGGCAATGATCGGGGCCTTGGCGTGGCGGGCAAACAGTTCGATGTCACCGGACAGCTTCACGCCACGCGCGGCCGCCTGCTGCAGGGCCGGGGTGGCCAGGGCCAGGCCGGGGCTGACGTACAGCTCGTTGGCGCGGCACAGGAAGTCCACGTCCAGTTCACCACAGCGCACTTCCACCTGCGGGTAATCACGGCGCAGGGTGTCCAGTTCCGGCGGTTGCTCGCGGGTGTCGGCGACCGCAAAGGCAATGCCCCGGCTCGCCAGGAAGCGAACCAGGGACATGCCGCTCTTGCCGAGGCCGACAACGATGCGGAATTGGTCGGAAGCGATCAGGGACACGCTCATCTACCTCAGTTTCAGGGTTGCAAGGCCGACCAGCACCAGGATCACGGTGATGATCCAGAAGCGGACGATCACCCGTGGCTCTGGCCAGCCCTTGAGTTCAAAGTGGTGGTGGATCGGCGCCATGCGGAACACGCGCTTGCCGGTCAGCTTGAAGGAGGCAACCTGGATCACCACCGACAGGGTTTCCATGACGAACACGCCGCCCATGATGAACAGCACGATTTCCTGGCGGACGATCACGGCGATGGTGCCCAGGGCGGCGCCCAGCGCCAGCGCGCCGACGTCACCCATGAATACCTGCGCCGGGTAGGTGTTGAACCACAGGAAGCCCAGGCCGGCACCGATCAGCGCGCCGCAGAACACGATCAGCTCGCCCGAGCCCGGCACGTATGGGATCAGCAGGTATTCGGCGAACTTCACGTTGCCCGACAGGTAGCAGAAGATGCCCAGGGCACCGCCGACCATCACCGTCGGCATGATCGCCAGGCCGTCGAGGCCGTCGGTGAGGTTGACCGCGTTGCTCGAACCGACAATGACGAAGTAGGTCAGCACGACGAAGCCGATGCCCAGCGGAATGGTGACATCCTTGATGAACGGCAGGATCAGCGTGGTTTCGACGCTGGTCGGCGCGGTCTTGTACAGGAAGATGGCTGCAGCCAGGCCGAACACCGACTGCCAGAAGTACTTCCAGCGGCTTGGCAGGCCACGCGAGTTCTTTTCGATCACCTTGCGGTAGTCATCGACCCAGCCGATGGCACCGAATGCCAGGGTAACGATCAGCACCACCCACACGTAGCGGTTGGTCAGGTCGGCCCACAGCAGGGTGCTGACGGCGATGGCGGACAGTATCAGCGCCCCACCCATGGTCGGGGTGCCGGACTTGGACAGGTGCGATTGCGGGCCGTCGTTACGCACGGCCTGGCCGATCTGGCGGATTTGCAGGGTACGGATCATCCACGGCCCCAGCCACAGCGCCAGGGACAACGCGGTCAGCACACCCAGAATCCCGCGCAGGGACAGGTACTGGAAGACCGCGAAGCCTTTGTGGAACTGTTGCAGATACTCGGCCAACAGCAGCAGCATTAATGTTTCTCCCCGCTGGCACCGCACAATGCCGCCACGACGTTTTCCATCGCAGCGCTGCGCGAGCCCTTGATCAAGATAGTGGTGTCGCTGGCATTCTCGGCGCCAACCGCGTCGATCAGCTCAGCTTGAGTAGCGAAATGGCGGCCATTGGCGCCGAACGCCTTGACCGCGTGTTTCATGTTGGAACCCACTGCGTACAGGGCGTCGACCTTGCCACGCGCGTAGTCACCCACCTGACGGTGGCCTTCTTCCGCCCATTGCCCCAGTTCGCCGATATCTCCAAGCACCAGGACGGTGCGTCCGGAAAAGCCGGCGAGTATATCAATGGCCGCGCACATGGAGGTGGGATTTGCGTTGTAACTGTCGTCGATCACGCGCACGCCGTTCGGCGCGATCTGCGCCACGGTACGGCCCTTGACCGGCTGCACGGCAGCCAGGCCGGCGGCGATGCCGCTCAGGCTCAGACCAACGGCATGGGCAGCGGCGGCGGCGGCCAAGGCGTTGCTGACGTTGTGCTCACCAAGCACATTGAGTTGCACGTCCACCACGTCACCAGCGCCGTGCAGCTTGAACGACGGGCAACCACGGGCATCGCGACCGATGTCCGTGGCATGGAAATCGGCCTTTGCATTGCTGCGGGCGAAGCTGAAGACCTTGTGCGCGCCGGCGCGTGCCTTCCAGATATCAAAGGCCTTGTCGTCCAGGTTGAGGATGGCGATACCGCCCGCGCCCAGGCCTTCGAGGATCTCGCCCTTGGCTTCGACGATCTTTTCCGGGCCGCCGAACTCGCCAACGTGGGCGGTACCGGCGTTGTTGATGATGACCACCTGGGGCTGGGTCAGGCCGACGGTGTAGCGGATCTCGCCAATGCGCGAGGCGCCCAGTTCGATCACCGCGGCACTGTGCTCGGGGGCGATCTCCAGCAGGGTCAGCGGCGCGCCGAGGTCGTTGTTCAGGTTGCCGCGGGTGGCGTGCACCAGGCCACGGGTGCGCAGGATGCTGGCGAGCATCTCCTTGACCGTGGTCTTGCCGCTGGAACCGGTGATGGCCACCACCGGCTTGTCGAAGGCAGCACGGCTCAGCGCGCCAAGCTGGCCGAGGGCCAGGCGGCAATCGGCGACCAGCAGCTGCGGCAGATCGACATCGGCTACTTCACGCTCGACCAGGGCCGCGACAGCGCCCTTGGCCTTCACATCGGCCAGGTAGTCGTGGCCATCGAAGCGCGGGCCGGCCAGGGCGACGAACAGTTGCCCGGCGCCAACACTGCGGCTGTCGATGCTGACGCCGGTGAAGGTGGCGTCGGCACCGACTTGTTGACCACTCAGTGCTGTGGTCAGCTGGCTGAGTGACATCGGCTTAAGCATGTGGAGCCTCCCAGGCTGCAAGTGCCTTTTCGGCCTCGGTCAAATCGGAGAAGTCATGGCGCTCGCCATTGATCTCCTGGTAATCCTCGTGCCCCTTGCCGGCCAGCACGATCACATCGTCGGCAGCGGCAGTGGCGATCAGGTGTGCGATGGCTTCGCCACGACCGGCAACGAACTCGACCTCGGCAGGCTTGGCGAAACCGGGACGGATGTCATCGAAAATGCGCAGCGGGTCTTCAGTACGCGGGTTGTCGTCGGTGACCAGCACGCGGTCTGCCAGGCGTTCGGCCACTTCGGCCATCAGCGGACGCTTGCCGCGGTCTCGGTCGCCGCCGCAGCCGAACAGGCACAGCAGCTTGCCGTGCGCGTGCGGGCGCAGGGCTTCGAGTACTTTCTCCAGGGCGTCCGGGGTGTGCGCATAGTCGACCACCACCAGCGGCTTGTCGCCCCCACCCAGGCGCTGCATGCGGCCGATCGGCCCCTGCAGCTGCGGGGTGACCTTGAGGATTTCGTCCAGCGCGTAGTCCAGCGCCAACAGGGTCGCCACGGCGGCGAGCATGTTGCTCAGGTTGAAGCGGCCCAGCAACTGGCTGCGCAGGGTACGTTCGCCCTGGGCGGTGACCAGGGTGGCGCGCACGCCATCGTCATTGAACACGGCTTCGCGGCAGAACAGCGAGGCCTCCGGGTTCTCCAGGCTGTAGCTGAGCAACCGGGTCTCGATATGGTCGGCACTCGGCCGGCGGGCAAAGGCCTCGGCCAGGCGGCGACCGAAGGCGTCGTCAAGGTTGACCACCTGGCAGCGCAGGCTCGACCAGGCGAACAGCTTGGCCTTGGCGGCCTCGTAGGCCTCCATGCTGCCGTGGTAGTCCAGGTGATCGCGGGACAGGTTGGTCATGACCGCGATGTCGAATTCCAGCGCGGCGACCCGGCCCTGCTCCAGGGCGTGCGAGGAAACCTCCATGGCCACGGCCTTGGCGCCACCTTTCTTGAGGTCGTTGAGGGTCGACTGTACGGCGATCGGGTCGGGCGTGGTCAGGCGGCCACTCTGCAGCTCACCATAGAAGCCGGTACCCAGGGTGCCGATCAGGCCGCAACGCTGGCCAAGCAAGTCCAGCGCCTGGGCCACCAGCTGGGTGACGCTGGTCTTGCCGTTGGTACCGGTCACGCCCACCAGGTTCAGCTGGCGGCTCGGTTCACCATAAAAGCGCCCTGCGATATCCGAAAGCTGGGCGATCAGGCCCTTGACCGGGATGAGCGGCGCGTCGGTCAGTGGCAGAACGCTCGTGCCCTGTTCTTCATAGGCCACGGCAGCAGCGCCACGCGCCAGGGCATCGGCGATATGCTCGCGGCCATCGACCTTGGCGCCCGGCACGGCCAGGAACAGATCGCCCGGGCGCACATTGCGGCTGTCCAGGGTCAGTTCACGGATCAGCGGATCACGGCTGGCGTGAGCGAAAAGCTTGCTCAATGGCATTGTCATCATCCACGCCCTCCCTTGGCGGTTGCTGCTGCATTGACTTGCGATTGTTCGACGGGTGCTGGTGGCGGCAGGTTGTCTGGCGGCACGTTCATCAGGCGCAGGGTGCCGGACATGACCTTGCTGAACACCGGCGCCGAAACCAGGCCGCCGAAGTAGCCGCCCTTGCCTGGTTCGTCGATGACCACGACGATGGCGTAGCGCGGGTCGCTCATCGGCCCGAAGCCGGCGAACAGCGAGCGGTAGGCGTTTTCGGTGTAGCCCTTGGAGCCCACGGTGGCTTTACGCGCGGTACCCGACTTGCCGGCCACGTGGTAGAACGGCACCTGGGCGCGGAACACGCCGCGCGGTGCTTCGATCACCTGTTGCAGCATGCCTTGGACGGTTTCGGCGGTTTCCTTCGGAATGGCCTGCACGGCTTCCGGGGCCTTGTCGACCTTGAGGATCGACAGCGGCACCATCTTGCCGTCGTTGGCCAGCGCCGCGTAGGCATGCACCAGTTGCAGGGCGGTGACCGACACGCCATAGCCATAAGACAGGGTCGCGGTCTCTGCCTTGCGCCACTCGCGGTGGTTGGGCAGGTTGCCGACGCGCTCGCCGGGGAAGCCAAGGCCGGTGTACTGGCCCAGGCCGACCTGGGACATGACCCGGTAGATGGCCTCGCCGCCGATGTCGAAGGCGATCTTGCTCATGCCGACGTTACTGGAGTTGATCAGGATGCCGGTCAGGTCGAGGATCGGGCCCTCGCTCCTGGACACGTCCTTGATGGTGTAGCGACCGATCTGCAGGCTGCCCGGGTACACCTCGACCTTGTCGGTCGGCTTCCAGCGGCCACTTTCCAGTGCCGCGCTCATGGAGATCGGCTTGACCGTGGAGCCCGGCTCGAACACGTCGATGATCGCGCGGTTACGCATGGCGGCCGGGAACATGCTGCGACGGTTGTTGGGGTTGTAGGTCGGCTGGTTGACCATGGCCAGGACCTCACCGGTCTTGACGTCCATGATCACCAGGCTGCCGGCCTTGGCGTCCTGTTCGGCAATGGCGTTGCGCAGCTCGCGGGTGGCCAGGTACTGCAGGCGCAGGTCTATCGACAACGCCAAGGTCTTCCCGGCCTTGGCGTTCTTGGTTACCTGGATGTCCTTGATCAGCCGGCCGCGCCGGTCCTTGATCACCTGCCGCTTGCCGGGTACGCCGGCCAGCCACTCGTCATAGGCCAGTTCCACCCCTTCCCGACCGTGGTCGTCGAGGTCGGTGAAGCCGACCATGTGCGCAGTGACATCACCGGCCGGGTAGAAGCGGCGGAATTCTTCCAGGCCGTACACACCCGGCACTTTCAGGTCGAGTACATGCTGGCCCTGCTCCGGGGTAAGGCCGCGGACCAGATAGATGAACTCTTTGCTGGCCTGCTGGGTCAGGCGCTCGGTCAGCTGCTGCGGGTTCTGCCCCAGCGCTGCCGCCAGCTGTGGCCAGCGGTCTTTGGAGGCCTGCATTTCCTTGGGGTTGGCCCACAGGGTGGTGACCGGGGTACTGACCGCCAGCGGTTCACCGTTACGGTCGGTGATCAGGCCGCGGTGAGCCGGGATAGGGATGTGACGCAGGCTGCGCGCATCGCCCTGGCCCTTGAGGAAGTCACGGTCGACCACCTGCAGGTCGATGATGCGCCAGCAGATGGCACCGACCATCAGCGCCAGCAAGCCGATCACCACGCGGAAGCGCCATGGGTAGAGTGCGCCTTCGAGCTTCATCATGGCGCCACCATCCGCACTTCGTCAGCCGAAGGTACGCGCATCTTCAGTTGCTCGGAAGCCAGGTTTTCGATGCGGCTGGCGGCGGTCCAGGTGCTTTGCTCGAGGATCAGCCGGCCCCACTCGGCCTGGGCCTTGTCGCGTTCGTTCAACTCGCCGTACAGGGTGTTGAGCAACTGACGGTTCCAGTGCGCGCTGTAGGACACGGCGATGGCCGAAATCAACACGGCAACGAACAGCAGAAGCATCAGGAAGCTTCCGCCTGGCAAGGGTTTGGCAAACAGCCTGCTCACCGCAGCTTCTCCGCCACCCGCATCACGGCGCTGCGCGCCCGCGGGTTGGCCTTGAGCTCGGCTTCGGAGGCGAACTGGGCCTTGCCGATGAGCTTGATTTTCGGCTCGAAGGCCTTGTGCTGAACCGGCAGGTTGCGTGGCAGGTTGTCAGCCTCGCCCTTGACCAGCTTGCGCATGAACAGCTTGACGATACGGTCTTCCAGCGAGTGGAAACTGATGACTGCCAGGCGACCGCCAACTTCAAGCGCTTCGAGCGCTGCCTCAAGACCGGTCTCTAGGTCGCCCAGCTCGTTGTTGACGTGAATGCGCAGGCCCTGGAAGGCACGGGTAGCCGGGTTCTTGCCTTTTTCCCAAGCCGGGTTGGCCACCTTGAGCACTTCCGCCAGGTCGGCGGTACGGGTGAACGGCTGCTTTTCGCGGCGCTCCACCACAGCACGCGCCATGCGCCCGGCAAAGCGCTCCTCGCCGTATTCCTTGAATACGCGGGCGATCTCTTCCACCGGCGCAGTGGCGATGAACTCGGCGGCGCTGATGCCCTGGTCCGGGTTCATGCGCATGTCCAGCGGGCCATCATTGAGGAAGCTGAAGCCACGCTCGGGGTCATCCAGCTGCGGCGAGGAAACGCCCAGGTCGAGCAATACGCCACTGACCTTGCCATCCAGGCCGCGCTCGGCCACTTCCGCGCCCAGCTCGGCAAAGCTGCGCTGCACAATGACAAAGCGGCCGTCTTCGGCCGCCAGCGCTTGCCCCGTGGCAATCGCCTGTGGATCTTTGTCGAAACCCAGCAGCCGCCCTTGCGGCCCGAGCTTGCTGAGAATCAGCCGGCTGTGCCCGCCACGGCCGAAAGTGCCGTCCAGATAGCAACCGTCGGCGCGCAGGGCCAATGCCTCGACAGCTTCGTCGAGCAGGACGGTAATGTGGTTGAAGCCGCTATCTATGGTCACAGGATCAGGTCACGCAATTCGTCGGGCATGGCGCCCGGTTGTTGAATAGCTGCAAGGTCGGCTGCCGAAACCGCGTTCCAGGCATCTTCATCCCACAGCTGGAATTTGTTCAGTTGCCCCACCAGCATCGCCTTCTTGTCGAGCTTGGCGTACTCACGCAGACGGGGCGGCACCAGGAAACGCCCGCTGCCATCGAGCTCCAGGTCAACCGCATTACCGATCAGCAAACGCTGCAGGCGGCGGTTTTCCTCACGCAACGATGGCAAGGCACGCAACTTGGCTTCTATCTGTTCCCACTCATCGAGGGGATAAACACACAAGCAGGGGTCAACGGCGTCGATGGTCACGATCAGCTGACCATTGCAACGCGAATCGAGCTCGTCACGGTACCGGCTCGGCATGGCGAGACGGCCCTTGGCATCGAGGCTGACGGCGTTGGCTCCGCGGAACACGGCTGCGATTCCCCACAATGTTAGCTTTTTTGTGCCAGAAAACCCACTTCATCCCACTTTCTGCCACTTGCGCACACTATAGGAATCCGCCCGCAGCACCGTCAAGGCACGTTCGGAAGGAAAAGCCTTACAGGACCGAGATTTAGCGCAATAAAGGAATGCGGAAGGACTACCGAGGAGAAAAAAACACGAGAAAAATCAAACCCACGCAGGCGAATGGAGTTCGAAGTTAAAGTGATTTATTAAGAGTAAGATTTTTTCGGTATTACCAGAGGACATCTGCTATCGAATAAAGCAGGGAGGGAAAGGTGGAGAGTCGATCTGTAAGCCGGGTTTTGTCGAGGACAGTCATTCCTCTACGACGGCCATCGCTGGACGCCTCTAGCAACCTACCCGGTTCCGACGCGGGCCACGCCTGATGGAAC